>JALVJE010000138.1 GCA_027028505.1 Bacteroidales bacterium
TATCGTTCTAAGTTCGGAGGTTGGGGCCCAGGATAACAGGACGCTGGAGACAAAGATCGCGGATATCCTGGCGCAGATGCCGGCAGGGGATCTTGCTTACCGCAACAGGCTGGTCTCTGAGCTTTTCACCCTGGGTGACAAGGGCTTTGCCGAACTGGCGGCGATGATCATCCCTCCCGGCACCGGTGACGATGCCGCCGCCCGCATGGCCATCAACAGCATGGCCCGTTATGCTTCACAAGAGGGTAAGGAGACCGAAAAAATCTTTCTGGAAAAAAATCTCCTGACCGCCATAGATGCCGCGCGGGAGCAGGCAGTGAAGCGCTTCCTGATCCACCAGCTCAATCTGGTGATCAGCGATGCCTCCATCCCCGTGCTGCAGGAATATCTCACGGATGAGACGCTCTGTGAGCCCGCCACGCAGGCGCTCCTCTCCCTGAGCACGGAGCAAGCTGCTGCAACCCTCCTGGAGGCCCTCAAAAAGACGGCTCCTTCAGCCAACATCACCCTTATCAAAGCATTGGGCGAGTTGCATTATCGACCGGCAGCGCCTCTGCTCACCCAGTATGTGGGCAACAAAGATATCTCCGTACAGCGGGTCACCCTGCAGGCGCTGGCACGCATCGGCGATCCCGCATCGTACGAAACCCTGTGGAACGTTGCTTCCAACACTGCGGCTTACGAGCCCTCCATGGCCCTTTCTTCTTTCCTCACCTACCTAGACAAACTGGGATCGGAAGGCGAACTCACCCTGTGCAAAAAAGGCGTGGATGCCATGCTGAAAAAGTGCAGCGATCCGGCACTGCTGCACTACCGGGCCGATGCCGTCAACCTCTTCGCCCGCTATTTCGGAGAGAAAGCCCTGCCTCTGCTGTACAAAGAAGCCGCCAACCCTGACAAAGCCTACCGGGATGCCGTATTGGTCACGGCCCAGAAAGTGGGGAACATTTCCGTGAGCAAGAAATGGTTCACGCTGGCTGTCAAAGCCTCCCCGGAAGTAAAGGCGGACATCATCCGTATGCTGGGCAGGAGGGGTGATCCCTCCGTACTGCCCCTCATCGAAAAGAAAAAAATGATGGACGATCCCGACACCGGCGTGCGGGAAGCTGTCCTGTTCACCTACACTGCCCTCCGGGGCAAGCAGGCGCTGCCTGTGCTGATGGAACACTTGCTGGCAGGAAAGGACATTGACTACACACAAAAGCTTTTACTGACCCTGATCTCACAAAAGGAGCTCTCCTATGTTGCAGATGCTGCCGGAAAAGCCTCCGGCAAAGCCCTGGCAGCCTGCCTGCAGATCATAGGGGAACGGGGTGGCACGGAATATTTTCGGATGATCTATGAACATTGCTCCTCGGAGGATCCTGTGGTACGGCAGGCCGCCTATAATGCCCTGCCGGGTACCGTAACAGGAGACCGTCTCCCCGAAGCCATCGAATTGCTGCTGGCTGCACAGACAGATAAAGAGTTAGTCCCGGCGCAGGCTGCTGTGGTGAAAGCCCTGAACGAAAGCCGGGACAGGCAACAGGCTTTCAGCAAACTGGCAGAGGTGATGAACGGCACGGATAAAAAGGACCGCCTCATCGCCCTGCTCCCTGCTGCCGGCACCCCCGAGGCGTTGGCCATGGCCGAAAAACTATTCTTTACCGGCGGCGGCAATATACAAGCCGCCGCTTTCCGGGCTATCACCCAATGGAAAGACCCCTCCGCCACATACACCCTCTATCGTATCGTGGAAAAAGGAATACCGGAGTACCGCGACAAAGCTTTCTCCGCTTATGTGAAAATGATCTCCTCCGCCAACCTCCCCGACGAGCAGAAGCTCCTGAAGATACGCCGGATCATGCCACTGGCCCGGGGAGGTCAGGAGAAGAGCGAGGCCATCATGGCCCTCGGTAGGCTACACATCTTTCCCGCCCTGGTCTATACGGGGAAATTCCTGGACGATCCTGAGGTGAGCAACGAGGCAGCCCGTGCCGTGGTGAGCATTGCCCTGCCCACGCCGGATGGAAAAAAAGGAATGACGGGTACGATCGTCCGGGACCTACTGACGAAAGCACTCCCCCTCATCAAGGGCAGTGAGAGCGACTACCTGAGAGCACAGGTGCAGGACTACCTGGAGAAGATGCCGCAGGACACGGGATTTGTCTCCATGTTCAACGGCAAGGACCTGAGCGGCTGGAAAGGTTTTGTGGCCAACCCCATTAAGCTGGCGGAGATGAAGCCGAAAGAGCTGGCCAAAGCCCAGAAAGAAGCGGACAAAAAGATGCATGAGAACTGGAGCGTCAACAAGAACAGCATCGTCTTCAACGGTAAAGGCCAGAACCTGGTCTCGGCGAAGAACTATGGCAACTTTGAGCTGTGGGTCGACTGGCGTATCACGAAGGGTGGTGACAGCGGCATCTACCTGCGCGGATCGCCACAGGTGCAGATCTGGGACACCTCCCGCCGCAACGTGGGTGCCCAGGTAGGCTCGGGCGGTCTATACAACAACAAACGCAACCGCAGCACACCGCTGAAGGTGGCCGACAATCCCATCGGGGAGTGGAACACTTTCCACATCATCATGATCGACAGCATCGTCACGGTATGGCTCAACGGCGAGCTGGTGGTCGATCATGTGCCGCTGGAGAACTACTGGGACCGCAGCATCCCCATCTTCCCCACAGGGCCCATCGAGCTGCAGGCCCACGGTAGTAACCTGGCTTTTCGCGACATCTACGTCCGAGAAATACCTCCCACAGGATACCAGCTCTCGGAGGAAGAGAAAGCCGAGGGATTCGTTCCCCTCTTCAATGGAAAGAACCTGGACGGATGGGTGGGCAACAAGACCGATTACGTCGTCGAGGACGGCATGATCGTGGTACGTCCCAAGGAGGGCTCCCACGGCAACCTATACACCGAAAAGGAATACAAGGATTTCATCTACCGGTTTGATTTCAAACTGACCCCCGGCGCCAACAACGGCATCGGGATACGGGCACCGCTCCAGGGCGATGCCGCCTATGTGGGGATGGAGATACAGGTGCTGGACAACACTGCTCCCATCTACGCTCATCTGAAACCCTACCAGTACCATGGTTCGGTGTACGGGGTCATCCCGGCCAAAAGAGGATACCTGAAGCCTGTGGGTGAATGGAACCATGAGGAGATCTATGTCAAAGGGAGCCTTGTAAAGGTCACCCTCAACGGTCATGTGATCCTGGATGGCGATATCAAAGAGGCCTCCAAAAACGGCACCCTCGACCACAAAGACCATCCCGGCCTGAAAAATGAAAAAGGACACATCGGATTCCTCGGGCACGGAGATGTGGTCTATTTTAAAAATATCAGGATCAAGGAACTGTGATAAAAAAGAGCGGAAAAGTCCCGCTCTTTTTTATTGTTTAATGACTTTATACAGCCCCGTACGTTCGCCATTTCTGATACCAATAAACCACACTCCTGCCGGACGCTCCGTCATATCCAGGGTAAAGGCGGAAAGGCTGTTGTTGTCATGGAACCGGTATTGCGCCGCAATGCGGCCCCGGCTATCCATCAACGTCAGGTTAATCTCTCCGGCAGGCTCCTCACACAGGAAATGCACATGCGTCTTGACCGGATTAGGGTATATCTCCAAAGGGAAAGGCTCCGGATCTCCAGGGGATTCGGGAGACTCCCCCAGGGTCGTAACCATACGGTTCGAGAAAACGACCAGGTTGGCCGAGACATAGTACACGGGGTTGAAACCATCCAGGCAGTTGGGACAGGTCACACCTGATACACACGCCGGATTATGCGGATGACACAAGTCCACATAAGAGGTATCAAAGATGTAGGATAAGGTCACCGTATCACCGTAAATAAAATCGGAAAGATCGTATCTGTATCGTTTGGCCAAGGAACCGGGACACCAGCCCGCCCTGTCATAATACCAGGTACCGTGCTGACCGGTACAGTTATCAGGATTGGGATTACACTGCTGCCAAAGATCCTGTTCATAGGAATGGCCGTTAACATAGATGTGATGCACTGCATGGTAGAATTCAGCCGCATTGTCCGTATTGTTCTGGCCCCAGCCATGGCCGGTGGTGACCAGGTCGAGGAATGCTTTTTCGCCGTAGTCATGAATATCAAGAGAGACTTCCGGTACAGGCTGCAGGTTGGCCGGATCGCCGAACGGGTAATGACCGTTCCAGACAAGATAAACGTGGCTGTACGGGTAGTTGGGTTTCCCTGCGACATATTCCAGGTCAAGGGTCACCTCCCATCCTCCGGTTCCCCAGGTGCCTATGGACAATTTCCACGGCACATCTCCCTGCAGGAGAGAAACATAATCTGTCAGGTCGAGGGTGTGATCGCAAGGAATACCATAAGGGGTGATGTAACGGATGATCTCGATCCACTGCCCTTCGGGCGACAACACCTGCACACGGGCCACGCGGTCCCAATCGTCACACCCTCCGGCAATCCCGGGGCAGGTGACACTAAAATGTCCTATGATGCGCGAATAAGCCCCGGTGAATTGCGGCACATGCATCGTATCACGGGCAACCTGTCCCGGACTGGGAAAATTGATCAGCACATGATCCAATGCTCTGACCGTAGTGGAAGAAGCCTCCCGTACCACTGTGACAAGGTAATCATGTGCGGTGGCATTACCATTGTCGGCAAAGGCTGTCACATGGATATCGTAAGTACCGTAATGATCCGGCATCCAGTTGACCACCACCACATCCCCCTCGCGATAAGCCGTTACGCTTTCCCCGTCGATGGTCACGGCGATCTCCCCCAGGTGGATCTGACCGGGATAGGCGATGGATGCGGAGAACCACAAAGGATATCCTTTGAGCTCCGGCATATATACCGGCTGCTGTTCGGAAAGGTGGGTGGCAATAACCGGATAATAATGGGAAAGATCTGTCAGCCGGAAGCATCTTATCACAGTAGCAGGATAGAGCGTATCGTTCCCGGATACGGTAGCCTCAATGCAGACCGGCCCGCTGCCGTCCTCAACAAAATACAGGGTGTCATGGGAAACATGTACCGGCCCGGAAATCCGGCGGAATGAGACCGGCAAACCGCTCGAAGAAATCGCTTCCAACCGCAGGATACTGTCGCGGGTGAACTGTTCGGGAATGTGCGGAAAAGAGATCCACTGATTTATTCTGTATTCCGCCGGTGGGGGTTCGCTGCGGTAAATAACCAGGTCATTGGTATGGACATTGTCACTGGAAGGATGGGTGTTGGTAAGGTACATGATCTTCACATACCGCCCTTTTACGGGGCCGAAAAACACCTTCCGCCTTGCCAGGTCGTTCTCATCAAGCCAGTCAAATATGCCCGTAGCTACCGGATCACCCCATAGTCCCGGATCGTTTGACACGAAAAAGGCAAAGCTGTCTGCCCGGGTAGCAGGGTTCCTTACATTGGGCAGATAACTGAAGCCACTAACAGGGAGGGTGTCCCCAAGATCCAGGATCAGCACTCCCGGCAGGGAATATCCTGCAGCATTGTAGAGGGCCCACCAGGTGGCCGTATCGTCATCCATGGCATAGGCGGCAGGATGATTCTCATTATCGCTGGATACGGCAACGATTTGGTATTGGGCGGCAGGAACCGGAATCGTGTCAGCCTTCCCCGTAGCGAGTGAGAGAGCAGACAGGATAAACCATAAAATAACAGATATTTTCATAAAACAAGTATCATTAAAAAAAAGGGGATGAAAACATCCCCTTTATTATCCATACTAACACCTACGGCTCCGGAAAGACGGGAGGATTGACATCCCAGAAAACCCGGGTATTAAGATCATCCTTATCCTTCACGGCTGCATAATTTTCAGCATTCAACTTTTTCTCCGACTCGGGATAGAGCCAGCGTACAGGAGGCCAGTTCTGACCACTCTGGGTATCCTTCATAAAGTAGAACACCGGTTTGTCAAGACGGCGCACCTCAGCCCATGTCTGGGGCATACCTCCCAGGCCGCTGTTGATCCATTTTTGTTCGGCAATAAGCGTCATCTTGGCATCATCATCAGCCGCCTGGTCCCAGGAGACGCCGGGCATGGTGAGATAGGCATCCACACTGTCCTGATTCATCGGGATAGGATCACGGTAATCGCCGGTAGCATTGATATTATAATAGAACTCAATAGACTGACGTACACCCTGCTCATAGGCAGCTTTTGCCAGAGCATCCTGTCCACCTTTCAGAAGGACTTCAGCCTTGATAAAACTCACTTCCGCTGCCGAGATTACGAATCCTGGGAAATAGTGGTTACGCATGAACGTAGAACTATCATAGCGAGCCACCAGGCCGTCAGATGCTTTCTGGCTCTGGGTAGAGGCATCCTCCAGAGGATCCACGCCCACATAGACCCCCTCAACATTGGGGTCGAAAGTGATCTCCAGACGGGGATCATGATGTGTGACCATGTGGTCCACCAAGGCATAAGGGGCCAGGTCATATTGGCCCCAGGTGGCCATAGCCTGCCATATACCTCCGTGCATACTTGAGGTTGTGGCATACAGATCGGGGCCTCCGGCATCCAGCATCACATTCTCATCATTGTTATCAATAACGGGATACTTGGCAGGATCAGACAAAATTTCAGTCATTTCCTGCTGAACCCTTGCCTGGAACTCAGGTACGGCAGATACACGCAGCAGCATACGCAGGCGCAAGGAATTACAGTACTTCTTCCAGATGGTCAGATCACCGTCATTCAGGTAATCCTTGTCAGCAAAAAGATTAGCATAAAAAGAGGGAACATGGATCGTATCGAGCACTTCTGCAAGATACTTCAGATCGTCAAGCATCGCATTATAGATATCTTCTGCTTTATCATACGGAGGAAGCGAGGCCTTCAGATCACCTTCATCTCTGACCATACCGGCTTTCGACCAGGGGATATCTCCATAAATATCAACCACCTGCTCGGTCTGATCGTAAAAGAAGATCGTAGCTGCCAGCATGAAGATCCGGTAATCCGATTTGTCGGTCTCATTCAATTTGTCGTACAACCGCTGCATTTCGCGATACTGGGTCATAACACCGTTGTAGTACTGACCCCAGCGCCAATCCATGGCGGCAGCCGGCGGGATATACTGGTCTTTCCCGTTAAACCAACCCATTACCTGGGTATAGTGTCCCATCGTCGGTTGTTCCACAACAAAGAAACGCCAGTACCAGGGCATTACCACCTGATTGGCACTTTTCAGAACCCCCGTAAAGAAATTATCCACCGTCGCCACACTGGTCTTCTGGGGATTGGGATAGAGTTCAGCCAATTTATCTTTATCGCAACCGCTCAGCAAAAGCCCCACGGTCGCAATGAAAGATAATAACAGATATTTATTGTTTCTTTTCATGATTCTATCGGTTTTTCAGATTAAAAACTTGTCCTGACGGTAAACCCAATGCTCCTGGCAGCTGAGGTGGAACCGCCTACAACAGCAGCTTTCACCCAGTTGGTACCCAGGGTGGTTTCCGCATCAAAGTCTTTGAAAGTACGGTAGATGTAAAACAGGTTGAAACCTGTCAGGGCTACCCGGATTCTGCTGAATTTCAGTTTGGAGACCAGGCTCTGGGGAAGATTATAGCCGATCGACATCTCCCTCATTTTTACATAATCATTCTTTCTCACAGCATCATCATAACGGCTGTAAGGGATTCCCCAGGCAGGATTGGCGCCCCAGGTGAAGGTATTCATGTAATAGGTAGCTGCATCTACGATGATATCATTGGGAGAACCATCGCTCGATTTTACACCGGGAAGGATCAAGCCGTCATGGAACACTCTCTCACCGTTAGGTCCTTGATCACTGGATGTTTGTATCTTTTCGTTGGTATTCGGATCAATATAATAGGAGATCCCTCCGTGAGCAGCATCTCTATATTTAAGGGTTTCCTCAAACATACCGGCACCTTTCATATACTGGCTCGGCAGAGAAACGATCGAACCTCCGAAACGGTAATCAATACCGAAATCCAGATAAACTCCTTTGTACTCAAAATAGTTGCCGATACCGCCGACGATCTTAGGGGTGGCATTGCCCACCTTTTTCATCTCGGTGAAGTCGATTTCATACAATCCGTCGGGATCATTGACAATATAATTCCCGTTCTCATCTTTTTTGGGAAGATAAGCCAGGATATCACCCATAGGTTTGCCGGGTTCGGAAACAATGAGTGCAGCTCCTGCATCTATATTACGATGGGTCAGCCTGTCCACACCCTCCATCAAACTCACCACTTTATTGCGGTTGATGGAGAAATTACTGCGAATGGTCCAAACAAAGTCAGAGTTCTGCATGATACTCGCATTCAGGCTGAATTCATAACCATGGTTAGCCAGTTCACCCACATTGGTAAGCATACGGCCTGCCCCTACGGTAGGCGGCACGGTCAGCCACAGGATCTGATCGTTGATATGGTTGTTGTAATAAGTCAACTCAAATCCCAACCTGTCATGAAAAAACCTCATCTCCAGGCCGGTTTCAAATTCGGCCTTTTTCTCTGGACGGATCTTGTCATTTCCATAACTGCTGGGAACCATATTGTAAACAATACCATTTACGTTCCCTTGGTTATAGGCATTGTTCGCCGCATAGATCGGAGGTGCGTTACCCACGATACCGTACGATACCCTGAACTTACCGAAAGAGATCAGATCAGGCAACTGGAAAGCATCCGAGAAAATAAAACTACTGTTAAGGGAGGGATAGAAGAATGAATTGCTTCCGGGAGGTAGTGTGGACGAAGCTTCCTGACGCCCCGTCAATTCCAGGAAGGCATAATCCCGGAAACTTATGCTGGCCGTTCCCAACCATGCATAACGCATCAGTTCGGAATAGCTTCCATTTCCGTTCTTGGTACCTGTATTTACGGAAGCATTGATCGAGAACCAGTTCTCCGCGCTCAACCCCCCTCGTGTACCTACCGACATATTGGTATATTTCTCATGACGTCCTTGGAACCCGGCATTCACGATCAGCCGGAAATCATCTCCCAGTTTTTTATTCACCGACAAAAGAGCATCCCCGTAAAGACGTCCGTATCGCTTGTCATTCATGTAAAAACCGCCGGAATTCCCGATAGCCAGCGGAACTTTGTTGTGGAGCCTGTCTTCGGAATACAGGAAGGTATAATCCTCTGCAATACGTCCTCTCAACGAGAGCCAGTCGGTGATCTCCCAATGCATCGTTGCACTGCTGATCAAACGGTTGGTATACTCTTCATTGAGGTTACGAAGGGTTCTCCAGAAAAAGTCGAGCAAAGCCGTTGCACGCACCCGGTATTGCAGGTTCTCATCAGGCGTTGCACTGGGCTGGTTGCCGGTCCTGAAATAATAGTTTTTGGACGTTTTGTAATTGTCCAGATACCACTGCATATCATCAAAACGACTGAAGAATCCTCCGTAGTTGTTGGTAATACGGTCGATCCTGTAAGGGCGGTTCCGCACATACTGGTTGACATAATTCATGGTCAGGTCGACCGTGAGGCGCTTGGAAAGTTTCAACGAGGAATTTAGGTTAAATGTGTTCTTATTGGTATGCCCCCCCCGCTGCACACCCCGGTAATCGAGACGGGTATATGAAAACCGGAAGTTACCGAACTCACCGGCTTTGCTGAAGGCGATGTTGGCCTCCGAATTGAAGCCGGTGCGGAACATATTCTTCCAGTTGTCAGGCTGAGCCACATAAGGATGCATCTGGTTATCCCAACCGATCACCTGACGGCCGTCGAATTTGGGACCAAATTGCGCATACGAACGGTAAATAGGTCTGGGTGTTTCAGCTTTACCATCCCCATCCAGATCCTCATATACCCAGCCGTCGTCATCGGCACCGAAATATGCCTGGTTGATATCCCGGCTGTATCCGGGGCCATATTCATTCTGGAAAGGAGGTTCAAAAGCGGGAGTCAGGTTAAGGTAACGATAATTGAAATCGATGCCCAGGCCGTTGGTTTTCCGGCCTTTCTTGGTCTCGATCACGATCACCCCGTTGGCCGCCTCCGATCCGTAGAGTGCCGAAGCCGAAGCTCCTTTCAAGACGGAAATACTGGCGATGTCCTCGGGGTTTACGTCCAGCAACCCATTTCCCCGGATCCGCTGGTCCCCCCAATAACCGGAGTTATTGGCTTCGCCGTTCCGGATGGGCACCCCGTCGAGAATGATCAACGGCTGGCTACTGAAATTAATGGAATTCAAACCGCGTACCGTGATAGATACGGCACTAGTGGGCCCCCCCGGGGCGGTCTGGATACGTACACCGGCCGCTTTCCCATAAAGAGCCGAACCGAAGTTGGAAGCTCCGGTCTTCAGGATCTCTTCCGAATTGACCGTACTGACCGCATATCCCAAAGATCTTTCCTGACGATGGAGCCCCAAGGCGGTGACCACCACCTCACCGACCTTTTGTGAGGTTTCGGAAAGCTGTACGTTGATCACATCGGATTTCCCGATAGGCACCTCTTTTGTCTCCATACCGACAAAAGAAAAGTGTAACGTTTGGGCACCTTCAGGCACTTTGATGCTGTATTTTCCATCAGCATCCGTGACAGCACCTATGCTGGTACCCTTCACAAGAACCGTCACTCCCGGCAAGGGAGAGCCGTCCTTCGCAGAGGTCACAGTCCCGGTAATCACCCGCTCCTGGGCATAAACACCGGTCAATACCGCCATAACAAGCAGTAGCGTTAAAAATAGAGTCCTCTTCATAGTTAAAGGTTTAAAGTTAAACTTAGGTTAATTTTAAAAATAATAATCTCCATCTCGCTCTATATCGATTTAGAGAGAAAATATATTGAAAAACACTATCCGTAATATCATAAATCAACACTTTAGTTCCTGATTTTGAGCACTTTCTCTTATAACATTGCTCCGTTTTCCATAGCAATATTATCAGATTGTTTATAATTTTCCAAAATCTAAATCGTTTAAAAAATGATCTTTTGGTAATTTATATTTATTCTAAATATAAACTAAGATTATATGTGATTTTTTATATCTCCTTAAATTCTTGATCTTCACCTTTTAAATTATATTAGTGTTTTCAGAAAAAATTTTCATGTTTATGTACGATATAGAAGCATCATTGCCAAGAAAAATTGCCAAAGGAGGTGGCAAGGAGACGTTGTTTCGGGTCACCATCCGGGGCCAGATCTCCCTGATAGGCATCATGGACAGCAAGGCCAATCTTATCATCAGCATCAACACCCTGCTGATCACGGGCGTTCTCGGGTTCCTCTCCGGTTCGCTTTATTTCTGGAATAGCAACCACACGATGAGCTTTACGGATCATATCCCTTTCATCATTTTCCTCATCTTCTCCCTGGCAGCCATCACCTTTGCTATCCTCTCCACCCGCACCGATCTGCATCTCAAAAAATTCCTGGTCATGCAGAGCCCCATACAGTTCTCCCTGACCCATTATAAAAAGGTACCGATCGAAGATTATCTCAAATATGTGGAAGAGATGCTGGCCTCTAACGAAATGATCTATGAGAACCTGAGCGTCGATCTCTATTTCCTGAGTCGTGTCATCTCACGGAAAACCCGTTTTCTCAACCTTTCCTACATGCTTTTCCTGGTCGGCCTCGTACTGGGGATCGGTCTGTTCCTGGTAAAGCTCATCCTTAAAAACTGATCTTCCCATGAAAAGATCCTTGTTCAGACTATACAATACAGGCATTTTTCTGCTGTTGTTCCTGCTGCTCCGACCCGCTCCCGCCCAGCAGGTCACTTCCGACACTACGGGAACGATCACCGTTACCCCGGAAAAAGACTGGAACCTTTTCGGCCGCGACAGACTGGTCCGCCTGGCCCTTTACTACAATGGAAAGACGTACAGAAAGAACCGTTACAAACCTGAATATCAGAAAGCCCTGCTGCGCATCCAACTGGAGGACAGCAGCTGGGTGGACAAGCCGGTTAAGATTAAGGCCCGCGGGGAGTTCAGGCGTAATTACTGCTCCTACCCTCCTTTCAAGCTGAACATCAAGAAAGCCGATTTTGACAATCCCTACCTCGACAAAACGGGGGCCATGAAATTCGTCGTCCAGTGTAAAAGATCAAGGGATTATGAAGATTATCTTTTGAAGGAGTTTCTGATATACAAACTCTATAATCTGCTTACCGATCGCAGTTTCAGGGTGCGGCTGGTGGAGATGACCTATGTGGATTCCAGTAAAAAGAAAAACAATGTCTTCACCAAATACGGCTTCCTGATCGAGCCGGTAAAGAACCTGTCCAAAAGGCTCAATGCTTTTTATGTTAAAAGCGGGGGTATAAAGATGAAGGATATGGACCCGGAGGCCATGGCACGTGTGGCTTTGTTCGAATATATGATCGGTAACACGGACTGGTCCCTCGCGGGGCAGCACAACGTCAAAGTATTCACGCTACTCGAGAACCAGCGATCCATTGCCATCCCGGTCCCTTACGATTTTGACTTTTCCGGAATGGTGAATGCCCCTTATGCAAACCCGGCTGAGAATTCGGGCCTGAAGAATGTCAGGGAAAGGCGTTACCTCGGCCCCTGCCTGCCGGAAGAGATCACGGAAAAAGTGGCAGGATCATTTCTGGAGAAAAGAAAGGAGATGGAACAGGTGATCACGGATTTTCCCTATCTGAATGAGAAAGACAAAAAGGATATGCTTTACTATCTTGAAACATTCTTCGATGAATTAGAAAATAAAAACGTCCGGCAAAATTTGATATTCGGAGATTGCCTGAAGTAGTGACGAGTTAGGAGTATCGAGTTAAGTCATTACGCTGCTACCTTGCTTCGCCGAAACGGCTACGCGCCGCGCCGTCGGCTCCTTTCGACCCGTCCGAACGGCCTCGGCCGGGCGGGCGAGTTCAGGAACCGCCTATGGCGGCTGATGGAAGGCGCTGCGCAGCCGAAATTAGTTCGCTACGCTCACGAAATTTACTCGCTAACGCTCGTGTAATTAGCAACCTGCGGTTGCGAAATTAAGTAGTAATTTTATAGCTTACTTTTGCCTTAATACTTTTGCCTTTTTTACAGTGCCCTGTGCAGCACCCATTCATTCAGGATGGGCGGTTGGTTGCCCGGGCCGGTGATCACCAGACGGAAATAACGGCCCGTTACCGGAACAAAGGCTACCTGATGGCCGGTGCCTTTCGTCGCTCCCTGAACTACGGTCACCCACTTTCCGTCCTTCTTCACCTGCAGCTCGAACTGCTGGCTTTTGTGGTCCCAGGGATGCCACGGTTCCACGAGGGCCATATGACCGATGGCCACCGGCTCACCCAGGTCCACCTCCACCCAGCCTTTATGTTCTCCTTCGGTCGTCCAGCGGTCCTTGGGATCGCCATCGAAGAGGTTGGACACTCTGGTGTTCTCAGAAGTGGAAGAAGCTTTACCTGTTTTGCCGTCCGTCGGCACCGGCAGTACATCCGGCTCTCCTTCAAAAGTAAAGGCCACAATGGAGATGACAGTGTCGGGAGCAGATGCCGGCACGCTGATCTCCACGTGCCCTTCTTTGTTTTCCACCTTCAGTGCTTCACCGGGCACCGCCGGCAACCATGCTTTCTGAGCCTTGTTGCGCAGCGGCACCTTCAGTACGCCGTCCTGCGGCCAGTCATACACATGCAGATAGATGGTACTTCCCTTGCGTGTAGCGCGGCCCCAGGGTAGCCAGGGAAAGGGACTAGCCGTGGTGCCATAGATGGCCTCACTGTTCTTCTTCATCCAGGCGCCGATGTATTTCAGGCGGTCGATGCTGGCCTCCGGGATCAGGCCTTCGGAGGTGGGACCTACATTCAGCAGGAAGTTGCCGCCCTTGGAGACGATCTCCGAGAGTTTGAGCAGGAGGTCTTTCCCCGACTTCCAGTTATGGTCCCACGATTTGTACCCCCAGGTATCGTTCATCGTCATGCACACCTCCCAGTTGCGGCCGGGAAAGCCGGTGGCGGGGATATACTGCTCGGGGGTCTCCAGGTCGCCGGGGATGCCACCACCCAGGCGGTTGTTGGTGATGAGATCAGGATACTGTGCCACGATGGGCAGGAATTTCTCGGCCCGCTCGCGGGTCATCTCCTTCGGCGTGTCCCACCACAGGATATCGGGGTGATACTGAGAGAGGATCTCTTTCACCTGCGGCACAGCTATTTTATCCAGATATTCATCAAAGCTCCCCAACTGTGCGGGATCCCAGTGGCCGTCATGCTCGGCGGTGAACTTGTCGATACGTGCCGAGTCGGGATTGTCCCAGCCGGCCCGGGCTAACACCCTGTAAGCAACGCCGCCGGGATGATTCCAGTCCTGCGCCTGGGAATAATACAGCCCGATGTGCATGTTCTGTTTACGGGCTGCCTTCACCAGCGCGCCGATCACATCTTTTTTGTAGGGCGTGGCATCCATGATGTCCCAGTCGGTCACCTTCGAGTCGAACATCCCGAAACCATCGTGGTGCTTGGAGGTGATCACCATGTATTTCATCCCGGCCTCCCTGGCCAGCGACACCCAGGCATCCGGATCATATTTGACAGGGTTGAAAGATTTGGCGTACTCCTTGTATTCCGCCACGGGGATCTTGGCGTAATTCATGATCCACTCTCCGATCCCATTGATCTTATGCCCTTTGTACACACCGGCCGGCACGGAATAGACCCCCCAATGAATGAACATGCCGAACTTGGCATCCCGCCACCAGGCCATCTTGTCGGTCTGTTGGGTACCGGCTTTTTTCTGCTCTTCCTTTTTCGGGGAAGAGGAACAATACGGAAGGGCTACCAAACTGATCGTCATAAGCGTAATGATCGTGATCTTTTTCATAGTTGACTGATTTTATATTATCCTTTATAGTGAATTATCCTTCAAAAGAAACCTAACAAATTTACCGAATAATCCTAAGATCACCAATAGAAGATCGCAGGCACTATCCATGGCTGATCCGCGGTTTGAGAAAAATAAGCCGGGTCAATGGGTCAATATGAAAAAAACTACGATCTTTGCCCCTCCGCAAAATGGAAAATATAAAAAACCAAGCCATGAGATCAGACATTGAGATCGCACAATCGGTTTCCTTAAAGCCTATCACAGAGATCGCCGAAAAGATCGGAGTGGATCCTGAGCAACTGGAATTATACGGAAAGTACAAGGCCAAGTTGCCTCTTTCCCTCAACGACAGGCAAAAAGCCGGGCAAAGCAACCTGATTCTCGTATCCGCCATCTCCCCCACCCCTGCCGGTGAAGGGAAGACCACCATCTCCATTGGGTTGTCGGAAGGTATGAACAGACTGAAAAAAAACACCATTGTCGTATTGAGAGAGCCTTCGCTGGGTCCTGTTTTCGGGATCAAAGGAGGCGCCACGGGGGGCGGGTATTCCCAGGTACTGCCTATGGAAGATATCAACCTGCATTTTACGGGCGATTTTGCAGCCATCGAGAAAGCCCATAACCTCCTGGCTGCCCTGATCGACAACAACCTGCAGAGCAAGACCCGGTCGCTGGGCATCGATGCCCGGACCGTCACCTGGAAAAGGGTGATGGATATGAACGACCGGGCCCTCCGCCACATCGTCATTGGTCTGGGTGGCACCTCCTCGGGTGTGCCCCGGGAATCGGGATTCGATATCACGGCAGCCTCCGAGATCATGGCCATCCTCTGCCTGGCCGATGACATCCCGGACCTGAAAAGAAGGATCGGGAATATATTTATCGGTTTCACCTATGACAAGAAACCGGTTTATGCCCGTGACCTGCATGCCGAAGGGGCTATGACCGCCCTGTTGAAGGACGCCATCAAACCCAATCTGGTACAGACTATCGAAGGCAATGCCGCCATCATCCATGGCGGACCCTTTGCCAACATTGCCCAGGGAACCAACAGTGTCATCGCCACCCGCACCGGACTATCCCTGGCCAACTATGTGGTTACCGAAGCCGGTTTCGGTTTTGATCTGGGGGCTGAGAAATTCTTCGATATCAAATGCGGTTATGCCGGTCTGAGCCCCAAAGTGGTGGTACTGGTAGCTACGGTACGGGCCCTGAAATATCATGGCAACGGCAATGTAAAAGATCTCTCACAACCCGACCCGGAGACCCTGCGAAAAGGGCTGGGCAACCTGGAAAAACATATTGAAAATATCCGTCTTTTCGGCATCAGACCAGTAGTCGCCATCAACAAATTTTCTTCGGATACTGAGGAGGAGATCAATATCATACGGGAAAAGTGTGACGAGATGGGTGTGAAACATGCAGTGGCCGAGGCTTGGGAAAAAGGAGGCGCCGGCACGATCGAGCTGGCAGAACTGGTTATACAGGAAGCAGCTGCTTGTGATCACACTTACACACCACTCTATGACTGGAATATGAGCATCCGGGAAAAAATAGAAACGGTGGCAAAAAAAATATACGGGGCCAAAGCCATCGACTACCGGCCCAAAGCGTTAAATGATCTGAAGAAGATCGAAAGCCTGGGCCTGGAGAAAGTACCCGTATGTATCGCCAAAACGCAAAAGTCCCTCTCCGACAATCCCAAGCTACTGGGCCGTCCTAAGGACTTCATTGTGACCGTACGGGAAATTGAGATCGCTGCAGGCGCAGGTTTCGTGGTACCCATCACCGGCAATATTATGCGCATGCCCGGCCTGCCCGAAGAACCAGCCGCCGAAAGAATAGATATTGATGAACATGGCAGGATAACCGGACTATTTTGATCTGCGAAGGACCAGCAGGAACAGTATCAGGACATTCATCTTTTCCTTATAGGAGTCCTCTTAAACCCGGATATATGGAGGTTGATATCGGTATTGGGATCATAGTCTTCCCGGTCGGTGTATATGACGTCACCCTGTTCGTTCACCCATCGGTACTGCCATTGGTTTGAGCCCGTCTCCACCTCATGGGTATAGGGATTAACATATTCCTCCCGGTCGGTCAGTGTCAGGAACATATCGTTGTGAATCTCAGCATTGGTTTTTTGTTGATGTTCCACCATCTCCCTTTCCAGTTTTTGCATTTCCTGTTGTGTACGTAACATGATCTTGCCACGTTGTATCTGCCCCTGGATCTCACCGGCCACCCATTGCGGGTTCAACCGGACAGAGTTCAGGATGATACTGAAAACCGGCTCCCATTGTTTGAAGTTGCCGGCCGGAGCACGTATCAGGAAAGTTCCTTTGTTTCCCCACATACCGGCCCCTAACTGCCCCATGTTCTCGATCACCCCCACCAGTTTTTCCTCAAAACCTATTCCACCTTCCTGATAGCTGACCGTGATCACAGCCGCATCATAGCTGAACCCCAGGCCGGGCATCATGGCATTGATCCTTTGCTGATAACCCTGCGCCAGTTTTTTTGCAGGATGCGTTTCCAGTGTACGGAAACCTGTGACCTGCGGATGTGCATACGGGAAAGCCACCTGTTGTAAAAAGACAGCAGCAGGCACAAGAGGGTAAACGGTCATCCCGTTGTAGTTGCTACCCACCGGGAACATGGCCGCTGCGGGCATGTTCCTGTTATCAAAAAAAAGCACATCCGGCAGCCAGCGTATCATGACCGTTCCGGCCGCATCTTTTTTAACTGAGAAGTCCAGCTTTGCCGCAATGGACTGTGCAGCACCTCCCTGCGTCCTCGGATCCACCCGGAAGATACCCCCATCCACCTGCCAGCCCCTGGGCACCAGTAAGCTGAAGGCTTTCTCACGAGGCTCATACACCCGTGTAAAGACCACGGTCACCGGCTTATCTGATATCTGAACGATCTTCTCTTGAGCCGGTATGGGAAAAAATAAAATAAAAAGTAACACACCGGCAGTAACAGGTTTTTTCAGGTAATTGGTTTTCATGATACCCTCCGGATTTTTGTATCAACAATTTCCTGATTTTTTTCAAGAATTACAAATTCAGAGTTCAGGGAAATATCTTCCCAGATCCAGTGTATCTTTCATCTCTTTCTGCAGCTTCACCAGGGCGGTGAACAGTTCCTTCACTTTCCCCCGGTATTCCGGTTTCTGTGCCAGGTCATGGATCTCATAAGGATCGTTGTTCATATCATACAGCAACACCACAGGCACCCGCGGATAGACGATCAGCTTGTACCCGTCTTTGCGGATCATCCGCTGAAAGTTCAGGTAAGCGCCATAGATGGCAGGATAATAACTCACTTTCCGGGTTTCATCGATCAGGGGCAGGACACTGTGGAAAAAGAGGGAATCGGGCGGTGTGACACCGGCCAGGTCCAGGGCCGTGGCCATGGCATCCTGCAGATAGATATCGGCATCGATCCTTTTGTTATGCGGGATACCCGGCCCCACCAACATGAATGGCACGCGTATGCTGATATCGTAAAGGTTCTGTTTCCCTGCCAGGCCGTGAGCCCCTATCGACAGGCCATGGTCGGCCGTGAAGAAGATGTAGGTATTGTCCATCTTTCCGGTCTTTTTGAGCGCTTCGAGGATCCTGCCGATCTGTTGGTCCATGTGGGTGGTGATGGCATAGTACTCCTGCCGGTTGACCTTTACGGCCCAGGGGGTACGGGGGAAGGGCATGAGGCGTTCGTCACGCAGTTTCCGGCCGCTGCCGATCTGTTTACCGTAAGGATATTCCGGCAGGAAGCTGGGAGGCATCTCAATGCTGTCGGGATCGTACATCTCCACAAAACGGCGGGGGGACTGGCGCGGGTCATGCGATGCATTGAAGGCCAGATACATGAAGAAGGGTTTCTCCTTTCGGGCGGCCTCCTGCAGGAAAGCCACGGCATCGTCGCCCAGCACCTCGCTCCAGTGCTTCCCGCCTTTCCAGTAGCCGCCGTAGATGGTGTCCCAGGGTTCCCACACGGTGTCCGTACGGCTTTTGGGCCGGTCGTAGCCCTGGGGCGTCTGGTTGGGCATCCCCGGACGCTCGTGCACCACATGGTCAAAGACCTCCTGCGGCGGGATCCTCACATGCCATTTGCCGGTCATATAAGTCTCGTAGCCGGCCTGCTCCATCATCTTCGCCCACAGCTCCCCGCGCGATGCCAGTTCCTTCAGGCGAGGCACCGCCCTGTGTGCCTCCCACAAGGACCTGCCGGTATTGAGCATGCCGCGGCTGGAGACACACACCGCCGGCGTCCAGGCCCCCATGTTGTAAGCATGGGTGAGGGTGACACCCTCCTCGACCAGCCGGTCCAGATGGGGCGTGATGATCTGATCATTGCCCAGGGCATGGACCATGTCATAGTTGAGATCATCCGCGAAAATGAAAACGATGTTAGGTTTTTGTTCCTTCTGCTTTTGAGAAGAACCGGATTTACAGGAAAAAGCAGTCAGCCAGATCACAGGCAAAATAATGGCAAGAAAAATGAAGCTCCTTTTTCTTTTCCTTGTCATGGATTTCATTTTATGCATGCTACAGAAATGTTTTATAATGATTACCACACCTTTAATTTAACACTGTCTTTCCCAATGTCGCCGAACGGACCGGGAACCGGATGTTCTTTGTTGCGCTCATGCCCGAAATAGTCTCTGTCGATCTTTAGGGGCGTCCCGTCAGGATCCTCAAAAAGAAGCCGGGTGTTTTTCGTCCTGCCGAGAAAAGCGGTCGTGATAAATGGGGTATCCTGCTCCCGTATCTTTTCAGGAAGGGTCAGGGAAAGGTACACATGTCCCCCCTCCTCTTCCAAACGTATATCCGGATCAAAACCGGGCAGCAGGAGGTAATCCCGCTCCAGCCTGTAAGGACGGGTACCGTACAGATAGACATTGCCGGCGGCAAGGATCCGGAAGTCCAGCGAATCATAGACACACAAGCCCCACCCTTTGCGCATATACCGGCTGTTCGCCGGCACTTTCAAATTCTTACCGGTTCCCGGGCCGACCATGATATTGTTATAGAAACGCTCCTGACCGTTCCAGGTATTCCTCAGTCCCGCCACCTGCGTGGAATGAGGGAACATATAGGGCGTAAAACGGTTCCTCTCTTCATGCGCCTCAATGTACCCGGCCAGCAGGTTATGCACAAAAGCAGCGCCTTCGCTCCAATTCCTCATAGATTTCCCGGAGAGGAACAAATTATTGTCCACGAGGAAAGGCCCATGGTTCACCTCCACAAAAACATCCTCCTCCGTATTGTCATACAGCAGGTTACCTGTTACACGTGTCCCCTGCGCCATCCAGTCGAGCCAGATGCCCCGGCCCGTATTGTGTATGCGGTTATGGCGGATCACCACGTCGATGGCACCGTGCAGTTTGATCCCTGCGATCTCGGCACCGTTAAAAAGGCGTTCCACCCATGTGTCGTGGATATGATTATCGTATATCTGACTGAATACCGCCCCGAGGCTCCCCACAATACCGGCCTGCTCACAGTGATAGATCTCATTGTTCCTGACGATATGGGATCCTGTGTTCTCTTTCGACCAACCTTCCCGCAGCGCACGGAAGATCACCTCATTGTAATGCGTGGCACCGTCAATGGAGGGGTTCTTCGACCATACGTTTTGACCGGTCTTCCGGTCTTTCCCCAGGGTGATCCCCACACACCGGGCGTCGCTGATCACATTGTCCTCGATGATCCATCCCTTGCTCCAGAAGGTCCCCAACAGACCGACCTGTTCGGCCGTGGGGGGAGCCCAGGGTGTGGCCGCCTGCTGCATCACAAAACCCTGCACGGTGATATAGTTTACCCCCGGACTGCCGGGGTAGAAACAGGCTTCCCGCACAGTGATCTCCACGGTATCCCGGTTGGGATCATGATCCCCGAAATTGGCATAGATGGTTGTATTCCGATCATCCGACTCACAGTACCAGGGATACAGATGACGTCCGTCACGTGTATCCAACAGAACAGGCTGGAAAAGGTTATCGGCGACATCCGACTCGTACAGAGCACCGCCGTTGAGAAATACGGCGCCGGCGTGATGCACCCGCCCCCTGCCATTGAACCAGTCGCCATGCAAAACTTCTTTGTAGGGATTGAAATCACCAAAAAACGTATCGGGCAGGGTCACCTTCCACACATTTCCCTGAAACCGCTTCCATCCCCGGATCACCTCCGATCCTTTGATCACAGCTTTCTCCCCAGGCGCTGCGCGGTAGATGATCCTTTGATCATCCGACATACCACCCCGGAGCGGCCGGACCCATTCGCGGTAGATCCCGCCGTGCACAATAATGACATCGCCCGCCACTGCCACGGAAGCAGCTTTGGAGATGGTCCTGAAAGGACGGGCCGCAGTGCCGTTGCTCCCGTCATTTCCCCGGATCGAGACGTGATAATCGCGGGCTGTAAGATTAAGCCCCAGAAAAAGAACCGAGAAAAAAAGGAGAATCTTTTTATTTTTCATCTTATGGCCGGCTATATGGTTTCGGAAAACGGAAGTGTAAAATACAAATTTCTAAGGGAACCCCAAAGTATGTCCCTTATTTTCCATTCTCCCCATCCCGGTATTTAGTGGTCTTTCCAAACTTATCAACTTTTCAACTCATCAACTCATCAACTTTTTTTCTCGCCCCCAAATACCTATTTTCCACCCAAACATCTTATAATTTATTTTATTCAGATCATAATTTTTGCTCCGGATTTTTATCTGTTTAAATAATAATTATTTATATTTGTGTTTAAATTCTATATCATTATAGTATTTAATGATCCTGTCCAAGACATCCCAGTATGCGATCCGGGTGTTGAGTTATATGATCAACTCCGATCTACAGGTATTCTCTGCCCAGCACCTTATTCAAACTTTACACATTCCGGATAAATATCTGCGGCAACTGTTGACCACCCTCTCCAAGGCCGGGTTCATCAAAAGCATCCGGGGAAGGGAAGGGGGATATGTCTTTGCGCGGAACGCCGACCGCATTTATCTCTCCTCGATCATTGAAACGGTGGAAGGGATGGACAAATACACCTCTTGTCTGCTGGGCTTTTCGGATTGTAATGATGATAACCCCTGCAGTCTGCATGAGAAATGGACGCCCATCCGCGAACAGTTGCTGGATTTCCTTAATAATACGACACTGGCCGAAGTGAAAAACAACCAGATAACGAAATTTTGACTTTTTCATTAACCCTTAAACCATTATCGTATGAAACAGATATTGCTTGACCGGTTTATGACCAAGAAGGGGCTTTACACAGCCTTCTGGATCATTGCCATTTTCATGGTATCGATCCTGATCTACTACACGGCAAACCTGCACAAGGAGGTGCCGCCCATTCCCCAGCAGGTAAAATCCTCATCAGGGGAAGTGCTTTACACCTACGACGACATCGTTGAGGGAAAAGCCTATTTCCAGGAGTTTGACCTCACCGACTGGGGTACACTGCTGGGCATGGGCGCTTACATGGGTCCTGATTTCACCACCACGTTCTATCATCACCGCGTGGAAGACCTGTACGATTATTATGGCAAACAGATGTTCGGCAAAGGAAAGGACGAGCTTTCCCCCACCGAAGAGGGAGCCGTAAAAGAGCGGGTCAAACAGGAGATCAAGGAGGAGACCCATCTGACTGAGGATGTGGTGACTTACACCGAAGCCTCCACCATGGCCTACCAGAACAATGTGGCACGGCTGGTGAAGATGTTGGTGGAAGGGGATCCCGAAAGAGCTTTCCCCGGCGGCGTCATCAAGCCCGAAGAAGCTAAGAAGATCGCGGCTTTTGTCGACTGGTCCCAACTGGTAGCCTCCACCAAACGTCCCAATGCCGACCGCACCTGGTCGAACAACTGGCCCTACGAACCAATGGTAGACCAGGATCTCAATTTCAATTACCACAAGGTCTCTCTCTGGGAGTTCCTGCTGCTGTGGACCCTCACCATCATTGTGATCTTCCTCTCATACGAGTATCTCTTCAAAAAAGACGAGGAACTGCAGCCGGCCATGAAGGTGACTTCCCTCTTTAAGTCGCAGAAAAAGCTGATCAAATATGTGCCCATCGTGGCGCTGCTGTTCGTGTTGCAATTGTTCGTCGGGGGATACCTGGCCCATTTGTACACCGAACCTGGCAAATCGTTCGTCTTTTCCCAGAGTATTCTTCCTTTCAATGTGATCCGCTCCATTCACACGCAGCTGGCCATCCTGTGGGTAGCTGTGGGCTGGCTCGTGGGGGGCCTGCTCATCGCACCGTGGGTAGCCAACAAAGACCATAAGATGCCCTGGCTCGTGGATGTGCTCTGGCTGGCGCTGGTGATCGTGGCCGTGGGAGCTCTCATTGGCCTGTACATGGGTGCTACCGGTCATCTGCGCGACTCCTGGTTCTGGCTGGGCAACGAAGGACGTGAACTCATCAACCTGGGACGGTTGTGGGACATCGGCCTGGTGGTCGGGCTGGTCTTCTGGTTCCTCCTGGTGGTCTCGCTCATCCGCAAGGCAGCCACCAACAACCCGTTGGTGGGGACCATCATCTGGTCGGCCTTCGCCATTGCCACACTGTACATCGCAGGGATGATGCCCCTCACCCACATCATGCCCAATTACACGGTAGATGATTACTACCGCTGGTGGGTCATTCACCTGTGGGTGGAGCTGACCTTCGAGATGTTCGCTGCCGGCGTCATTGCTTTCTTCACCGTATCGCTCGGACTTATCTCCCACAAGACGGCGGTACGTACCATGATCTTCGAGCTGTTCCTCATCATGATGGCCGGCACCCTGGGGGTAGGACACCATTACTGGTTCCAGGGTCTGGACGAGTACTGGATCGCCATCGGAGGTATCTTCTCGGCCCTTGAGCCCCTGCCGCTGGCCCTGATGATCGTCGAAGCCATGAAAAACCAGCGCGAACAACGCCTCGAAGGAAACCCCAATGAGTTCAGCACCGTCTTTATGTGGGTGGCCGGATCGGCTGTCCTCAACTGGATCGGTGCCGGTTTCTTCGGCATGGTGATCAATACGCCCACCATCGACTACTATGCTCACGGCACCTACCTGATCATGCCCCACGGACACATCGCCCTGCTGGGCGCCTTCGGGTATATCTCCATCGCTTTCCTTTATATGACAGCCCGTGCCAACTCCCTGGCCAATGGTCTGAGATGGGATCCCAAACTAAGCAAGTGGGGCTTCTGGCTGCTCACTATCGGCGTGGTACTCTTTGCCCTGCCCACCTATATCGTGGGGATACACCAGGCACAGACCGCTTTCGATCAGGGTTATTACTTTGCCCGGCTGCGCGAGACCATCGAGCCCATGAAGAACTGGCTGTGGTTCCGTCTGCTGCCTGACGGCATGATGATCCTCGGCGGATTGATCATCCTCTACGACCTGATGGTGAAACTGTTCACCAAAAAGAAAGAAGCTGTGACCGCCTGATCGCAGATCTTTAAATAAGAAACCCCGTCAACGTGACGGGGTTTTTTATTTCCTTTCACCCGGCCGCCTCTTGACAGGTCCTCTCTTTTTTTATAAATTAGGATGTCTTTTCTAAATATTTCCTGTCATGAAACATTTACTGATATCCTGTACTCTCTTGCTCATCCTCCCTTTGACAAGCACCGCCCAGGAAATACCAGCCGTCACGGACACTACAGTTCAGGTAAAGTTGTGGAGCCTTTATCCCGGCTATGTCATCACACGCACCAATGACACCCTCCGGGGGCATCTGTTGTTGAAAAACCTGGTAAACAACCAGGATAAGGTACTTTTTTACAGGGATCCCGATGATGAAAAATATACGGAGAAATACAAACCCAAAGATCTGAAGGCATACAAGGTGGGACCGCGCTATTATGAGTCTTTCAAATTCAAGCCTCCTGTCACTTACTCGGCCAACGATGCCAGGACTTATCATTTTATCCTGAAGATCATCGACGGTCCTTTCAGTCTCTACCGGTGGTATTATGAAACAGTAGAACAATCCAGGGCCAGGGTAAAGATAGATCAGGATCATCCGCTCAGGTCACATATCGATCTGAGTTTTTCGGAAAAAGACCTGAAACATGAGAACTACGGCCTGACCCCCCGGGGAGAGTTCATTGACCTGGGATCCCTCAAGATGCTCACCAATTTTAAAAAGAACATGAGCAAGCTGGTAGAGGACGATCCGGAGCTGGCCCAAAAGATCCGTAACAAGGAGAAAGGATACGGTTATTACGATCTGGAAAAGATCATTCATGAATATAACGCCTGGTATTTAAGTACTCATCCCGGCTGGCATCACTGACAGGATCTCCTGCGATCATACCTTTTCTCATCCCGTCATAGCGGCAGATGAGACGGTTTTCTTCACTTCCCCCAGGATGCCGGTATACTCACCGAAGATCCTTTCATCTTTCCGGAATTCGTTGATCTTTTTCCGGAATATCCTGGCGCTTTCCCTGTCCCGGGCGATCAGTTTGCTGAGATTGCAGGAGGCCAGTAGTTGCAGCAGCACGGCCTGACGGAGATCAGGCAAATTCTCGCCAAAAACTACCGCCTGCAATTCACTGATCATCTCATCCCGCTCTTTCCCCCGGATCAGGAAATATCGTCTGTACCGAAAAAACAGGAAATAATGTTCCCGGACATACAGGACGTTCCTGTGTACAAGATCGCTCAGGGTCTCTTTCAAGAAACGGTCGCCTTTAAAGAAGAACTTCCCCGTCCATTGTTTAAAGGTACGGAGCCGGCCGGAATCATAAATCCTCCGGATCATGTAGTCCTGGACTTTTCTGCCGGAGAACTTCAGACTTTTCACTTTCACTTTTCCCTCGTCCAGGACGATCAGGCCAGACAACAGAAGGTCGGTCAGGGCAGCGACCGCCACCGCCTGCGACAGGGTGTTGCCCAGGGTCATCAGGCGTCCCCGCCGGGGATGGAGCAGGATGATCACAAATTCTTCAAGAAGGGTCCTTCCCATGGGTTTTCTTCTTTTTCAGCCGGCCGCTTTTGCGGAGGGCCTGGTCGATGATCCATTCGATCTGACCGTTGATGCTGCGAAATTCATCTGCTGCCCACTTCTCCAGGGCCTCCATCTTTTCCGGATCAATGCGCAGCACAAATGACTTTTTCTTCATCCGCTAATGATGTAAAGTTCCGGCATTGACGATGGGAGCGGCATCCTTGTCGCTGCAGAGTACCACCATCAGATTGCTGACCATGGCCGCTTTTTTCTCCTCGTCCATCTCGATAATATCTTTTTCTTTCAGTTGCTCCAGGGCCATCTGCACCATGCTGACCGCCCCTTCCACGATCTTGAACCGGGCCGCCACGATGGCAGTGGCCTGCTGCCGCTTCAGCATGGCCTGGGCGATCTCAGCCGCATAGGCAATGTAATTGATGCGTGCCTCGATCACCCGGATGCCGGCCATCGCCAGGCGCTCACGGATCTCGTTCTCCAGCTCATGATTGACCTCCTCGCCGCCCGAACGTAATGTTATCACCGCATCATGGTCTTCAAAATTATCATAAGGATACAAACCTGCCAGCTTACGCAGCGCCGCTTCACTCTGCACCACCACAAAATGCTCGTAGGCATCCACCTCAAAGGCCGCCTTGTAGGTATCTTCCACCTGCCACACCAGCACCATCCCGATCATGATCGGATTGCCGATCTTGTCGTTCACCTTGATGGTCTCACTGTCAAAATTGCGCGCCCGCAGAGAGATCTTCTGCCTGGAAAAAAAAGGATTGACCCAGAAGAAGCCGTTCTTCCGGATAGTCCCCTTGTAGGCCCCGAAAAGGACCAGCACTTTCGACTCATTGGGATTCACCACCGTGAACCCGATGATCCACAGAAAAAGCAATACGGAGGTGATGATGATCGCCCGGGTGACCCCGGCCATAGCGCTCACCACGATCCCGGCAATGATCACCAGCATGATCAGCAATGCCAGCCAGCCGGACATCGGATTATAACTCTTCTCATTTTTCATGACATAATGTTTTTATATTATTATGATATTACAATTATATCATTTTAATTTCACTTTTCCAAATATTGAAGTCAAAAAGTGGAAAGAGTCAAAAGAGTGGGAAAAGTAGGAAAAGTCTGAGAGGACGTAGAGCGATGAAACAAGAGCCAAGAGCGATGAGCGATGAGCGATGAGGAGGAATTGGAATAGTGGAATATTGGATTATTGGAATGATGGGGGGATTATAGGCAACCATTTAATTTCGCGAGTGTTAGCGAGCTAATTTCAACATAATTACGCGCCGCAGGTGCAAATTTCGCGACCGAAGGGAGCTAATTACACGAGCGTTAGCGAGTAAATTTCGCGAGCGCAGCGAGCTAATGACCACCGGAAACTTCCCAACTCGCAACCCGATACCCGACACCCGCAACCCGATACTCACAACTCACAACTCACAACTACTCTTCCTTCGACGCCAGCGCCACGGTGCAGGCCTTCATCGCAAAGATGCCATAGCCGTTCTCAATATTGTTATACACCTGCACCGGCTCGACGAAAAAACCAATGTCTTCGGCCTCCAGAGCTTTCTCCAGGGTACGGGCATAGAGATAAAAATCCTTACTCACCGACTGCACTTCCACAAAGACCTTGACGTCATTCCTAGAATCATCAACATAATTGTAGAACTTTAACTGAACGGTATAGCTGTCTCCGTCGAAGGTCTTATCCTCTACCAGCAGGGCATTATAATCATAGGAAGGCTGGAAAAGGGGATCGTCCGTGTCCACACCAAAAAAGTACTGTCTGCCGGTATTGTCTGTCTGCCAGGCCCTCACCTGGTAGAAATTTTCTTCGCCACCAGGATCCACGATATCAAAACGGAGTGTAGAAAAGTTTCCTCCGTAATCATCATGGCCGGCAGAGGCCTTATACACAGGCTGTGTGATCACCGGTTTGGAGGGCATGGTCTGAGAGGCTGAAGCCGTACCGTATTCCGGATGGATGACCTTCAGCGTGAACTTCTCGCCATGGCCCCCGAAAGGGGAAGGCAGGTGGGCCTGATAATTGATCATCCTTCCGGAAACATCTCTGGGATAAACCACAGTATCGGTGATCTCCCCGTTCCCATTACCAATGTAGATCGTATCATAATATACCGTAGTGTCCACCTCCAGGGTATCCATCTCCACCACCACATTGCCTTCTTCGTCCAGGATCTGCACCGTAGCATCACATAAAAGAAGATCCCGAACGTTTTTAATATCCTCCAGAGAACCAACATTCTGACTGACACTGGCATACAAAACCGTATCATCATCCGTCACATACAGGTTGACTACAATTCCCTTTTTATAGGGAGGGGGAGGCACCTGCATATAGGTCTGGAAAAAGTCCTCACAGGAACTCAGCAACACAAGAAAGATCATACCGGTAAAAAAGATCTTATTCATATGCTCAGAATTTGAAATTCAGATTGAAATAGGGAATAACGGGAAAGAGGCTGTACTGTACCAATTGTTTTTCCAGGGTCTCGGTATTTGTCTGCATATCATAATGGTATCTATTCTCGATATTCATATAGAATGGATTTTTGTGGGAATAGACATTGTAAGCACCCAGCGAGAAGGTACGTGTCCAGTGTTTTCTTTTGCGGATAAAGTCGATCCCCAGATCCAGGCGGTGATAGGGCTTCATCCTGTAGTTGTTGCGTTGTTCGTAGTAATTCACTTCGGTCTCGGAGGACCCGCCGGGCTCGCCTGAAGGGAAAAAGCCATAGTAAACGGAATTGGGCAGGGTATAGGCTTTCCCGGTGCCGTACACCCAGGTGCCGGAAAGGTGGATATGGTCGTTGATCTCCCACACCGAGACGACCGAGATATCGTGGCGCCGGTCATAGGTATAATAGAATTTCTTTCCGAAGTTCAGGTCGTCGAACTGCCGCCAGGCCCAGGCCAGGGTATACCCGACCCAGCCGGTCCATTTTCCCTTTTTCTTGTTGACGAACAGCTCCATTCCGTAGGCCCAGCCCCTTCCCTGGGTAACGCGTTCCTGCCAGTCGTTGAACTGCATCATACTGGCACCTTCCTCGTAAGAAATCACATTGTTCATCACTTTGTAATACCCTTCGAGGCTCACCTCGACGATCCCGCCCAGGGTCTTGGCGCCTCCGGCGGCCACCTGCCAGGAGTCCTGCGGTTTTACTTTTTCTGTGGTGGGCAGCCACAGGTCGGTGGGCAGGCCGATGCTGCTGAAGGCCAGCAACTGAATGTACTGACGCATGGTGGCATAGCTCGCCTTCAGCGCCACATCTCCCGGCAGAAGATAACGGACGCTCAGCCGCGGCTGCAGCGAGTAATACTGCTTGTTGCCCGTGAGGAAAGTGGAAAAATGAAGCCCCATATTGGCCTTCAGATTGTCCGTGATGCGCCAGTCATCTTCGGCATACAGGGCCAGCTCCCAGGCCGCCAGCCTTTTCTGGCCCAGGGAGGTATCCACCGGCACTCCTTCCTCTCCTTCCAGATAAGCGATATGAAAAACGCCCGGTTTGAAATCATGATGGATTCCCTTGAAACCGGCCCGTATGTAATGATCCGGATCCGGGATATAATCCAGGTCCATGTTCAGCGCCAGATCGTCGATCCCTGAGGTATAATCCAGACGGGTATCCTCCCGTGTCGTATCCTCCTGTGACACCTGGGAGTACTTGTAAGCCATATCCGTACCCAACCGGTACTTGCTGTAGGTAAAGGTGGTATTGGAGAAGAGCTTCCCCGACCACACATGGTTCCACCGTGCCGCCGCGATGGTGTTGCCCCACTGGAGTTTGTTCTTCATGTCTTCCTCGTAATCCTCCACCTGATAATGGCTCTTGAAATGAAAACGGTCGTCGCCGTTATAGACACTCAGAAAGAGACGGTCTTTCTGCGAAAAGGTATGGGTGATCTTGGCATTGAGATCATAAAAATAATAACCGGCATCCCCCTCCTCTCCGTTTCTTTTAAATCCCCTGCGGATGAGAGGCCGGGCAATAAAATCGGCATAGGTACGGCGACCGGAGATAATAAAGGAGGTCTTGTCCCGGATAATGGGTCCCTCCACCGTGGCCCGGGCCGAGATCAGTCCCAGCGATATATCGCCGTGGTATTCGTGCAGATTGCCGTCTTTCATGCGGATATCCAGCACCGACGAAAGACGGCCTCCGTAACGGGCGGGGAAACCTCCCTTGATCAGCTTCACATCACTGATGGCCGAGGTGTTGAAGATGGAGAAAAAGCCGAAGAGGTGGGAGACGTTGTATACCGGCACGCCGTCGAGGAGGATCAGGTTCTGGTCGGGGCTGCCCCCCCGCACATAAAAACCGCTCTGTCCCTCACTGCCCGACTGCACCCCCGGCAGCAGCTGCACCGTCTTTAGCAGGTCGGTCTCCCCCAGCAATGAGGGCAGGGCCCGGATCTGCTTGACAGGAATATCGGTCATGCTCATCTGGGTCTCATGCTCGATGCGGCGGGTGGCCTCCGCCGTCACCGTCACGGCTTCGATCTCCAGCGATTGCTCCAGAGCTATGTTCAGCACGGTATCTTTTCGCAGGGTGAAAGTGAGGGTTTTCCGTCCGTATCCGACATACGACACCACCAGCTCCACCTCCCCGGCCGGCAGCGTAAGACTGTAGAAACCATATACATTACTCACCGCCCCCGAACGGCTGCGCTGATCGTACACATTCGCACCGATCAGTTTCTCACCCGAAGCCTGGTCACTGACATAACCGCTGATGGTATATTTCTCCTGGGAGATACCTGCCAACACATTGAGCAACAGGGCCAGGGCAAGGAATGTTCTTTTTTGGGTCAACATAATATACTCCTTTACGTTATAGATCTCACAATACAATAATACGATTTTTTTCTGAAACCATTTCCCTGTTCATTCGGTAATTATTTATACTTTTGGCATAAATTCATAATTAACAATTCCTCTCATGAGACGTAACATATTCTTTTTCGCGGGCTTAATGCTCCTGATCCTCCCCTTTACGATCACCGCACAGCAACTCAGTGACACCCTGCCGCAGGATCCTGATGTGATCACCGGCACATTGAAAAACGGGATGAAGTATTATATACGTCACAACGAGAAGCCCAGGGACCGGGTGGAGTTCCGTCTGGTGGTCAATGCCGGATCGATCCTGGAAGATGACGACCAGCAGGGCCTGGCTCATTTCTGTGAGCACATGGCCTTCAACGGCAGCAAACATTTCAGCAAGAACCAACTGGTAGATTTTCTGGAAGAGACAGGGATGCGTTTCGGGGCCGATCTCAATGCTTATACCTCTTTTGATGAAACAGTTTATCAGTTCCAGCTCCCTTCCGACCGGCAGGGTCTGCTGGATTCCGCTTTTCTGATCCTGGAGGATTGGTCACACTACCTGTCGTTCGATCATCAGGAGATCGACAAGGAGCGGGGTGTGATACATGAGGAATGGCGGCTGGGCCTGGGCGCCCAGGACCGGATGATGCGGAAATATTTCCCTGTGCTTTTCCGGGGTTCCCGCTATGCAGAGCGCCTGCCCATCGGTAAGATGGATATCGTTATGCACTGTCCTTACTCAGCGCTGACAAGTTTCTACCATGACTGGTACCGCCCCGACCTGCAGGCAGTGATCGTGGTGGGGGACATCGACCCGGTTTATGCCGAGAAAGCCATACACGAACATTTTGAGACCATCCCCAACCCGCCTGACGAAAGGAAACGGAAGATTTACAGCCTGCCGGACAATGATAAGCCGATCATTGCCGTGGCCACCGACAAAGAGGCCACCGGCAACCAGGTGGCCGTCTTTTGGAAACACAACAAATCCCGGCTCATCACCACCCGGGATTACCGGAAAAGTCTGATGTATTCCCTTATCGGAGGGATGCTCAATGAACGATTCTCCGAGATATCCCGCAAGCCGGATGCTCCTTTCGTATACGCCGGCTGTGCTTACGGCGGCTTCCTGGTGCGCACCAAAGACGCCTGGCAGTGTTTTGCCGTTCCCAAAACGAATATGATCAAAGAGTCGCTTGCACGCATCCTGGAAGAGAACATGCGGGCCAAGAAATACGGCTTTACCGAAGGGGAGCTGGAACGTCAGAAAGCCAGCATCCTCAGCAACTATGAAAATATGCTGCAGGAAAAGGACAAGACCAACTCTTCCTCTTACGTGGATGAGTATGTACGCAATTTCCTGGAGCAGGAAGCTTTCCCGGGAATAGACAAGGAATACCAGCTGGTGAAAGAGCTGTTGCCCGGCATTACCCTGAGCAGTCTCAATCGTATAATGGATATGATGCTGACAGGTAAAAATACCGAGATCCTGGTCACCGGCCCCGACAAACCGGACAACATCGTCCCCGATACTACCCAGCTCCTGGAGGTGTACAAAACAGCCCTGGCTACACCGGTAAGCCCCTATGTGGACAAAACGGTATCCGGCAAGCTGATCTCTGAAGAGCTGCCAGGAGCGAAAGTGACTGCCCGCAAAGAGGATAAGACCTTCGGCTTCACTGAGGTCACCCTTGCCAACGGCGTCACCGTAGTGATGAAGCCCACCACATTCAAGAACGATGAGATCCTGATGAATTCATACAATTTCGGCGGCAGCTCGCTGGTGCCTTCCGACAAAGCTTTCATGGCCCAGATGACTCCCTCGGTCATCCGGCAGTGCGGCATAGGCAACCTCAGCGCCACCGATCTGAACAAATACCTCTCGGGGAAAAAAGTGGAGGTATCCCCCTCTATCAACGAGCTGTATGAAGGCATCTCAGGCAGCAGCACAAAAAAGGACCTGGAGACAATGCTGCAACTTACCTATCTTTATTTCACACATCCCCGCAAGGATGAGGAGGCTTTTAAAGCTTTCAGATCGCAACTGAGCAACCAGATCCGCTACCTGAAATCCAATCCGCAAATGGTTTTTGTGGATACGCTTTTCAAGCTCGCAGCAAGCAATGATCCCCGTTATGCCCGGATCCCCACGGAAAAACAGATCAATGACCTCAACCTGCAGGAGATCCTGGATTTTTATAAAGACCGGTTTGCCGATGCGGAGGGTTTCCGGTTCTATTTTGTAGGCAGTTTTGAAGTGGACAGTCTCCTGCCGCTGGTACAGAAATATCTGGGCAGCCTGCCGGACATCCACAGGGAAGATATGTGGAAGGATGTGAGTCCCAAATTTCCCGACGGCATCACCAAAGCGGAAGTGCATAAAGGCACCGAACCCAAGAGCCTGGTGGCCATCCTGATGGAAGACCATTTCGACTGGAACATCAAAAACCGCATCGTCTTCAATTTCACCACCAACATTTTGAACATCCGGCTGCGGGAGACGATGCGCGAGAGCAAGAGCAAGACTTACGGCGTGGGCGTGCAAAAAGGAAACACCAAACTGCCCGATCCCAAATACACACTGCTGGTCAACTGGGGCTGCAGCCCTAAAAATGTGGATGACCTGATCACCACCGTTTTCGACATCATGAAGGCCATGCAGGACAGTCTGCCTTCGGCGGAGAACATGGAGAAATCCAGAGAGACCCTTCTGCGTGAGTTGGAGACCGACAATGAGCAGAACAGCTACTGGCTAAGCAAGCTGATGGACAATTCGATCAACGGCGATCGCCTGCTCACCAAAGAGGAGATCTCGAAGGTCATCGAAGGGGTCACGCCCGAGGAGGTGCAGCAGGCCGCCCGGAAATATTTCACCGACAACCACTACCTGCAGGTGGTGCTCAAGCCGGAAAAGTAGGGATACCTGCTGACATGTCAGGAGGGACCTGACACATCCCTAACCATCAATGCCCTACGATGCCATGAAATGGAATGATGCCTGCCTGCCGCCTGCCTGCCGCCTGCCTGCCGCCTGCCTGCCGGTAGGCAGGGTAGGCAGGGTAGGCAGGGTAGGCAGGGTAGGCAGGGTAGGCAGGGCAGGCAGGGCAGGCAGGGAATGATGGAATATTGGAATAATGGGAATACCTCCAAACTCCTTCAGGGATCATCCCTGCCCCTTATTTATCCGTAACACAGGCCAGCGGTACGCCAGGCCCCATTCGATTCAGTCGGCGCGGGGACCGTTCATGGTCTTCAGTGCGATATGAGCAGCTATAGCGTGGGAAAGCCGGATCCTCCCGCCCACACGCATATAATATTTCCCGCGCAGGCTCGTTTTCTTGTACAGATAATATCCCATATTCCCCAGAAAGGTAATACGCTCCACATCATACTGCAGCCCCGCATGTACTCCCACGGACATTTTCCAGGCGGCGGGTATATCTCTGTACTGCCAGTTCACATAGGCTTCTTGGAGCGATCCGTCATAAAAAAAGTCAGTTCCCAGGGTTACACGCGACAACCGGGAATATTGATAAGCACCGTCCAGGGATACCGATGAGGTCATATAGCGCGGTCCGCGGGGCGTGCCCGGGGGCCGGGCGGCCATTACATTGCCCAAAGAGGCCATCATCTGTAATTCAAACCGGGGAAGAAAAGGCTCCAATGGAGATCTCTTGTAAACCGGCTGCAGGGAGGGACGCTGCCCCTCCGCTGTTCTTTTTGTGACGGTGGTCATATTGTAACGAAGCCCCATCCCCAGGTCAAAGGTATTGATGCCATGTTGCGGAGTATAAAGCCGCCCGTTGGAAAAGTGCGTGAAACCCGGAGCCAGGGACAGTACCCAACGGTCGGAGATCCTGAAACAGAACTCGGGATCGAGATGAAAATAAAGGTTCAGCCGTGAACCGATCATGTCCTGTTCCGGATTGGTTTCATGATCGTAAGGCCTGAAGCCGTATGCCAGACCAAAGGATACATCGAAAAGGAAAGAAAACCATCCTTTTCTGACCAGGGGAGCCCCGTAATAAAAGAAAAAAGCCAACGGAGAGCCCAGAAGTGAGTCGGCCCGATGCCCTCCCAATTCCCCTTTGTAAAGCCCTATACCGTACTGCGGATAGTTATGCAGCTGCTGCCATTGCTGACGTCCGTCCGACCGTACCCCGAAACGTAACTCAAATGAATGGATCTCCCGGGAAAGGATCTGCTGCATGGAGTGCGAACGTGTAAGATGATCCCCGTAACGGTAAAAGACCTGCATATAATAATAACGCCCTTCCCCCTTCTCATTCCCCGGGAAAAGAGGGGTGATCTCCTGCGCCTGAAGGTTCAGGAAAGAAAATTCCATCAGGATATAAACAATGATCTTTTCAGGCAAAGGTCCGGATCTCATCGGGTGGGTCAATGGTTACGTGGTTAACTCGGGAAACATCACAAATATAATCAGGCTACCCCTATCCACCGGAGTACCAGACATTTTTAAACCAAAATTACACCCAACGAAAGCAATGAATACTCAATACTTTGACAAAAGTATTTTTAAACTTTTACTGATAATTTTATTTATCTAGCTATTACACTGAACATTACAGAACATCAACTACGTAGCTAACTACGTAGTTAGCTACGTAGTTACTCAGGGAACCATCCGGAACTCATTGCCCCATCCGGTCTATCAGTTCGATGGCCCGGACCAGTTGATATTCATTGTGGAGGGAGAGACGGTTTTTGCGCAGGGTCTTGCGGATCTGTTTTTTCTTTTCCGGAAAAACGGCATAGAGGGTTTTCCGGCTGATCTTTTCTATCTGGTTGCTTTGCCTGCCGGGCATGAAAATAAAGTAAACCGGTTTGGGTGCCAGGAATCTCCGGCTGGCACTGGTTACATATCCTCCATAAGTCTCCGTATAATCATTTACGATCTTTCTTTGGGCATACAACGAGATATTCTCTCCTTCGAAAAGTACTTGTGCATAGACTGAGACAGAATCATTCTGGAGAAGCGGCTTTACCCGGATCTTGCGGAAACGCATCTCCTCTCCTTTGTCATCCCGCAGCACGAATCCTGCGGTCAGTCCTTTATCCAGGGCGAGCACCTTGCCTCCTTTTTTATCCAGCCATATCAGCTGGTCCTGCATTCCGTTATAGGCCAGGATCCTGTTATGGGCCGTTCTGCCATCTTCCAGGGTCACACGGCCCCGGAACCAGACGCCCCGGAACAACTGGCTCCCCACATACCCGATCTCCGGGGTATACCATTCTCCACATAGTTTAGGTTCGGTGAGTGCTGCGGGCAGCGTATCCTGTCCCTGCATATGGCGGGCAACGGACAGCAACATCAGGGCTGCCAGCACCGGCAGATATATTTTCCTCAGCTCCTTCATTTCCCTCCTCCCCCATATTCAGTTATCACCCCCTCGTTCCCGTTCCGTCTGACGGTAAAACAGCTTACGGCCACGACCTCTCGTCCTTTTGCCGTTAAGCCTGTTACGCGGATGATATAATCACCACTCAGGTCGCTGCTGAAAAAGGAGAGTGTTTTCACCTGATCCTTTTTCAACACCAGGTCCGGTTGCCAGCAAAGCAGTTGCCGCAGGTCAGGGACCCTTCCCTCTTTCCCCTGCGGATCCTCATAGCGCGGCATGATCATACCGGAGGGAGCCGCAGGGGCTTCCATCTTCAGGGTCAGCACATCGGCAGGGAAGCGATACCGGTCCAATGCATGGTTCGTGGAGAAGACCGCCACAATACCGTTGAAACGCACATCCCCGCAAAACCACAGCTTTTCCATGAGCTCAATTCTCCGGATATCGCCACTGGCCAAAGACATCAACTGGGTGGGATCTTTCACCGGGACACCGTCCAGAAAAACGGTGGCATTTTCCCGGAAAAAGACCCTTTCCTTTTCATTATAGACCCTTACCTCAAAACCATCGCCATTCTTTCGGATCTTGAGATAAGGAACGATCTCTTTGGCGATCTCGGGCAGATCACGCAAGGGAACATATTCGGACGGCAGCAACGTGAAATCAGGACGGGAATAGATCACTGGCCGGGTCTCCTGAACTTTCCATCTTCTTTTTTCCGGATGCACGTACTTACTGCCATAGATCTTCCGGACCCCGACGATCTTCTGGCTTTTCAGAAGATATTCCCGGATATTACCGGAAAAATGAACAACTGTCGGCCGGTAAGCTTCCCGGATCCGGTACTTATCATCCGGAACGATCTTTTTCCCCGGGGATCCTGCCGGCATCAGGATGATCTTTTTGCCCAGGCAGTGATCATTCAGCAGCAGGCGGAACATGCCGGTACTGTCCGTCACGGCATAATCCAGATTGATCAGTGTATCGGGCACGGAGAGCAGTACATAAGCCCCTTTGGCAGGTTTCCCGTCTTCGTCATACACCGTCCCCCGCAGGATGTAACCCCGGCTTTCCGGAAGATATCTCCGGCCCGTCATTGGATCCACAGACCGCTCCGGGGGATCCGTTCCCTTTGCTCCCTCTCCCGGACGTTTAGGCTCCTCAGTGAAAAAAGCAGGCTCCTCAGCCACCGACACCGAGACAAAAGCCACCGGATCCGCCTCCCCGGCATCATACCTGATCTCCATCCCGATCCTCTCCCGGCATCCATATATTTTTTTTTCTGTAGCCACAGAGAGTCCCCCCGCCAGCACACCGGAAATATTCCCGTAAATTTCAACAGAGGAGGTGTCTTCCTTTTTCCCCGTATATTTCAGGAGAGCAGTCAGACCTTTGTCAAAACGGTTGGCTACAAAGATCTCCTGTGTGGCAAAACTTTCAGCCCCCTCATTCCGCATCGCATTCGTATAGGCCAGCAGTTGGTACATACCGGTGCTGAGCGTATCCGGCAGATAGACATCCCCCCAGGCCCTGTCCCCGTATATCCGTACCAGGGAGTGGGTAATCACACGGCTCCGGGCATTGCGCAACACCAGGTAAACGAACTCCCCGTTGCCGGATACCGTATCTTTCGGATCTGTCATATACAGCTTATAGAACATATTCTCTCCGGCCACATACACCTTACGGTCGGTCTGCAGGAGGATCCTGCCATCTCCGGAGAACGGGGGCCCGTCTGACGGCCACCCTTTCCAGGGGACCGCAGTAAAGAGGAGAGTAAAAAACAATATTCTGAGAAGGTTTATCATCAACTGTTTTTATCATTAATGCCCCCCGGAGACCCAGAAGGGAGGATGTTCATTTTTTAAGTAACCATATTTCGGCACCCATCTGAGCGAAGGGGTTTCCTTAAAGGTCAGCGGTTTTCCGATCCCGTGATCCATTACCTGGAAAGCATAAGAGGCTAGGGAAGACACTTCAAAGAAGCCTGTGACCTTTTTTTTCGGTTGTGATGTACAGGATATATTGCGGGGCAACCGGGAGGCAATGGGGTCGAACATTTTTCCTTCCGCCTCCAGTAATTTTTTCATGGCTGCATAATACTCCTCTGCATCCCGGTTCAGCCGGTACTGGTCGATCATGAGCACGAACGCATTCATACCTCCCACGTAAGGAGGATAGGGCCATCGCTGATCAAAACCATAATACCTGGCATCGAAAGGGAAAAAACACAGGTCATGCAACATCTCCCCGGACGCCACGGGAAAATCAGAGCCGGTGATGCTCAGAACGGTCGGGAACTCTTCCCGGCTCCAGATATAATAGGAGGGCGGGATCAGCTGATCTTCATCCATTGCAACGTACTGGACATATAAAGAATATACCAGGCGAAAAGATTTTGCGCTATCCGGCAGATCCCGGTATCCCAGGTGGATACTCCCTCCTTTATAGTAGTGATAATAGACCGTCCCGCTGTTGCCTGTGAAAGGGTATTCTTTGATCGCCGACTCCCCGTAAATGGTATCAAGGGTGTGTGAAGGCATCATCGGCTGGGGTGTGGACCGGTATTCTTCGCCCTCGCTGCGGATCACCAGGGTGTACGTATGTCCGGCCCGCACCGGCAGGGAAGAAGCATCATAGACACCCTGCCCGCTCTCCCGCAAGTCCCAGACTGCGCTGTCGTTATCCAGAACGGTTACGGCGGCTCCGTATACAGGCACCGGCTGCCCCTCCGGCTCATCATAAGGCGTAGCCAGACTCAGAGTGACCCGGCACATGCCCGCATCGGTCAACAGGCCGTCCACCACCAGGATCTCTTCGTCAGCCGTCACCCGGGGATCATAGATCTCCTGACAGGACACTATCACCACCACCGGCAGCAGCCACAGAAGAGATCTTAATATTTTGTTCTTTCCCCTCATCCGTTCAGAATGTAAAGTTATAGGTGATCGTGGGCAACGGTTTTCCCAGGATATACAGTTTATAGAGGCTGTATCTGCGGTAATCGTTCTCCGCATCAGGCTCGCTGCTGCTGTAAAAGACCGAATAGGCGTTTTTTCTGCCATACACGTTCAGCACCGAGAAAGTCCAGCTTCCTTTCCATTTTTTTTTCAGCCGCAGGCTCTCATCCAGTGAGATGGAGAGGTCGAGACGGTGGTAATCGGGCAGGCGGTATTTGTTCCGGTCGGAAAAATAGACCAACTGATAGCCATGGTATCCGTACTTGTATTCAGGCAGGGTCACCGGACGGCCGGTACTGTAAGTAAAGACCCCGGCCACCCGCCAGCGCCGTGAGAGATGATACCCGGCATTGATCACCAGGTTGTGGGGTTTGTCGAAAGTGGCCGGATAGTACCGGTTGGCATTGACCTGCTCCGAGGGCCAGGAGCCGGTGGTACGCACAAAAGAGCGGGAAAACGTGTAGCTGATCCACCCCGTCAGCAGCCCTGTATTTTTTTTGACAAAAAGCTCCAGACCATAACCATACCCCCGGGCATTGACCAGGTCCGTTTCGAGCTGTGGGTTCATCAGGATCTGTGCTCCGTTCTTGTATTCCATGAGATGCGGCATGTTCTTGTAATACGCTTCCACGGACATTTCCAGGGCATTCTGAAAGAAGTTCCTGAAATATCCGGCCGCATACTGGTCCACGGTCACCGGTTTGAAATAGGTATCGCTGAGCTTCCATACATCTGAGGGCACCATGATGGCTGTCACGGAGATCAGGTTGATATACTGGCGCATGCGTGTGTAGCTGATCTTGACCGAGCTGTTGGCGGGTAGCAAATATCGCAGGAGAAGGCGTGGCTCCGGACCCATATAGGTCTGTACGGCCTTCTTACCCGGATAATGCAGCGTGTCGGTCACACTGCCGGGGGTGAGAGGCACCCCCTCGAGATATTGGTACACCTCGCGGGGAGCCTGCAGGCCGTACAAGGTAAAACGCAGTCCTGCCGTGATCTCCAGCTTCGGCAGGAGTTTGATCTTATCACTCAGGAACAACGATCCCTCCCGGCCTTTCTCCCGGGGCACCTCCTCCGGGATCACCTGCGACCCTTCCCCGTAGGGAGAGAGGGTGCCGGGCTGCACATCATACCCTGCCAGGTTAAAACCCATCTCCAGCGAATGTTTCTCATGGGGTTTCCAGAAAAGGTTGCCCCGCACGGCTTTATACCCCGTGAACATCGTCATCTCATAGCCGGCCAGGGGATCGAGGGTGTCGAGGCCTGTTGTGCTGTAATCATAGTTGCTGAGGCCTGCCTCCAGCGAAAAGTAAAGATTCCCGGAAAAGATATGTTTCCACCGTACCGACCCCAGGAGGTTGCTGTAGTGGTAGTTGTCGTTGTTGCTGAACCCAAAGCGGTCGGCGCTGTAATAAGCGAAGAGGGAGATCTTGTTGCGGGTGTTCAGGTTGATGCGCAACAGACCGTTCAGATCATAGAAGCCTGCCGAGCTGTGACGCAGCTCCTCGTCGGGCATTTGTTTCAGCAGCCAGTCGGAATAGGAGGTCCTGCCCCCCACGAAGAGCTGCACCTTTTTCTTGAACAATGGTATAGCCAGGGAGAGGCGTGTGCTGAGCAGGCCGATGCCTCCCTGTGCCCGCACCCTGTCAGGTTCTTCAGCCGTTCCCATGTGTATGTCCATGACCGAGGAGGCACGCTCGCCGTAAGAGGCGGGGATGCCAGCTTTCATGAGGGTCAGGTCTTTCACGCCGTCTGCATTGATGGCCGAGATCAGTCCGAACACATGGGAAGTGTTCCACAGGGGCATCCCCTCCAGCAACACCAGGTTCTGCCCCGTATTGCCTCCCCGCACCACAAAACCGGAACCGAACTCGCCGGGCGTCTGCACCCCCGGCAACAGGGCCATCGACTTAAGTATATCTTTCTCTCCCAGCGCCACCGGCAGCTCTTTGATCGTCCGCGAGGACATGCTCACCATGCCCATCTGCACACCGGTAACGTTCTGTTCGGCACGCTTCAGGGTGATGACCACATCGCCCAGATGCACCGGTTTCTCGAAGATCTCAAAATCCACTTTCCCGTCACTCACCAGCCGGATCTTCTCCTGCGACTCTTCATAGCCCATATACGTGAGGGTGAGATCATGATCTCCCACGGGCAGGGTCATACGGAATTTGCCGTAACGGTCGGTGGTGACCCCTTTTTTGAGATCCCGCTCATAGATCGCCGCCCCGGCCAGGGGAGCGCCTGTTTTCCCGTCGGTGATCTTCCCGGAGAAGGTCGCCTCGGAATATTTGCCATACTCACGCAGGTCACCCACCACTTTCCGGGTATTGGAGACATTCCGCTCCATACCGGTTGATCCGGAGGGAACAAATATGTACATCGAATCGATGACCTCCGCGGTGTACCCTGTTCTCTCACTGATCCTGTACAGTATTTCAGGCAATAGAAGGTCTATCGTACTGATATGGAATTTCACCTCCCTGAACCATTCGGGTCTGAAAAAGAAACGCACTCCCTCTTTTTTCTCGATCCTTCCGATCATCTCCTCAAAGGGGATATAGCTGCCTGCGCCGGTATTTTGCTGGGCACGGACCTCTCCCGGAGGGAGGACAAGGAAGATCAGCAATAAGCTGATCACAAACGGCATCATGCCTGAAACAGGCTGTTCACGCAGACGGGATCGCATCATCGGTATATCCTGAAAACACTAAGCCAAAAGAAAAGGCCTGTTATTTGACCTTTTTCAGGAGCAGTTTGTTCCTGAGGCCCCAAGATAAGAATTATTCAGGAAGCTTCACCCCCGGGATCTCCTCCCAGGCGTTGTCTTTCAGCCCCATCACCTTTCTTCCTTCCACCCGCAGGTCATCATATTCGATGGGGATGATCACACCTCCTCTGTCGTCGATCACGCCTTTTTTATCGTCCAGCGTCACCAGACAGTACCCTCTGTAACAATGGATCCTGTCGTACTGCGGGTCGGTGACCAGATCACCATCGAGGGAGGCAGCGCCCTGCCGGTCACCCTGCGTAAGGATAAAATAGGCTCCTTCCCTTTTCACATGATCATAGAATACGGGGATGATCTCATTCCCGGACAGATCATACACTCCCGTTTCTCCGTCCTTTTTTACCCGGAACCAGCCTCCTTCCCGGATCACCTCATCATATTCCGCCGGCAGAATCACATTTCCCGAGAGGTCGTAGATGCCTGTTTTACCCTCTTTTGTCACCCGGAACCAGCCCGACTCGCGGGTAACTTTATCACACACTGCAGGAACAATGATATTCCCAGAAAGATCAAAGATCCCCGTTTTCCCGTCCTTCACCACACGGAACCAGCCCGATTCCCGGGTAATTTCATCATATACCTTCGGGATCACAACATTTCCTGAAAGATCATAGATCCCTGTTTTTCCATCCTTCGTCACCCGGAACCAGCCCGACTCGCGGGTAATATTGTCACATACCGCCGGAACGATGATATTCCCGGAAAGATCATAGACCCCCATTTTCCCCTCCTTCACAATCAGGAACCACCCGGACTCTCTCCTGATCTCATCATACACAGCAGGGATGACAATATTTCCCGACAGATCAAATATACCGGTCTTCCCGCCTTTCATGACCCGGAACCAGCCTGATTCTCTTCTGATCTCATCATACACAGGAGGAATGACCGTATTCCCCGAAAGATCGTAAATACCGGTCTTCCCGCCCTTCATGACCCGGAACCACCCCGATTCCCTTTTGACGCTATCAAATGCCGGAGGGATAACAGTATTTCCCGAAAGATCACAGATGCCGGTCTTTCCGTCCCTGACCACCCGGTACCATCCCGATTCTCTTTTGATCTCATCATACGTAGGAGGAATGACCGCATTCCCCGAAAGATCATAAATGCCCAGCCGGCCCTCTTTCGTCACGCGGAACCAGGCCGAATTGCGCGTGATATTGTCATATTCCACGGGAATGATCCTGTTCCCCGAGAGGTCGTAAACCCCTTTTTTGCCCGCTTTTTTCACGATAAACCAGGCGCCGTTCCTGTCGATCTCCTTGAATTCCACCGGTACCACTATATTCCCTTTCAGGTCACAAACCCCGGCCGCCCCGTCACCGATGACGATAAAATCATCCCTGAAACGCAGGATGGTATCATATTGGGGCGGGATGATCACATCTCCCCGGGCATTGAGGATGCCATATTTGCCCCCTTTCTCCAGCAGGGGAAAATGGTCCGCATCGGTACCTTTGTATTGCTGAGCATACAGGGAAACCGGAAAAAGCAGAAGGAAAAGGATATAACGGAATTTCATTTTGAAAGGTTTTATCGGGTTATATTGTCATCACAATATACTTTTTTTTATGACGTTCCGGAACGAAAAAAGTTGCAAAGGGAAGCTCGAAGAGCGAAAGTCTAAAAGTCGAAGAGTGGAAAAAGTGGAAAAAGTGGAAAGAGCATTACAGGGCGTAGAGCAAAGAGCTAGTGTTATGTTAACCTTAAGATAACGCATTATATAGCCTGCCCGCCCCCCTGACCCCCTGAAGGGGGAACCCTCACCCACACTGGCTATTGATCTGTGGGCGGACTTCCCCTTTAGGGGACAGAGGGGGCGCGAAGGGTAAAAGGTGTACTGGATGCGTCATAATTAAGTTGACATGACACTAAAGCTATGAGCAATGAGTTATGAGGAGAGCTACGAGCTACGAACCACGAACTACTAACTACGAACTCGATACTCTCAACTCAAAACTAATTCTTATTTTTGATGATCAAAGACTTCTAATCATGAAACATATCTATCCTCTCCTGCTTTTTTTGCTTTTTTCCCTGCTCTTTGCCTGCCAGGCTCCGCGGACGAAGATCGCCTGTGTGGGTGACAGCATCACCTATGGCGCCGGCATCCGGGGGCGTGACAGTCTCAGCTATCCGGCACAGTTGCAGAAGATGCTGGGCGACCGCTATGAGGTGAAGAATTTCGGCCGGTCGGGCGCCACCCTGCTGTACCAGGGGGCTCATCCATATGTAAAAACCGAAGAATACAAGGCCTCCCTCGACTTCCGGCCCGATATCGTCTTCATCATGCTGGGCACCAACGACACCCAGAAAAAAAGCAGGGCTCATCTTCGGGACTTTGAGAAAGACTATGCCTCCTTGATCGCCTCCTACCGCCAACTTCCCTCCCACCCGCGTATCATCCTGCTCAAGCCCATTCCTGCCTTCAACTACGGCGATACGGTATGGATCTCTCCGGAGCTCATCACCCGCAGGATCCAGCCGTTGATGGAGAAGGTGGCTTTTGACAACCGCTGTGAGCTGGTGGATCTGTACCACTGGTTCCTGGACAAAGCGGACCTGCTCTCCGACAAGGTGCATCCCACCGCTGCCGGCGCGCAGCGCATCGCTACGCGCCTGAAAGACTACCTCGCACTCGACACGGTGTCGTATGACATCCGGGAGGCCCTCCCCCTCCCTGTGCAGACCCGCAACTTTCACGGGTTTGAGATGAAGGATTCCCTGCTCGACAGCGTCCTTTACCGCATCGTGATGCCCCGTCATACGGCCCGGGGCAGGCCATGGGTGTGGCGGGCCCGTTTTTTCGGTCATGAGCCGCAGACCGACATCGCCCTGCTGGAACGGGGATACCATGTAGTGTATTATGATGTGGCAGGTCTTTTCGGCGCTCCCGGGGCGGTACAGCGGTGGGATCGTTTCTACGGCTGGCTGCAGCCGGCCGGTCTGGCACAGAGGGCTGCCCTGGAGGGCATGAGCCGCGGCGGACTGATCATCTACAACTGGGCCCTCCCCAATGCCGATAAGGTATGCTGTATCTACGGCGATGCACCGGTGCTGGACATACGCAGTTGGCCCGGCGGTAAAGGTCACGGCCGGGGCAGCCCCGCCGACTGGCAGGAGTGCATGAAGGTATATGGCTTCGCCACCGAAGAGGAGGCCCTGCAGTCCCGGGTGAGTCCTCTCGACCATGCCGCAGAGATCGCCGGTCTCGGCTTTCCCATGCTCCACATCGTAGGCGACGCGGACGACATCGTTCCGGTGGACGAGAACACCGGTCCTTTTGAGAAGATCATCAAAGACCATGGCGGCCGGATCACCGTCATCCACAAACCGGGCATAGGTCACCATCCCCACAGCCTGCCCGACCCGGAGGTCATCGTTCATTTCATCACACAAAGTTGCAACCGTTAGATCCTTTGCCATGAGACATCTGTCCTTCCTCTTTCTGAGTCTCCTGCTCCTCGCCTTCTCCTCCTGCACATTCCACAATTCTTACTCAGGAGTTGTTTTTGAAACGGTAGGAGAAGAACCCGTCCTGCACTATGCCACAAGCGAGCTGAAGTATTTTCTGAAAAAGACCGGGTTCCCCCGCAGCATACCTTACAAACAGGCGACCTTCCGCATCGCTTCCGATCCTTCCCTGCCGGAGGGCGCTTTTGCCATACACACCTCGCTCAGGGCCGGAAAATACTTCGTCAACCTCACAGGCCATGCGCCGGAAGATGCGCTGGACGCCGTATACACTTACCTGGAGAAGGGAGGATATCTCTTTGACTTCACCGGGCCCGTGGCTCCCGGGGAATTCGACTGGAAAGCAGTGCGGAGATACAGGGAAAAGATCGTACCGGCGGTGCGGTGGCGCGGCATCCGCGAGCATCTCAACTTCCCCATGGACCTCTCCGCCTGGCCGGTGGAGCAGGCCAAGGAGTACATCCGCAACCTGGCGAGGATGCGTTTCAATGCCGTCACCTTCCACAGCTATCCGGGACAATGGTATGAGGTGCGGCGCCGGGACACGGTGGAGTATGCCGGGCATTTTTTTTACGGTGATGTGCACACCGTCCCGGATTACCCTGCCATCCGTAAGATCGCCATCAACAAAAGATATTTCTGCATCCCGGAGATAGAGCCTTATTTTGAAAATATGCCGGAGCGCAGCCGTCTGGCCGTCGAGTGGCTGGAGGATGTGATCGCCGAGGCGAAGCACTGCGGCCTGAAGGTACGTTTCTCCTTCGAGCCGCGCGATGCCTCCACCGACCTGCGCCACTCGGTGGAGACGGTGAAGGCAATCCTGAAAGAGTATCCCGGCATCGACGAGCTGGAGTTCATCACCGAGGAGGCCGGGGGCTGGGGACCCCGGACCACCCGCACGGCAACGGAGCAGGTCATCCGCGAGCATTTCGGTGAGGCCTTGCTGCACGACAGCATCGTCATGGCACCGGTGCGGGAGGAGCAGTCGGACCTGGCCTATATCTACGGACAGATCGGTCATGATGTGGCGTTGATACGTTACCTGCGTGAGCAGAAGATCGTTCCGGACCGGCTGGGACTGGTGCTGGGCATCTATGTGGTCATCCCGGAATATGCACGGCCTGCCTTCTACCTGGCCCGCCGTTACGCCCCCGCCGGCACACAGATCTCCCTCATGCCGGGCCATCATAGCCTGCGCGTGCAGCGTAACACGGCGAAAGTGCTGCGCGATAGTAGCGACTGGCAGCGGGCTATCATCTACTCATGGATCGAGTTCGACGGCATGATGTATGTGCAGCAGAACGGCATAAGCGGCATCCGGAGCATCGTGCAGCAGGCAACGGCCCGTACGCCGGGCGGGCAGGCCCATGCCATCCTCTACAACCACTGGCGCATGGCCGAGAACAGGATCACCGCCCGTTATGCCGCAGTCTCCGGCGTGTATGGGCCGGTAGCGGAGGAGCAGTACTACCGCGACTATGCCGGCAGGATGGGCATACGGCCGGCGGAGGCTTTCGCAAAGGCAATGGCCCTGCTCGACACGGCCGACCTCACCGGCATGCGCAACGTGGGTGGCTTTGCCTTCTGCTGGGTGGGGCGGTGGCGTAACGGCGGGCCCGTCCCGGCCTACGCGGAGGAGAAACTGCGGAGGACACGCCAGGCCTACGAGAGCGTGCTGGAAGAACTGAAAAAATGTAATGACCAGACCACCCGACCTGAAGGACGTGACCTGCTGGCTTTCCTCGACAACCGCATACGCACGACCGTGATCTATATCAAAGCCTTCGAGAAAGGCAGGGAACTGCGCCGTTTCGACACAAAGAGTCCGCTCTCACCGGAGGATAAGAAGGCGTATGTGGAGATCTGCAACGAGTCGCTGGGCCTTTTCGAACAGTATATCGACCTGTATGCCGAAGAGAATGCCGACCGCGGCTGTGCCGGCACACTGGTGAGCCTGTGGCACAGCCCCATGCACGGGGTCAGGGTGTACCGCGAACGCTACGGCGGTGTGCCATTGACGGACAAAGTACCTCCCAACACCGCCATCGACGCCCCGCCCCTGCCGGTGATCAGGAAGGAATAGGAGATCGGTTCGTGGTTGGTGGTCCCGCAGTTCCCGGGATCTTTGATCCCGTTGGAACTGCGAGGATCCTCGAAATTGTAACGAAATCGAAGATTTCGACAATTTCGGGATTCGTGGTTCGTGGTTCGTGGTTGGTAGTTCATCGATCATACTTCATCATCTTCGAGCTTCAAGCTTCGAGCATCGAGCTTTCTTTTGCCTTTTTACTTTTTACTTTTGCCTTTTTACTTATACCCTCGGTTCCCATCCCGGCTCATACGTGCGGCCCCAGAGCTTCATGGCCTCTTTTTCTTTGATATGACCGTTGGAGGGGTCAATCTTCAGGCGTTTGCCGGTACGGTAGGCGATGTTGGCCAGGTGGCACAGGAGTGTGCTCTTTCCTCCCTCATCGATGGGCGAGTCGAGCGTTGCCTTACCCCGGATGGTGTCGAAGAAGTTCTCTATGTGGAGGGTCGTGAGTCCGCCGCCCCCACCGAGGGCCGTGCCGGCCTCCTGAAAGGAGGACCTGCTGTCGCGCACCAGCTTGCCTTTGCGGTCGTAGAGCCGGTATCCACCCCGGTCCACATACACGGTCCCTTCGCTGCCATAGATGATGGTGCCGCGACCGCTGCCGTAGGTGGCATAGCCGTTGCGACTCTTGCCGTCCCATTTGATGGTGAGGCCATCGCCAAAACGGAAGGTAGCATCCATGGTGTCGTACATCGTCCAGCCGTCATCGACGAAGTGGTACTTGCCGGCAACCACCTCCACCTCTAGAGGATAATCCACCTGCAGGGCCCAGCGGGCGATGTCCAGTTCGTGGGTGGCGTTGTTGCCCGTCTCGGCCGTACCGAATTTCCAGCCGTACCAGTGCCAGTTGTAATCAAACACGTTATCCACATACTGACCGTGGGGGGCGGGACCCTGGAAGAGATCCCAGTCGAGACCTGCGGGCGGGTCGGCCGGCACGGGGTTCTTCACCCGTCCCCGGGCATTGGTATAGAAAGCCACGGCCAGGTAAGGCTTGCCGATGACCCCGTCGTGGATCTCCTTAATGATCTGTTTGGACTCCGGGGAGGAGCGTTGCTGGTTGCCCATCTGGACTACGCGGGGGAACTTTTTCAGATAATCCAGCAACACCTCGCTCTCACGCGGGTTATGGGTCAGCGGTTTCTCCACATACACATGCTTGCCGGCCTCCATGGCCGTCCAAGTGGCAGGGGCATGCCAGTGGTCGGGGATGGCAAAGAACATCGCATCCACATGCTTGTCATCGAGGGCTTTGAAGAAATCATTCAATAGTTTCGGCGTATAGCCCACCTGTTCGGTAAACTTTTTTGCCCCGTTCTCGCGACGCGACTTCATCACGTCGGCGATGTAAGCCACGGTCACGTTGTCCTTGTTCTTTGCCATGGCCTCCAGGTAGCCGGGGAAACGCCGGCCGGCGCCCACCAGGGCTATCGTCAGGCGGTCGCTGGCACCGATGATCCTTTTATAGCTGGCGGCCGGAAAGGCCATGCCTCCCAGACTGAAGGCAGCAGCCCCCAGGGCTGTCTTTTTTACAAAATCACGACGGGAAGTTTTTTCGTTCATAAGAGTTTGGAGTTAACGAGTTGCGAGTATCGAGTTCAAATACAGTAGTCATACAATGGTCATTCGGTGGTCATACATTTGTCATTAGGCTGCTTCGCAGCCGAAATTAGTTCGCTATGCTCACGTAATTAGCTCACTTCGTTCGCGAAATTTACTCGCTAACGCTCGTGTAATTATGTAGCAATTAAGTAGCCCTCCATCAATCATCTCGTGGTCATCCCTGAAACATGAAACATGAAACATGGAACCTGGAACTTTTTATTATAGTTCGCCACAATTATTCAATTCCAGGATCTTGATATTCTTGAATGACACCTCATTCCCATGGTCCTGGAGGAGGATATGTCCTTCCCTGGCTTCGCCGAAGTGGGGCCACACATGGTATTTGCTGCGGGCCACCAGGGCTCTCCACATCTGCCCGCAGCGGTCATACTCCACCACCTTGATGTTGTTCAGCCAGTGTTCCACATGGCATCCTCTCACCACGATGCGGGCGCGGTACCAGCCGTTCACCGTCTGCCGGGTATAACCCTGCAGTTGTTGGGTGGCGGCCTGTGCGGGTATCAGGTCATACAACGAGGCCAGCGTGCGGTTGCCATTGGTGCCTTTTTTAGCGTCGGGATGATTCTTGTTGTCCAGGATCTGGAACTCACACCCAATGGCCGAACCAGCCCCCTTGTTCAGGTTGGGATCCACAAAATACTTGATACCGCTGTTGGCTCCCTTGGTGATCTTAAAGTCCACCTGCAGGACAAAGTTGCGGTAGGTTCTGTCAGTGATGATGTCACCGCCGTTTTCCGACTCGCCGCCGTTGCCTTCCAGCACCGTCAGGATACCGTCTTTGATCTGCCATCCTTTGTCCGGAAAATGATCCAGCTTTGCGCCTCTCCAACCGTTGGTGGTTTTGCCGTCCCACAGGAGTTTCCAGCCTTCGGCAACCTCCTCAGGGGTCAGCTTATTATCGAGATAGCTGATCACCGGCACATCCGGATCGGGCGCCCAGCGGGCCGTATCGAGGCCGGTGGTCAGGATGCGTATGTTCTTCCAGCGGATCTTCTTCCCTGCCAGGGCCTTGTTTTGGCCGATGTTATGCACCTGCAGGCCGATGAACCCGGAGGAGGTCATCGTATCCACCAGGTTGGCACACATCACCCCGTTGATCCAGGTGCGAATCTCATCGCCGATGGCCTCCACATGAAAATGGTTCCACTGCCCCATATGAAAAGCATCTTTCCCTTTGGGGTTACGCTCCAGGTTGTAGAGCCATCCGCGCCGGGCCTCGTCATAGATGCCTCCCGACCAGCGGCGCAGCGAGGGATCTATCTCCACCTGGTAGCCATGCACCCGGCCGTTCATGTAATCCTTGCTGCTCTCGCTGCGGATCTGAACCCCCGAGTTGAAGGCCGGCTCCAGCAACACATCATACTCCAGGATAAAATCACCGAAATGCTTTTTGGTGCAGAGGAAGCTGTTGGGCGAACCCATGACGGTCTCTCCGATGAGCATACCGTCCTCCATGTAGTACTTTGCCGTACCGTTCAGTTGCTCCCACCCATTCAGGTTCTTGCCATTGAAAAGATATTGCCAGCCATCCTGCGCTGACAAGAGGGAGACGGAGAGAAAGAGAAGAGCCGGGAAGAAGAGAAGTTTTTTCATGGGAGTAAAGTTTATTAGTTCAGAGTTCACAGTTCACAGTTCACAGTTCTTAGTTCACAGTTCAGAGTTCAGAGTTATCAAGGATCATAACATCGATGTGAAAAACAAAAATACAAGAATAAATTCTTTTGTGGTCTTCAAAGGCGGGCAAATTTGTGTAAAACAGAAAAATTATCCGGACAGAATGGATTTGTTCCGCTGAGGTACAGCTTGCCGGGACTGTTCCGGACCCTGCGATGCCACACTCACCCTGTCCGGATCAGCCGAAGTCCAGGCAAAGCCAAACCTCAAATGCAGCCGGGCTGCATCAAACCTCAAACTTTAACGCCACAAACGCAGTCGCAGGCTGCATCAAATCCCGTAAAACTGCAAATCTTCGATTTGCATAGTTTTACGAGGATGCTCGCAACTCTATTGGGATCAAAGATCCCCAGAGTTGCGGCACCTCAAACAACCCAATGCCTGCACCCCCGCAACCAAAAATATTTTGTTAAATTTGGAATACCAACACCCACTTAACCCACCTCCTCATGGACGAAGGACGACTGCTGCCGGACGGACAGGGCGGATTTACGTATGAGTACTTTTTAAAGGATCATTTGGGCAACACCCGTGTGAGCTTCACCGACAACAACGGCACGGCCATGCGCACGCAGGAAGACTCATACTATCCCTACGGCATGCGCCAGGGCGGACTGAGCTACAGCAACGGGGTGGAGAATAAGTACCTGTACAATCCCGAAAGTCTTAGATTCTCTGAATCTTTAGACTTTCGAGGATCCCCGCCGGCTGACGCCGTTCGAACAGGCTCGAAAAACAACGCAAATCTCCCTGCGCCCCGGCCCGGGGTGCTGAGATTTGCTGTTTTTCGGGACGGCAAGGAACTCCAGGACGATGACCTGGGTAGGGTGAAGCTGTGGTGGTCCCGACTTGCGTCGAGGATAAGCGATAACCAGGGTTTTCGCTTCGTCTCCTCCGGAAACTCGCAAAAACCCGGTTCCTGCTTATATGATTATGGGGCGAGGTTTTATGATAGTCAGTTGAGAAGCTGGTTTGTGATGGATTCAGTAAATGAGGATCAAGATGTTTAAACAATTATTGATAACAATACTTTTAATCAATTGCAGTTGTGTATACCCGATTAATGTTAGTTTAAAAAATGACATTAAGAGTATTGAGATACTTCATTTTAGTTTTGCAAATAAGACTTTTACCAAAATATCTGAAAAATCATCCAATCTTATTTTTCAAACTACTGTGTTACAAACTGATAGTTGTAATAAATCAATTGAATACATAAGAAAGACTATAACTAATTTCGTTTAAAAGGGAAATGAACAAATCTATGAAGATAGTTTTTTAAATGCGATATCTACTGTTAATATACAACCTGGGAACTGCTTTTTCCCAGCTACTACTGAGGATCTGGCACAACTGTATTTATTAGGTGACAGTATATTATTAGAGAAAGCAGAATATGATGAAAGAGCAATGAAATTGATTGTTGATTTGTATCTAACTTATGATAATAGTGCTGAGATAGCTGAATACTTTGGTAATATTATTATCCCCAAAGCTGCTGTAATTAATACTATTTCTTTTATAAAGGTATTATCATCCAAATCAGAAAACGAAGCTAACAATTGTATTAGGAGATTGAAAATTATAGAGGATACAACTGAAATAGAATCCATTAAATCCGAAATTAATAAATTGGATTGCATGTATAGAAATATAGCAAATAAAATAAATAAAACAATTTTTAATGGATTACACCCTCACTAGCCCTATCTGGTAAATTAATCCCTTTTATTTTATATCTGTCCAGTAATGTCGAGTAATCACTGGACAATTTCATATATTTGCAAAAACATTATTATGAAAACATCTGATGTTGTAAAGAAAAAAGTGGAAAAGTTCCGGGAAGGCTATGTGTTCACCTATACCGATCTAAATATGCCACCTGACAAAACAGAAGCGGTTATTAAGGCATTAAACAGGATGGTAAAGAGAAGTGAACTAAGAAAACTTTCCAGGGGCAAATATTACAGGCCCAGAAAAACTGATTTTGGTGAGTTGGAACCGGAAACCTACCAGATAGTGAAAGACCTGCTTGAAAAAGATGGCAGACCTGTCGGTTATCTGACCGGTTTTTCGGTATTCAATAAACTGGGTCTTACAACACAGGTATCCAACACCATACAAATCGGGATAAATACCGAGAAAAAAAACATAAGAAGAGGAATGTACAGGATTCGTTTCATTCGTCAGAAAAACCCTGTCAATAAAAAGAATATCCCTTTGCTTCAGATCCTTGATAGTATCAGGTATATCAAGAATATACCGGATACTTCAATAGATGATTCGTGCAGGCGGATATCAGATATCATTAAAAGAATGACACCCGACGATTTAAAATTACTTGTCAGACTTGCTTTGAACTATCCGCCTTCGACAAGAGCCCTGACAGGTGCGATTATTGAGACCGGAATATCAGAAGAGATGGCCAGGCCTTTATGGGAATCTCTGAATTACGTTACACAGTATAAGTACAACCTCTCGGAAAAGGTGTTGCCAAACAAAACAAAATGGAGGATCCGATGACATTACATGATGACGAAAAAGTTTTTCGTGAACTTATAGAAGCTACAAGTCAATGGAAAGGCATTCATCCGGTCATCGTTGAAAAGGATTATCGCATTACACAAATACTGGAAAACCTGTCTTCGGGAATCTTTGATGATATGGTAGTTTTTAAGGGTGGTACATCTTTATCAAAAGGATACCGGTTAATTGAAAGGTTCTCAGAGGATGTGGATATTGCCGTACTTACCACTCCGGATATAACAGGGAACCGGGTCAAAACCCTGATCAGGAATATTGAAAGATCGATGGTTCCGGATTTCCGGGAAGTGCATGTGAATGAAATTACCAGTAAAGGATCCCGTTTTCGCAGATCCGTTTATGAACTTCCGTTAATATTCCAGGAAAAAACAGGCGGCATTGTTCCAGGTAATATTGTCCTTGAGATCAATTCTTTTGCCAATCCGTTTCCATATCATAAAACAGGCATTCAAAGCTTTATTACAGATTTCCTGACACATATCCGAAGACAAGATTATATTGAAAAATACGGTTTGTACCCTTTTCCCATTAATATACTGGACAAGACCCGTACACTGGTCGAGAAACTGGTCTCCCTTGTACGCTTTTCTCTCGCAGGTGATCCTGTTGATTCATTATCCGGTAAGATCCGGCATTTTTATGATATATATTATCTGATGAAAGATGATACGTGTATATCATTTGTTGATTCGGATGAGTTTAAAAAGATATTTTGGGAGACACTGGATCATGACAGGGAAATATTCGATGAACCTCAGGGATGGAATAAAAAGGATATTGAAGAATCAGTTTTGTTTTATAAATTTGATCAAATTTGGTCAACTCTTAAACAGGTATATAACAGGGAATTATCTATGTTGGCTTTCTCAGAAATACCGGATGAAAATAAAATTTCAGAAAATTTCAAAAAGTTAATCTCATTAATAAACCCGGGTTGACAAAAGAGATAGTATTTTTTCATGCAAAATGTATGCATCATATCCGATACAATCGCCGGATTTACCTATAAGTATTTTCTGAAAGTTGGAGCGGAGCGGAAATCCCGACACGCAGTCGTCGGGAACCATCTAGGCAATACCAGGGTGAGCTTCACCGACAACAACGGCACGGCCATGCGCACGCAGGAAGACTCATACTCCCCCTACGGCATGCGCCAGGGCGGACTGAGCTACAGCAACGGGGTGGAGAATAAATACCTGTACAATCCCGAAAGTTTTAGATTCTCTGAATCTTTAGACTTTCGAGGATCCCCGCCGGCTGACGCCGTTCGGACAGGCTCGAAAAACAACGCAAATCTCCCTGCGCCCCGAGCCGGGGTGCTGAGATTTGCTGTTTTTCGGGACGGCAAGGAGCTCCAGGACGATGACCTGGGTGGGGTGAAGCTGGGGTGGTCCCGACTTACGTCGAGGATAAGCGATAACCAGGGTTTTCGCTTCGTCTCCTCCGGAAACTCGCAAAAACCCGGTTCCTGCTTATATGATTATGGGGCGAGGTTTTATGATGCGGCGTTAGGGAGGGGGACAACACCGGACCCGCTGGCACAATATTCTAGTAGATATATATATGTAGGAAATAATCCGATTTTAAAAAACGATCCTACCGGTTTATTAGATGTTGATGTAGTAAATGGTTCCACATTATCCCCAATGCAACAGGACCTCCTGGATTCTCGTAACTATAAATTATGGCCTTATCATGCTGATGAGGATTATCATTTAGGCAAGGATCCTGGCATCTGGACTTCTAGCTCAAGGATTACTCGGAATTCAGATAATAATGCTTCCCCGGGTTTAAAAGATTATATTTTAAGTTTATGGCATAGTTTTATTTCTCAATTTTCATTAACTGATAACAAAGCCATACTTTATAAGAAATATGGTGAAGGTGATCCTTCAGCAGTAAAAGAAGTACAAAGACGGAATATTGCGAATACTATAGTTAATACTGAAGTATCACCTTATCTTTCTTTATCGGTAGGAAAGCAAACAGCAGAAAATTATCCTTTAAGCGGTTGGGGATCATTGACACTTACAGGAAAATAAGGTACTACCCATTCTTAGGACCACTTCTGGCTATTTCTTAATTGAATTTTTTAAATCTGTGAAAGGACTTGCAGAAACGATCTGCTGATCCAGGCCCTCCGGGATCTTTTATGACAACAACAAAAGCAGCATCAACGTATTAAAAGCCGTTTTTTAATACGTTGTAAAAAGTTATGTTATGTCATAAATTTCTCGCTTTCGTTTTTGGCTTGGGGTGGGCCAGGCACCGCCTCCGCCTTTGGCTATGGCTGACAAAGTACCACCTCGTCGGGCAGAGGAATAGCAAAGAGGCCCTTATTGAGAGTCGCTGCCGGGACGGATGGTATTGCCTGCCTACCCTACCTACCCTACCTACCCTACCTACCGGCAGGCAGGCGGCAGGCAGGCTTCGGCCGGCTTCGCTACGACATCAAGCATCGTACTTCTTTATCCTTCCCTTTTCTCCCTACTCCCTACTCATTGCTCATTGCTCATTGCTCATTGCTAGTTCCTGAGTAGCCGCAGGCGTATCGAAGGGCTTCCGACTTTTCGACTTTTCGACTTTTAGACTTTTCGACTTTTAGACCCTTCGACTCTTCAACCTCTACTGACTGATATACGCCGGGTCGGGCAAGGTATCGCCGTACATCCGGCGGAGGCTGTCAAGACCTGCTTTGAGCGAGTCGATCACCCTGCCATAGGCTGCATCGTGGTACAGATTGTGCATTTCATGGGGATCGTTTTGGAGATCGAAAAATTCCCACTCATCAAAATCATAATAGAAATGGATCAGCTTGTACCGGTCGGTGCGGATGCCGTAATGACGACGGGTGAAATGCTCGCAGGGGAATTCGTAATAATGATAATAAAGCGCTTTTCGCCATCCGGCAGGAGGCGTGTTCTGCTGCAGGAGAGGTTTCAGTGACACCCCCTGGATCTCCTGCGGCACGGTCACGCCGGCATAGTCGAGGAAGGTGGGAGCAAAATCGATGTTCTGCACCAGGGCATTGATCTTTCCCTTTCTGACAAATCCGGGATAGTGCATGATCAGGGGGGTTCGGAAGGACTCCTCATACATGAAACGCTTGTCGAAGTAACCATGCTCGCCCAGGTAGAATCCCTGATCGGAGGAGTAGACCACGATGGTGTTCTTCATCAGGCCCTCTTTCTCCAGATAGTCCAGCAGACGGCCAACGTTCCTGTCCACGGAGGCCACACACCGCAGGTAGTCGGACAGGTAACGCCGCAGCTTCCAGACGGCCAGCTCTTTCCCTTTGAGATGTGCTTCCTTGAAAGCCCGGATCTTCGGATCATACTCGCGGTCCCAGACGGCCCGCTGCTGTGGGGTGAGGCGTTTCAGCATCCCTTCGATATAAGGACGGTAGCGGGTTTTGATCTCACCCTCCTTGTCCACCATCTTCAGGTCATAGGCCAGGTCCATGTCTTTGATGACACTCATCTTCTGCTCGCGGGCCGCCCGCCGGCCGGCATAATCGTCAAAGTAGTTGTCAGGAACCGGGAACTGTTCCTCCTCAAACAGGTGGAAGGTGGCCGTATCCGGCATCCAGGGGCGGTGGGGCGCTTTCTCATGCATCATCAGCAGAAAAGGCCGCGTGGTATCCCGCTGCTGCAACCACTGCAAAGCAAAATCGGTGATCAGGTTGGTGACATATCCCTCATGTCTTTTCCGCTCTCCCATCTCAATGAAATCGGGATTGTAATACTGGCCCTGTCCCGGCAGGATATTCCAGTAATCGAAACCCACCGGCATGCTCTTGATGTGCCATTTCCCGATCATGGCCGTCTGGTAGCCGGCCCGGTGCAACAGTTTCGGGAAGGTCATCTGGGCCGTATCGAAGTCATTGTGTCCGCCCCGGTTGATGTAAAGGCCATTCTTGTTGCTGAACTTACCCGTGAGCAGGGCGGCCCGGCTGGGCGAGCAGAGCGAGTTGGTGACAAAAGCCCGGGTGAAGATCACCCCACCGTCAGCGATCCTGTCGAGGTTGGGGGTCTTGTTCAGCCCGCCGTTGTAACAGCTCATCGCCTGGTAGCCATGATCATCCGACATGATATACACGATATTGGGCCGCCTGGGCTGTGTAGTCTTTTCTTTTTTCTCCGTGCCGCAAGCCGAAGTAAAGAGAAGGATCAGAAAAACCGGAACAAGCACGAGGAGAATGCTTTTCTTCAGGAATAATGAGTTATTCTTCATAACAACAGGTTTTGATACAAAATGATCTTTCAATGTTCATCGGTAATCGATAATCCCCGTCCGACCGGACGGTCGTCCCTGTCCGAATGGGCATTCGTCCGGGCGGACGGGCGGGGATCATCCTACCTCTTATTCCACAATGATCTCGTCGATAAAGAGCCAGGCTTTGCCGCCGGCGCCACGGTGCCAGTCGGGACATACGCCGGCATTTTTTGCCCACACCCGCACGTAGCGGCCGTAAGTAGGCGGTATGTTCAGCACCAGAGCGACCGGCATCACCTGATCATCTTTTTTCAGCTCCCGGTAGAGGATGCCGCGGGTCATGAAATGATCACCGTTCACCGAGATGAATACGCGTATCTCGGGGGGCAGGAAAACCCAGGCGTTCTGGTCCTGCAGGCAGTTGACCGTAACGGCACGGATGGTATCCTTATGTCCCAGGTCAATAATGATAGTAGGGGTCACCTCTTCCCATCCCAGCCAGCGGCCGCTGTGCAGATCGGCACCGTCCTCGAGACAGTCGGTGAGGGCCTGGGGGCCGGGGTTGTAACGCCGCGAGGGTGGCACCGACAGCTTTACCGCGGCGCCGGCGGCCTTGTGTATCGTGAACTCCCGCAGGGTGATGCGCCCGATGCGATGGCTGTCACGGAAGGCGGCAGCCCTGACCGTCGTCACATGCTCCCGGATGGGGAATGGCTTCTCATACAGCGGTGAAGAGGGAGAGGGATCGCTGCCGTCGAGGGTATAATGGATGGGCACCCGGCCATGCTCGGTGGAGAGCTTCACGAGCAGTCCGCCGGTACTGTCCGGCTGTGCGTCCACCCGCACGTTGAACATGCTGGGGGCATAGCCGATGCCCAGGTTCTTCAGCCGGATAAGGTTATAGTCCAGCCGGTCGGTGAAATCATCCCACTGCCGCTTCGGTTTCGGGGTCCAGCCCACCTCGGCGATGGCCAGCAGGCGCGGGAAAAGCATGTAGTTGGCATCGGTCTCATTCCGGATCGACTCTCCCCACAGGTTGCCCTGCGTGCCCAGGATGAGACGGGCTTCCTGCGTACTCAGTACCTTCGGCACCGGATCGTAGGAGTATACTGTCGAGAGGAGCAGCCGCGAGTAGCCATAGGGAGGCTCCAGCTCGGGATCGCCCTGCTTCAGGTCGAGGTAGCAGTAGGTGGTAGGCGTCATCACCACCTCATGGCCCATGCGGGCGGCCCGGATACCTCCCTGCTCACCCCGCCATGACATCACCGCCGCATTGGGCGCCAGGCCTCCCTGCAGGATCTCGTCCCAGCCGATCATCTTCTTGCCCAGACCGTTGACGATCTTCTCCACACGGCGGATGAAGTAACTCTGCAGCTCCTCCACGTTCTTCATCCCTTCCCGTTTCATGAGATCGATACAGAGGGGGTTCTTCTTCCAGTTGGTCTTGTTGCACTCATCCCCTCCCACATGGAACCACGGACCGGGGAAAAGGGGGAGCACCTCGGAAAGGACACCTTTTATAAAATTATAAGTCTCTTCCTTGGCCGGACAGAGGGTATTGTCGGAGGCCACGCCGCCGGTGGCCACATAATAGGGCCCCGGGCCACAGGCGATCTCCGGGTAAGAAGCGATGGTAGCCCGGGAATGTCCCGGCATATCGATCTCGGGCACCACGGTGATGAAACGGTCGGCAGCATATTGCACCACCTCCCTGATCTGCTCCTGCGTGTAATACCCCCCGTAGGTGGCACTGTCGCCGGGTTTCTGTGGCGGGCGGCCCCACCAGGGCATGTCGTTGTAGTCGACGCGCCAGGCACCGATCTGTGTCAACCTGGGATAGCCTTTCACCTCGATACGCCATCCCTGGTCGTCGGTAAGATGCCAGTGGAAAGTGTTCATCCGGTAACGGGCCAGGTAATCCAGATTCTTTTTGATGAAGTCCAGGGGCAGGAAATGACGGCTCACATCCAGCATACCGCCACGCCAGGGGAAACGGGGTTTATCGAAGATCTCGACGGCGGGGATCTTCCAGGCATCGGCCGTGTAGGTCGAGTCCTCGAGCTCGGGCGGGAAGAGCTGACGCAGTGTCTGCATGCCGTAGAAAGCCCCTGCCGGCGCTGCCGCCCGGATCATGATCCGCTGCGGCGTCACCACCAGCGCATAGCCTTCGCGGCCGAAACGCGCTGTGTCATCATCAAGACGCACTACGATCCCGTGGTCTTCTGTCGCAGCTCCCCCAGCATATACCGGTTTAAGTTTAAAGGAAGAGGAAGCATTCACATACCCCGCAAAGATATCTGCCGCCTTTTGCAGGGCTGCAGAAGTGTCCGCAAGCAGAAAAGGGGTCTTTTTATTCAGCAGGAAAGTTCCCTCTCCTTTCTTCAGTTCCAGGGGCAGGGGGATGATCTTCACCTCCGCCGGCGCCGGCACATGACGGGTACAGGAAGAGAGTAACAAAACAAAGACGGTACCCAGGGTAAAGATTGTGTTTTTCATAGTTACGGGTTTTGAGTATCGGGTATCGAGTTTTGAGTTTTGAGTATCGAGTATCGAGTTGGTAGTTTTCAATCATTCAATCATTCAATCATTTACTCATTCCTTCCAACCGGAACGCGTACGCCAGGCCTCTGTCGCCGCCGAAGGTCGCCGGATCGTAGGGAGGCAGTTTGACCACCAGGTTCCCGTCGCGGTTCTCCCATTTCAGGGGTTTCTCATATCCCAGGAGGGTCACCTGCATCCCCGGTTTGCCTTTCATCCCTTTGACGATCATCTCTTTTCCCGGCCAGCGGGGAGCGATGGCATAAAGGTTGCCCTCTTTTTGGGTAAAGAAAAGCTCTTTGACGGCATATCCCGGCTCGGGGTCGACGGTCTGTTTGAGGATATAATCACCACCGAGGTAATGCTGTTTGGGCTGATAATCGCGCTTGCCTTTCGACCACTGCACCGGCTCTTTCCATTTGCGTGTGCCGTAGATGGCCTCGCCGTTCACCCTGAGCCAGTTGCCCATCTGCACGAGACGTTCCTGCATGATGACAGGTATCTTGCCATGGGCAGTGGGACCGATATCGAGCAGCAGGTTACCGCCCCGGCTGACGATGTCTACCAGCAGCAGCACCAGGGCTTTGGCCGAGTTATAGTCCTGCAGGTCCTCGGCGCGGTTGTATCCGAACGAGAAGCCCATGCCGCGGCACTCCTCCCATGGCTTGTCGAAGGTGGCACCGGCTTTGTATTCGGTGGTGTAGTAACCTCCGTGCTTCTGGCGGCATCCCTTGCCCCAGCGGTCATTGATGACGATGGTCTGTGCCACGGGCGAGTCGTTGAAGAGCCATGCCAGCAGTTCGGGGGTGTGCCACCGCTCCGCCGTCATCATCCACTCCCCGTCGGGCCAGATGATGTCGGGTTTGTATTTATTGATCAGATCCTTGAACTGCGGGAAGAAGTGTTGCGTTACGAACTTCTCCTTGTCTGCGATCCAGAGAGGATGGTACCATTCATACAGCGAATAGTAGATCCCGAATTTGATATCCGTTTTCCGCACAGCCTGTTCCAGCTCACCCAGCAGGTCGCGGTGGGGACCGATGTCCATGCTGTTCCAGGGAAATCCCCGGTCGTTGGCCTGGGGATTGGGCCACATGGTATATCCGTCGTGATGCTTGGAGGTGACCACGATGTATCTGGCGCCGGCACGCACGAAGAGGTCGGCCCAGGCCTCCGGATCGTACAACTCAGCTTTAAAATATTTGGCCAGATCGTAATAGGTCACGTCGCTGCCGAAGCGTTTCACATGGTAGTCATACACCTCGGTACCGGTGTATTTTCCGTTACCGAACACCTTTTTCTCCTGCAGCCAGTACTGGTACCATTCGGAGTACGTGCCTTTGGGGCTCCAGGCCGGCACCGAATAGACACCCCAGTGAATAAAGATACCGAACTTGGCATCGGCGAACCAGGGTGCTACCGGCCGGGCATCCAGCGAAGCCCAGTCGGCCGTATAACGCTGCTGTGAAAAAACCAACGGAGTGATCAGCAGGGAAAAAAGGAAAACAAAGGTTATTTTTTTCATTTCGGTAAGTAAAAATAAAATAATACAGAAAGTATTCTCGTGTGGTAAAGATAAAAACAATACAGGAGAACAGGGAGAAGGAAGCAAGAAAACAGATTGTTTTTTAAAAAAATATCCTTATTTTTGTTGTACCATTTGTGCCATAAAAACTCTATTTTCCCCTCATGAAGCATTTTCTTTTATGGTCAGTGCTCCTCGGTCTGGCCTTTCCGGTAAACGCACAGCAGCTTAAAAACGATCGCCTTCCCGATAAGATCTACGGAGAATGGTTCGCACCTGCTGGCAAAAGTGAATACAACGGGATCCTGATCCGTCCCGATTTCATAGAATATTTTTACCAGGCCTGCCGATACGACGAGATACGTCACCGAGACTCTCTTTACCTGATACGGGCGGTGATGGACCGGGGGGACACCATAACCTTTTCCGTTCAGTTCCTGGCAGAGGATACGATTCGGATGGTGCGGCCGGGAGGTCAGGTGGTTATTTACGGGAGGGTGAAGGAGCCCCATAATAGTAAGAAACTATCTGCGGACGGGATTCCTGACTTTCTGCGTCATTCCTGGTATACCACCGATGGAAAAAACACCCTGCAATTCGATCTTTCCGGAGATACCTTATCTTTCCGCCACAAGAAATATAAGCTGATAGATATAATCCACTTCAACCATCCCTGGGGTGAGGAATACCGGTTCACAGGGGTGAACGAGGAGGGCAAAGCGATGATGTTCTATTTCAAGAAATGGTCGGAGGGATACACCCTGGTGGGATATTACGGCCAGTACGGCAACTTGTATAAAAGCGATTCCGACTATCCCAATGTACGAACGTCCGATCCGGCGGGTTTTGTCCGGACATTTGGCGGACAATGGTTTACAACCGACGGAAAGAATGAGGAACGGATGTCATACGGACACGGTACACTGGTGATAGGGGGAAAACCCTGTAAAATGCAGAGTATAACGAAAAACAAGGATGGTTTTTCATTGCACTTGTCGGCGGGTCAAACGGACAAATGGATCGATCTGAAAAAAGATGGGAAGGATCACATCCTCTTTGCTGAAAAGGGACAACGCCCCGTGATCCTGAAACACCGGCCTGCGGATAAGAACTATGTTCCTGAAGAGCTGCCAGATACATTGGCAGGCGCCTGGTACACTACAGATGGGAAAAACGAAGAAGCGGTTTCCCTGGCACCGGCCCTGGTATTGATCGGAAAACAAAAGATAAAAAATCCCCTTTTCGGAAAGACCAGTACAGGATTAGCCATCATGAACCCCAAAGAAAAGATCCTGGCAGAGATCACGATGGTCACTCCCACCCACATAGAGATCAGAGATAAAAAAGGGGAAAGGAACATATACAAGCGTTCACCTGAGACGGGCGACACGATGTTTATCGCCCCGGCAGCCCTTCCTCCCTACCTAAAAGGCAACTGGTTCGGTACCGACGGGAGCGAATACTGGGCTTTCGGCATCCATGATAAATTTCTCATCGCCGACAATGCTTTCTGGAATTATCGGAACATCATATACAAAGACAACACTTTTACCATCGATGCAAAAAACGGCGGACATCTGAACCGGTATGTTTTCAGGCCCGTTGGAAATGATCTTTGGGAGGTCAGTAAGAACAATGCGTCTTTTAGAAAATACACCCTCGACCGTACCCGGGCGGTTTACCGGCCACAAAACCGGTACGGAAGCAGGAATACCCATGATGTGTTCATCCAGGGATATATACACCCGGTCACTGCTGGGACACCCCGAACTTTTCAGTTTGTGGTAAATAATATTATTTATAATGATCAGCTGACCTATATCGCCAGTATAGATGATGACGGCCGCTTTGAGATCACCATCCCGAAATTCTACGGACAGGACATTTACCTGATACATAAAAACCTGGTAACTCTATTCGTTCATCCGGGAGACAGTTTACTGATCATTTACGATCCGGCTGATATTGAAAATACCATTCTCTTTATGGGAGACGATGCGGATGCCTGTCATGACATGAATCTGTGGGACAAAAAACAGCATGCTATTGCAAGAAAAGAAGCGTATGCAGATCAGAGTCATATTAAAAAAGACAGTTGTTCCGTATATAAAGCCTACAAAACAAAACAACATGAGGAAGAGCTACAAAGGGCCGGTAAGTTTCAAAAAGAACACGAACTGAGCCGGAACTTCTCTAAATGGCTGAAGGATGAGACAACCTATGATTATCTGAATAGCCTTATGCGATACAGATGGATGCATCCTATGTCTTTAGGGATCAATCCATTCTTTTTCAAACTTCCGGACAGTTGTTTCAGTTTTGTGTATCGTTATCCTGTCGATCTTAACAAAGAGATTATCTCTTCCTCTTTTGGAGACTATGTTTATGAACTGGAAATGTATTTTACCCACCGGATGCACGAAACGGATACACTCAATGCCATTACGTTCACTCCGACGCACATGCTGGAGATACTTGCCGAGAAAATGGACAGCTTTCCTCCGGAGATCGGAAAGATCCGTACCCGGCTGCAGGAAGGTAAAAAGCTGGACGAAAAAGAAACAACAATTTTGAATGCATTTTTTAATGAGCAAAAGAATATGATAACATATTTACAAAGGGACATTTTCATGAAAAGGGAGGAAGCTTATTTTAAGAAGATCCCGATCCCGGGACTTTTGACTTTTCATACAGCTCAGCACCTCAACTATCAGATCGAGAATACGGACACTACCTACCTTAAGATAATCGTTCCGGAAGCTCTTGACCGCCTCGGAAATGAGAAGTTCCGGGATGGATTGGAACTGAAATACCAACAACTCCTGGCAGAGCTGCGCAAACCTTTTTACATTGATTCCCTGCTTACCAAGGAGACTACCACGAGCGGGGACTCCCTCCTCCTGAAGATCGTGCACAAGCACAAAGGCAAAGTGATCTACCTGGATTTCTGGGCCACCTGGTGCGGACCCTGCCGCGACGAAATGCCTTATTCCCTGGAACTCCAGAAAAGACTGAAAGACCGCGATGTGGCCTTTGTTTATCTCTGCAGCAGCAGTTCGCCCGAAAAGAAATGGGAAGAGTTCATCAAGCAGATGAAACTCACGGGAGACCATTATTATGTCAACAGGGATGCCTGGAACGAACTGGGCGGGATGTTCGGGATCTCGGGCATTCCTCATTACGTACTCATCGACAGGGATGGCAAGGTGGTCAGTAAGAATGCGAAAAGACCCAGCAATGGAGAGGCCCTGATCATGGAGATCGAAAAACTGCTTCAATAAACGCTATGAGATACCGGGAACGAGAAAACACCTGAGAGCGTTCATAACAAAAAATTTTCTCACCAACCTTTTAAGGCATCGGGTATTTCTTCTTTTGGCTTTTTGAGAAATCCCCCCTATTTTTACGGCCGATCCTAACCAATCTGAAAAACGTATGGACTACAAAGCATTTCCTTTTTATCAGCGCACCAATCTGGACCTTCTTTTCAGTAATCTGTGGGAGATCTTTAAGCGTTATTTCGGCTGGCTCTTTTTCTACAGCTTTCTTTTAACGATCTTTTCACAGGCTGTTGCCACCTATGTATTCAAAGGGGAGCTGGAGAATCTCATGAATAGCCTGGCAGATCCGGCCGCCATAGGCTCTTATCTGAAAGCCCTGGTGCCCTACCTGCTGTTCATATGGATCTTTATCTCTTTTGAATATTTGTTTCTCACCTCATTTGTTCTGGGCCGTTACCTGGAACCTGAAAAAAGTGTGATGAGCATCCTGGGCACCATGATGCGGTATCATTATCCGAAATATCTTTTTGTAGTCCTTGTCAGTTACTTCATCATTGTCATGGGGACGACCCTCGGGGTCTTCGCCCTCATCATCGGGGCACTGGTGGCATTTGTTTTCCTGGGGGTAAGCCTCATGCCGGTAACCTCTGTCATGCTGATCGAAGATACCGGCGTTTTTGCCACCATAGGCCGCAGCTTCCGGCTGGTGTTGCAGGATTTCTGGAACGTGATGGCCTACACCCTCCTGTTCCTGCTGCTTTACGGCGTGGCCGCGACCATCCTGGGACTCCTGGCCATGGCCCCGGCAGCAGGCACTTTTCTGCGGTCGATCCTGCATCCCGGGTCGGGCGCTACAGAAGCCTTGAGCAAGATGGCCATGATGGACAACCCTCTCTACCTCATCCTGGATTCGCTGGCAAATGCATTGTTGTTGCCCTTCCTCGTTATCTTCCCCATACTCATCTATTTTCATCTGAAATACCTGGAAGATAAGAAACAGGAAATGCAGGAGACAACCCACAATGAATCATTAACCCGATAAAACCATTGAAACATTGAAAAAATACGCCATACTTTCTCTTCTTACGGCTCTCCTGCTCTGGGGCTGCCATCCCCACCCCCGGGATCTCCTCCCCGGCATTGAAAAACAGATGAACGCTCACCGGACGATCCACTACAAGGTCACGGAGAAAGCCAAATATTCCTGGTCGCCCGACACCATTGTCACCCCTTATGAGGTGTGGGCGGTCCGGGAGGAGAGCGACACCCTGCGTCACGGCTATGTCTGGGTGAACAACTATTACCGTCCTTACAACATGATCTACGACCAGGGTAATTTTTACCTGGCCATCCCCCCGAAAAAGACCACGATCCTTTACCCGCACTTCACCCAGCCTTTCATCTCCGATGTGGACTGGATCGATATTTTCCTGGATCCCGGCAGGCTGCAGCAGCTCGCTGCCACACCCGGCGTCACGGTCACTGCCAACGACACCACCGTGAACGGGAAAAAATACATTGCCCTGCGGATACGAAAAAAGGAAGGACAGGTTTCCAGCGATCAGCTCTATCTGCTGGATCCCGAAACGTATGCTCCCCTGTATGCCCGTCTGGAAGGGAAGAGCAAAGACCAGACCTTCGCCGATGAGCTGTTCTTCAGTGATCACACTTTTGACCAGACCGACGTACAACAGCTCCGGGAAAAACAGAAACAGGTACTGGCTGACAATCCCGTGGAACAGGAAAGTGGCAACTCGGAGGCGGCCCGCCTGGAAAAAATGTTGCATACGGGCGAAAAAGCCCCCCTTTTCACCGGCAAATTTTACGGCAGCGGTGATCCTTTTGCCTTGAAGGACTATATCGGCAAATACGTGATCATCCTCGATTTCTGGTACACCCACTGTCCGCCCTGTGTGCGTGCAGTGCCGGCTCTCTCGGAGCTGTACAGGGAGAAAAAAGATGAGGGACTGAAGATCTTCGGCCTCAACTCGGTGGACAACCAGCCCCGCAGCCTGCCCAACCTGAAGCGGTTCCTGGAGAAAAGGAACGTCTCCTACGACATCATCCTCACACAGCCCCAGGTGGACCGGCAATACAAGATCAACGGCTATCCCAGCATGTACATCATCGACAAACAGGGGAAGATCGCCCGGGTGGAGATAGGCTTCAGTGAGGAAAAATTCGCAGATCTGAAGATGAAGCTGGAGGAGTTATTGAAATAAAGAAGTCTAAAAGTCTAAAAGTCTAAAAAGTCAAAGAGTCTGAAGAGTCTGAAAAGTCTCAATATCTTACACCTCTTTGCGATCCCTGGCGCTTCTCAACGGCTCTCTGCGTAACACTTTTCATATTGATCTTTATGTTGTTACGCAAAGCTTCGCAAAGGAACCGCTAAGTTTCGCAGAGATAAGTTCACGATGATCAACCTCTCCTTACTCCTTATTCCGGTGTGATCTCCAGTTCATCCCGGCTAGGCAGCGGCGGGAAAGGGTTGTGCGGTTCCATCTGGTACCAGTAGGCCACCGACGACATATCGTCCTGCAGGGGTTTGTACAGTCCCCCCTCTTTCCATCCCAGGGCCTGGATGGTCACCTTCAGGTCGTGGTCAAAACGGATGGGATCGGTGATGTGCCAGCGGTACTCCCCGATCCTGTTACGATACTTACCGAAAGCACCCCGCACATAATAGAAACCGGTGTAGGGTGATGTGAACTCGGTATAGGAATCCCGGCCGTCGGGACCTCCGTTATCCACCATCTCATAGCCATACGATCCGCAAAAATAATCCTCCTCGCCCGTGCCACAGATGGTGGGGAAATCCTTGTCGCCGTCGATGAAAAACTTGATCTCCCCTTCTCCCCACCACCATTTGCTGAAAGCGCCGTGCGAGAGGTAAGTGCCCACGTACTGCCCTTTGCCTTTGATACCATCCACGATGGTATAAGGTTGCTTGAAGGGCAGAGGATTGACCCGCCGGAACTGAGCATGGAAATAGGCAGCATCCTCCGGCACTTTGGTGAGCTGGTAGTCGATCTGATAATAGAGATGGGCTCCTTTTTTCTCGCTGATATTCTCCATGGTGATACGACAGTGTTTGCGGAAAGGCATCTGCCAGTAGCTGTTGAAGCCGCTGCGCGGGTTGACGCACATGGCCAGCGAGGTGATGCGGGGCTCGTTGCCCTGACCCCAGCCGGTAAGGAAGAAATCACCCACGGGCGCCTCCACCGACGGGTTAGTCTCATCATCCCAGTAAATACGAAGGATCATCATGCGGTACTCCCCCGTAGGGGTCATCCAGATATGCCGGATCACGCCGGGACCCTCGATGTCGGCCAGGGTGAAGGTATCTCCCGGAGGGATGTCAATGTAAGGGTTCACCTTCCAACCCTGACCCAGCTCGCTGGCGGCATGGGCGGCACTGCCCTCCTCAAGGGTAGCCATCCCTCCCTTGCCTTTCTCCCCGGTGAAATTCTCCGGAGAGATCGAACGCGACTGTGCCTCCGTGAGGGAATAGAGATTCCCCAGACTGTTGTTCAGAGGGGTTTGTTCATCCTTTTGCTGCGTCTGGCAGGAAAAGAAGAAAGGAAGGAAGATCAGGAAAAACAGATATTTTTTCATGGCAATGGGTTATTGGTTAGGGTTATTCAAAGATAGAAAATAGTTTTGAGTATCGAGTTTGGAGTATCGAGTTGGTGGTTTGTGGTTCGTGGTTCGTAGTTTGTAGTAAGTAGTTTTCACGCATTCAATCATTCAATCCCGCCTTCGTCCCGCCCTTCGGTATGATTGCTGCCTCCTTCGGCAAGCCTTCGGTGGCCAAGACGCAATCACTCAGGGACCGGGACTTCGTCGGGCAAGGCATTCAATCATTCATTTCCCATACACTCCCGTATTCCCCATCTCCCAGATCTTCATGAGGCTGTCTGTGAGCTGCGGGTTTTCGGCGGCGATGTTCCTGTTCTCATAAGGATCGGTCAGGTGGTCATACAGCTCTGTTACCGGTTGTGCCTTCCGGAAATAATGCGTAAGGCGATAGCGTTCCGTACGGAGGGAGATCCCCTGACGGAAATAGCTCCAGGCCCGGTCTTCCCAAGCAGCATTCTGTGGGTCATGCAGCAGAGGCACCAGGCTGCGGCCGTCGCCGGGCAGGGGATCTTCGATGCCGCACAGATCCATCAGCGTGGGATAGACATCGAGCGAACTGACCACCCGGTCGCATACCGCACCTTTTTCCATCGCCGGCACGCGCATCATGAAAGTGCTGCGCAGGGCCCACCCGAAGAGCGTATGTTTGCCCCACACCCGGTCATCTCCCAGATGCCAGCCGTGATCTCCCCACAGGATGACGATGGTATTATCGGCCAGGCCGAGGCTGTCGAGGGTGTGCAGCACTTTCCCCACCTGAGCATCCACATAGCTCACCGCAGCAAAATAGGCATGCCGGAGTTTCCGGGCATAAGCATCCGATACGGGATGTGTCAGCGAAGGATGCTCCTCACCCGCTTTGTAAGCATTGAGCTCACCGCTGTTGTGCAGACTGGCCGGGTTGACATCTGCAGGAATATCCGGCGAGGGGGTCAGCGGCAGAGAGGACTCGTCATAGAGATCCCAGTATTTTTTCGGAGCATTGAAAGGCAGATGCGGCTTGAAAAAACCAACGGCGAGGAAGAATGGTCCGTCCCGTTTTGCCAGCTCGTTCAGTTTTTGCCGGGCCAGGCGGGCTGTCAGTCCGTCGGGATAGCCCTCATCCTCCACGTCGGCACACTCGTAAGGCTTCACATGACCTTTCAGGGCATTGCGGTTGGTACCGTCGGCATAGCCGAAAAAGGCATTCCAGCCGGTGCCCCACTTCCCTGCATCGAACAACATCTCGTCCCAGCTATGGGGCAGTTCCCGGGGAGCCCCTCCGGGCGATCCGTTATAGGGATAGAGAAGGCCGTCAGCGTAGTGGCTGATCTTGCCGATGCCTACCGTATAATAGCCGTGCCTCCGCAACCGCGCTATGAAGGTCTCCGGCGCCTTCCCTTCCGGAGCCTCTGCGATCAGACGACGACAGGCGTCATTGGTGAGAGCTGTCCGGGAACGGGGTAGCAGACCTGTCAACAGACCGTACCGCGAGGCGCCACAGGTGGGCACCGTAACAAATTCATTGCGGAACAGGATCCCCTCTCCGGCCAGCCGGTCCATGTTCGGCGTCTTCAGAAGGGTGTCGCCATAACACCGCAACTCCGGGCGCAGATCATCCACGAACAGGAACAGTACATTGGGACTTTGTTTCTCCTGCCGGGACCGGTTACATGCCGGAAGCACGGCCAGGAAGAAGAGCAACAGTAAAAAAGGATTTTTTTGCATAAATAACCTTTTAGTGTAATATCAATGTATTACCCAGCCCTCCC
>JALVJE010000139.1 GCA_027028505.1 Bacteroidales bacterium
ATAGAAAATCGCAAGCGCTTTTCATTGCTGATCGATTAAGGATTTCATCGGTTTTGGCTTACACCAAAACCGTGAACTCCTAGATCGGGGTTAACCCCAGCTAACGCATTAGTTCAGCTAAGTTTCAGCTTCCTAATGCGTAATCTGGGATAAATAGTTGCGTTTTAAAATATAAAGGCGTAATTTTGTAACAAATGTTTTGGGGTAAATTATGAGACAATTAAAGATCACCAAATCGATCACCAACAGGGAAAGTGCATCACTGGACAAGTACCTGCAGGAGATCGGAAAAGAGGAGTTAATCAGTGTTGAGGAAGAGGTAGAACTGGCGCAGCGGATCAAAAAAGGCGATCGTGAGGCTCTGGAAAAGCTTACGAGAGCCAACCTGCGTTTCGTGGTATCTGTGGCCAAGCAGTACCAGAACCAGGGGCTGAGCCTTCCCGACCTGATCAACGAGGGTAACCTCGGTCTGATCAAGGCGGCAGAGAAATTCGACGAGACACGCGGCTTCAAGTTCATCTCCTATGCCGTATGGTGGATCCGTCAGTCGATCCTCCAGGCACTGGCCGAACAGTCGCGTATCGTGCGTCTGCCGCTCAACCAGGTGGGATCGCTCAACAAGATCAACAAGGCCTTCTCCAAATTCGAGCAGGAGTATGAACGTACTCCCACCACCGAGGAGCTGGCCGATGCGTTGGATCTGCCCAAGGAGAAAGTCTCCGACACCCTCCGCGTCTCCGGACGCCACGTGTCGGTGGATGCTCCTTTTGTGGAGGGAGAGGATAACAGCCTCCTCGACGTCTTACCCAACAACGATTCCCCCAATGCCGACAAGAACCTGATGAATGAGTCCCTGACGCGCGAGATAGAAAGAGCTCTCGCCACCCTCACCGAACGTGAGAAGGACATCATCAAACTCTTCTTCGGTATAGGGGTGCAGGAGATGACGCTAGAAGAGATCGGCGAGAAATTCGGTCTGACACGCGAACGCGTCCGTCAGATCAAGGAGAAAGCCATCCGCCGTCTGCGTCACACCTCCCGCAGCAAACTCCTGAAATCCTATCTGGGATAAAGTACATACGAAAAACAAATGAACTGAACCCCTGCCGGAAACGGTGGGGGTTTTTTAATGCTCGAAGCTTGATGCTCGAAGTTCGAAGGAACCTGGAATGCCGAAATGATCAAAATCTTCGATTTTGTAATCATTTCGAGCATCCCCGCCCGGCTGACGCCAGTCGGACGGGCTCGAAAAACAACGAAAATCGAAGATTTTCTGTTTTTCGGGACCTGAAACCTGAAACCTGAAACCTGGAACCTGGAACTATGAACTCTGAACCAATTTCTCCAGCTCTTCCAGCTCGTCGCGGTAGCGGGCGGCCTGGATGAAGTCGAGTTCGGCGGCTGCCTCCTCCATCGCTTTGCGGGTCTTTTTGATGGCCTGTTCCAGGGCTTTGCGGTCCATGTAGCGGATGACCGGGTCGGCGGCCACATTGACCCTGTCGCTTTCGACATAGGCTTTCCCGCCCGTTTTCATCTGTATGCCGGCCATGATGGATTCGCCGCTCTTGACGATCTGCCGCGGGGTGATGCCCATCTCCTTGTTGTAGCGCAGTTGTTTCTCACGGCGCCGGTTGGTCTCGTCGATGGTCTTGCGCATCGAGTCGGTGATCTTATCGGCATACATGATCACGGTGCCGTTCAGGTTGCGGGCGGCTCTGCCGGCCGTCTGTGTCAGTGAGCGGGCCGACCGCAGGAATCCCTCCTTGTCGGCGTCGAGGATGGCCACCAGCGACACCTCCGGCAGATCGAGCCCTTCCCGCAGCAGGTTGACACCCACCAGCACATCGAAGGTGCCTTTGCGCAGACCGTCCATGATCTCCACACGTTCCAGGGTGTCGATGTCGGAGTGGATGTAACGGCTGCGGATGTCCAGCTTCACCAGGTAGGTGGTCAGTTCTTCGGCCATGCGTTTGGTGAGGGTGGTCACCAGCACCCGCTCATCGCGGGCGGTCCTTTTACGTATCTCTTCAATGAGATCGTCAATCTGGTTGAGGGTGGGCCGCACCTCGATCACAGGGTCGGGGAGGCCGGTGGGACGTATCACCTGCTCGACGATGATCCCTTCCGAGCGTTCCAGCTCGTATTCGGCCGGTGTGGCGCTCACGAAGATCATCTGTCCCGTGAGTTCCTCGAACTCCTCGAACTTCAGCGGACGGTTGTCGATGGCTGCCGGCAGGCGGAAGCCGTACTCCACGAGCACCTGCTTACGGGAGTGGTCGCCCCCGTACATGGCCCGTATCTGGGGGAGGGTGACATGACTCTCATCGATGACCGTCAGGAAATCGTCGGGGAAGTAGTCCAGCAGACAGAAAGGCCGTGTGCCGGGAGGACGGCCGTCGAAATAGCGGGAATAGTTCTCTATGCCGCTGCAATAGCCCAGTTCGCGGATCATCTCCAGGTCGTAGCTCACCCGTTGTTTCAGACGGTGAGCCTCCTCATGCTTGCCGATCTCCTTGAAGAAGGCCACCTGGGCCTCCATGTCGCGTTCGATCATGAAAAGGGCCTCCTCCATGCGTGCCTTGGAGGTGATGAAGATGTTGGCGGGGAAGATGGTCACCTCTTCCGCCTTTTCCAGGGTCTGGCCGTTGAGGGGGTCGAAAGCCTCTATCTCTTCGATCTCATCGCCCCAGAAGACGATGCGGTAGGCCATATCGCCGTAGGCGAGATGGATGTCCACCGTGTCGCCCCGCACGCGGAAAGTGCCCCGCTGGAAGTCCGTCTCGTTGCGGGAGTAGAGGGCATCTACCAGCTGGCGCAGGAAGAGGTTGCGGTTCAGCGTCTGGCCTTTCTTCACCTTGACCGTATGGTCATAGAAATCCTGCGGGTTGCCGATGCCGTAGAGGCAGGATACCGACGATACGACGATCACGTCGCGGCGGCCCGACAGGAGGGAAGAGGTGGTGCTCAGCCGCAGTTTCTCTATCTCGTCGTTGATGGAGAGGTCTTTCTCGATGTAGGTGTCCGTTACGGGGAGGTAGGCCTCGGGCTGGTAGTAGTCGTAGTAGGAGACGAAGTACTCTATGGCGTTGTCGGGGAAGAACTGGCGGAACTCGCTGTAGAGCTGGGCTGCCAGGGTCTTGTTGTGGCTGAGCACCAGCACGGGCCGCTGCACCTGCTCGATGACGTTGGCGATGGTGAAGGTCTTCCCCGAGCCGGTGACGCCCAGCAGTGTCTGGTAACGGCGTCCCTCCCGGATCCCCTCCGTGAGCTGCCGTATGGCCTCCGGCTGGTCGCCCGTAGGCGCATAGTCCGAGATCAGTTTGAAATCCATCTGTTATCCCTCCGTATTCTCCTCCCGGGACGGGAAAGTTATCTTCTTCGTTTTCTTCTTTTTTTCTTTCCTTCGTTGAGGGATCTCTTCTCAAGGGTGCAGTACACCGGCAGGTGATCGCTGATGCCACCGAAATAGTTCTTTCCCCCGTAGGTGCGGTTGGGCACAAGCCTGCCTGCCTTGGGGTTGTCATACATCATCCACTCCTCTGAGAAGATATGGCCTCCGGTGTAGGGGGTGTGCCATCCTTCCCGGTCCAGCAGGAAAGGGTAGGAGAGGATGATCTGGTCCAGCATCAGCCATCTCCCCTTGTAGCTGTAAGTGCCTGTGTCATGCAGGTTGTGCATGTCATACAT
>JALVJE010000140.1 GCA_027028505.1 Bacteroidales bacterium
TGGTTGTTGTGTTTGGAAACATATGCTAATATACTTAATCATAGTGCATTAGCAAAACAATCATGCTGCTTTTTTCTCTTATATTTTGCTGTTCTTTAACATTTTATACTTCTGCGAAACTTTAGTTATTGTTTTGAAAGATGTGGGGGATTGTTTTGAAAATTTGGTATTTTTAGACCTGAACTAATTGAGTGTCAGGCGTGCTTTTTATTGCGTAAATTTATTTTGGACAGCAGTGCTATTAGGCAATTTTAATACTATTTGTTTTGATTATGTGACAAGGCAGAAGATTGCGGGTACTTCTATGACATTCTTTTATGTTAAGCAATTGCCTCTTCTGCTTCCAATTATATTTACAAATTCTTTTATTGAATTAATTCCAAAAATATTTGAATTACAGTACCTCTCATATGATATAAAAGTTTTAGCCGACGATCTCTGGCGGGAGGCGGACGGGAAGTTGCGGGCGGCTTTGCTGGCGCAATGGCGGGAGAACCGCCGGGCGACGGGCGGTCATCCCTGGCAGGTGCCTTCGTGGGCGGCGGCCTACCCCGAGATCCACTGGCACTCCCCCATGGAGCGGGAGGGGTGGAGCGACGACGACCTGCTGCATTACGACGCCGGCTGTCCCCTGCCGCCCTTCAAATGGGACGAGGAGCGCCGTGCTCTGCTGCGGGCAGAGCTTGATGCCTACTACGCCCTCCTCTACGGCCTCACCCGCGACGAGCTGCGCTACATCCTCGACCCGCAGGAGGTATATGGCGACGACTTCCCCGGCGAGACCTTCCGCGTGCTCAAAGAGAAAGAGATCCGCCGCTACGGCGAATACCGCACCCGCCGCCTCGTCCTGGAAGCCTACGACCGCCTCGCCCCGGGATGGGACATGGACACCCACCTCCGCCGCCTCAAAGAGGTGTGGGAGAAATACCAGGAGGACCGGAGTAAAACAAAGAATATCTATCCCGGGGAAAAAGAACAGGCAGCCCCCAAAGCCGCCGAACCCCCGGACAAAAAGAATTACGGGCAGGGGAAGTTGTTTTGATAAGTAAGGAAAAAATCACTCATCTTCATTATTATTTATAGGATTATCGGATGAAGGTGTCTTATAGAGGGAGGGTAAAATTTTACTTATTCCAACACCTCCGATTAATCCTGTCAGAAATGTTAGCCAAGGAATAAAGTAGTTTTCTTTGTAAAAAAGGATTAAAAGCGTTATAACGGGTACTGCTATTACTACACTATAAATCAGAATCCTGAGTGATTTTTGATTTACGATGGAAGCATCAATTCTTTTTAATTCAATATCTCTAATGGCATCGATTCTTTTTTTATGATAATCAAAAGCATTTTCTTCATTTGTTCTTAGAATCTCAAGGAGCTTATTTTTTTGCTCATCATTAAAAGAATTGATATCTATGCCGCTGGTACCTTTCTGCAAGGCAATCATTTCCAAATCCTCTAAGACACTACTGACTTTTAGTTTTGGATTAGAATCTTGTTTTTTGGAGGATTCTTCGTTAGGCACTAAATCTTCAGTATCGCTCATGAGTTAATACATGTTTCTTATTACGATAATAAAAAATTCTTGAGAAAGTTTTTAGAATATCCTTATTAGGCTTTTTTTCGGTTTTATTATTTAAAGCAAAATTTAAAGAATAGTTCAAATAAGTTGATAAATCAATAAGCTTATCTTCCAGAAAATATGCTGCTTTTTTTTCTGAATAAGCTTCTTCAATATAATTTTTTACTTCGGCAATTTCATCTGGAGATAAATTATTTTCTTTAATATATTCTTCCAAAGTATCCAATAATATTTGCTTAGCTGCGTCAAGCAATTTTTGTTTTGTACTTGAATATGCTATTGGGTTATTTTTTATCATACTTTCTGTGAGTTCCATAGTAGTGTTTTTTACGAAAGTAATAAAAAATTGTTATCTAAAAACTTTTTCATTTTGTTTGTATCTCACTATGGTTATATATCGCGAGTTCCATTCCCTTACATTCGATATTTGCAGGCTGTCAGGTCTCTCTTATTTTTTTGAGTAGAAATATTTCAACCAATAAAGTTATGAAATATTCCTTAAATGGCAACCTATATGAGGTTTGAATGGTAGATTTTTCCTAAAATGCAGAGGAACTATTTATAAGTAGTATACGGTGAATGAGTTTTTAATTTTCACCTTTTATTTTATTTGGAATATACCTCTGTTTTCTGGCTCAATAGACCATTGAACCTGCCACGTCCTGCCGTCAATCTGATCAAGGAGTATGAATGTCCACATATTTTGGGTAGGATAAAGTGCAAATCTGCCGTTATTCTTTCTCTTTGCTGACAAGAGGGAATAAACTTAAAAAGGTTTCAATTTGATTATCCCCTTCTACATCGAACTGCACTTGCCACATTTGTCCATTGCGGGTGTTTAATTTGATGAAGTTCCACATGTTTTTGTGTGGGATAGAGTTTGTACACAAAGACCTCGTGATCTTGATTTGTAACATTTTCTACCAAAGGACTATTTTCCAATGTGCTTGAATTTGGCCCTGCATAGATGTTTGAAAATGCAAAAACAATAATCAGTGAAATAATAATTTTTTTCATACCATTTCCTTTTTGTGGTTAGAAATAATTTGTTCGGGGACAAAGGAAAGGGAAATGAAAATTATTTTTTACGACATGACATGTCGGGTGGCAAAGATTTTTTCTTGTTTTGAATGTCAGAAGCGTAAAAATACCTATTTAAATAGGTGTTAAAATAGGTAATTAAATAGATATATAAATACCTATTTTTTGAGTGTGGAGTTTGGAGGTTTGAGTGTGGAGTTGGAAGTTAAAAGTGCGCTAAGGTCCCGCAATTCTAATACATTAGAATTGCGAGGATCCTCGAAAAACTACGCAAATGCGCAACTGCAGCATTTGCTGTTTTTCGGGATTAAAAGTGAAGGCTTCACGCAGAGAGACGCAAAGAAGCGCACAGAGAACCGCAAAGGAAGCTGTTTGAGGTTTGTGGTTTGGAGTTGTTATCGCTTCATCGTTGCAGGTAACGAAGGCGTCATTACTCATAAACAAGGTCCTTAAGAATTGCGAAAGATCTTTCCGGCCACGAGATGCGGACCGATTTGCCTCCTTCATGATTTTACTATAATTTTACTACCAACCACCAACCACCAACCATGAACCACGAACCAACATCGATCTTACCACCTTCCCTTACCGGTCTCTACACCGACTTCTACGAGCTGACGATGATCCAGGGGTATTACCTGGAGGGGAAGAAGGACGGCACGGCCGTCTTTGATTATTTCTTCCGCAGCAACCCTTTTGAGGGAGGGTATGTGATCTTCGCCGGGCTGGAGAACCTTCTCTCCCTGCTGAAAGATTTTTCCTACCCGAAGGAGGCGTTGGACTACCTGGCACGGCGGGGCTTCCGGGATGCTTTCCTGAAGTACCTGGAGGAGTTCCGTTTCCGGGGGGATCTCTTCTCGGTGCGGGAGGGGGAGGTGATCTTCCCCAACGAGCCGGTGGTGCGTGTGGAGGGCAGCATCATGGAGACGCAGGTGGTGGAGACGCTGCTGCTCAACATGCTCAACTTCGAGTCGCTGATTGCCACGAAGGCTTCGCGCATACGGGAGGCGGCGGGACCGGAGGCGTTGATCAGCGACTTCGGCATGCGGCGGGCCCAGGGCCTCTCGTCGTTGCAGGCGGCGCGGGCTGCCGTCATAGGGGGCTTTGACAGCACATCCAACGTGGCAGCGTCGCTGCTCTTCGGCCTCGAAGCCACCGGCACCATGGCCCATTCGTGGATCATGAGCTTCCCCGACGAGCTGACCGCCTTCCGCAAATATGCAGAGCTGTATGAGGACCACTGTGTCCTGCTGGTGGATACCTATGACACCCTCCGCTCGGGTGTGCCCAACGCCATCGCGGTGGCCAAGGAGCTGGAGGCCCGCGGCAAAAAGCTGCTGGCCATACGCCTCGACTCGGGCGACCTGGCCTATCTGAGCCGCAAAGCCCGCAGGATGCTGGACGAGGCGGGGCTGGACTATGTAAGGATCGTCGCTTCCAACCAGCTCGACGAGATCATCATCCGAAGCCTCGAGGAGCAGGAGGCCCGCATCGACTCCTTTGGCGTGGGCACACGCCTGGTCACCGGCCATCCCGACGCTGCCCTCGACGGGGTGTACAAGATAGCGGTGCACAACGGCACGCCGGTGATGAAATTGTCGGAGAACATCCAGAAGATGACGCTGCCCGGGAGGAAGAATATCCTGCGTTTCACCAACGGTGAACAGCTCTTCGGCGGTGATGCCATCATCCTGGAAGAGGAGAGCAGGGCTGTGGAGGTGTTCTATCACCCGCTCTTTCCGGAGAAACACAAGAACGTGAAAGGGTTCCGGTATGAACGGCTCCTCAATCCCGTGATGCAGAGCGGGGAGGTCACGGTGCCGCAGGTGCCGGTGCAGGAGATCGCCATCTATGCGAAAGAGAGGATGGCCACGCTCGACGACAGCCACAAACGCTTCGAAAACCCTCATGTGTACAAGGTGGGGATCAGCGAGAGGCTGATGAGGCTGAGGGATGAGGTGAGGAGGAAGATAGAAAGAACGATGAAGGATGAACGATGAAGGATGAATGTCGAACACCGAATAACGCCTGCCTGCCGCCTGCCTGCCGGTAGGCAGGAATTTTGATTTTTGATTTTTGAATGATGATTTATGAATAACTACTTATTTACTACTTAATTTCATCCCGACGCAGTCGGGGTTAATTTCGCGACCATCGGGAGCAAATTTCACGAGCGTAGCGAGTTAATTACGTGAGCGATGCGAACTAATGACTACTGTATGACTACCGTATGACTATTGAATGACCACGAACCACAAACCACAAACCATGAAAGCTTTACTGATCATAGACGTACAGAACGATTTCTGCCCCGGCGGGGCGCTGCCTGTGCCGGAGGGCGACAAGGTGGTGCCGGTGATCAACGGCATTCTCGACCGTTTTGATCTGGTGGTGGCCACACGCGACTGGCACCCGGAGCAGACGGTGCACTTTGAAAAATGGCCGGTGCACTGCGTGCGCAATACGCCGGGAGCCGCTTTCCATCCCGACCTGGACATTTCGAAGGTCGATAAGATCGTTTCCAAGGGGACGGGCAACAAGGATGACGGCTATTCGGCCTTTGAGACGGAGGAGTTGGACCTGGCGGCCTGGCTGCGGGAGCAGGGCGTGGATGAGGTGTATGTCTGCGGCCTGGCCACAGAGTACTGTGTGAAAGCCTCGGCGCTGGATGCGGTACGCCATGGCTTCCGCACCTTCGTGATCACCGACGCAGTGCGCGGCATCGACGTGCAGCCGGGTGACATCGACCGGGCCATGGAGGAGATGAAGAAAGCGGGAGTGAAAATGGTGAAAGTAAAGGCATCCGACTTCGCCGAGGCTTCGTCGGACGAAGAAAGGCAAAAGTGAATTGGAATGATGCCTGGCTGCCGCCTGGCTGCCGCCTGGCTGCCGCCTGCCTGCCGCCTGCCTGCCGGTAGGCAGGGTAGGCAGGGAATAATGGAATAATGAAATGAATGGGGAAAATTAGCTACATAATTTCGCGACCATCCAGCCTCCGTCCCGGCAAGCCGGGGCTTCGGGCGGACAAAGTAGGGAGCAAATTACACGAGCGTTAGCGAGTAAGTTTCGCGAACGTAGTGAGCTAATTACTACTTAATTTCGTTCGCGTAGCGAACTAATGACCACCGAATGACTACTGTATGACTATTGTATGACTACTGAATGATCACGAACCCCCAGCATGAGCGGACCGCTTGACGATAAAGCTTTTGAGAAGTTGTTCAGGGAATATTTCTCTGATCTGACCCTCTTTGCCCTCAAATATACCGGCGATGCGGACAGCGCCAAAGAGATCGTGCACACCGTTTTCGTCAATCTGTGGGAGAAAAGGGAGCGGATCGATATGGATAGCTCGTTAAAGTCCTATCTTTTTACCTCGGTATATAACCGCTGCCTGAACCATCTCCGTGACCAGCGCAAGTTCAAAAAGGATGCGCTCTTCGATGTCACGGTGGAGATGGCGGCGGCGGACGACGCGGCCGTCCGTGTCGAGACCAGCGAGCTGTCCGGGCGCATCGAAGAGGCGCTGGGCCGGCTGCCGGAGAAATGCAGGCAGGTGTTCGAGCTGAACCGTTTCGAAGGGCTGAAGTACAGGGAGATCTCGGAAAAACTGGGTATCTCGGTCAAGACGGTGGAGGCGCAGATGACCAAAGCGCTCAGGATCCTCCGGGAACATCTGAAAGATTATTTTTTCTGGTACCTGCTGGCCGGGTCGGCTTTTTTGCGGATCTGGTATCAGGGTATGGGCTGAGTTATGTGTGATGATCATGAGAGAAGATGAAAAAAGTTGATGAACATATCGAAAACCTGATCGTCCTCTACTATTCGGGAGAGGCTGACGAGCAGGAGAAGCAGGAGCTCCTCGCCTGGGTGGAGGAGGATGCGGCGCACCGGCAGTATTTCTACGATGCCGGCAAGCTGTGGAGAGGCACGGCGCCGCATGACATCGATACGGAAGAGGAGTGGCGCGCCTTCCGGGAACGTATAGCACGTTCGGAAGGACAGCGGCTACAGGTGCTCCGTAAACGCCGTATGACCGTGCGGCTGGCAGCGGCCGCCGCTGTCCTGGTGGCCGTGATCTTCGGCGCCACCATCCTTTCTCTTTTGCGTCCTGTCACCTTCGCCACCGCCGGCATCCCTGCAGAGGTGGTACTGCCCGACAGCTCCCGCGTCTACCTCAATGCAGGCTCTGTGCTCAAGTATCCCCGCCGTTTCCGGGGGAAAGTCCGCCGGGTGGCTTTGTCGGGAGAGGCTTTTTTTGAGGTGATCCACGACGCTTCCCGGCCTTTTGAGGTGGAGGCCGCCGGGGCCCTGATCAGGGATCTGGGTACCTCCTTCAACGTGATGGCCTACGATACGGCCTCCACGGTAGAGGTGGTGGTGACCACGGGCAGGGTGGCGCTCTCTCCCCGCAGGGAGCCGGCCCAAAGCCTTGTCCTGGATCCGGGAATGAAAGGGGTTTATATCCCCGCGAAAGAGCAACTTATCAAAGAAGAGAACAGGGATGTGAACTACCTGGCCTGGAAAACCCGCCGCATGGTCTTTGACAATGAGCTCCTGACTGTGATCGTTCAGACCCTCAATAAGGTATATCATACCGATATCAGGATAGAAGGCCGTGATCTGGGATCCTGCCGGGTGACAGCCACCTTTGACCGGCTGCCCCTGGAGGCGGTGCTGAATATCCTGCAGTCCACCCTCGGTGTTGAGGTGCGGAAAGAGGGAGAAAAGATCATCCTCACAGGGGAAGGATGTCGATGATACCGGAAAATTTATGATCTTTCCCGTATGAAACGGTACGGACCTGTCTTGTTCCTCTGTCTGCTGCTGGTTGTCATCCCGGCCGCCCGGGGGGGTGCAGCTCCGCAGCAGGACATCCTGGCAAAGAGGATCACGCTGCACGTGCAAGACAAGCCCCTGGGAAAAGTCCTGAAAGCCCTCGAAAAAGTTGCGGATATCCATTTTATCTATGTGAACCGATACCTGCCCCTGCGGAAGAAGATATCTGTGGCGGCAGACGGGCAGTCCCTGCGTGAGGTGCTTGACGATCTGTTCTCGGGAGAGAATATCGAATACCGGGTCGTGGAGGGGGAGGTGGTGCTGCGGCCTGCAAGGCGGGAAAACCCTTTGCCGGAAGAAAAGAAACAGGGAAAGTACACCCTCAGCGGGTATATACGCAATGCAGCCAATGGCGAGAGCCTCATCGGTGCCACCGTATATGTGGCGGGCACCACCACCGGCACGGTATCCAACGGATACGGGTTTTACTCCCTCACCCTGGAGGGCGGATCGCATGAGATCATCTATTCATATGTGGGTTACAGGACCCAAAGGCGGACCATCCTTTTTGACAGTGATCAGACGCTGGATGTGAACCTTGAGGAAGACCCGGCCCTGATCCGGGAGGTTATCGTTACCACTCCGCAGGTGCGGGAGATCAGCAGTTGTGACAAACGGCTGAGTCGTGTGGACCTGCGGCCGGCGGCCGTCAACAACATGCCGGCGTTCCTGGGAGAGAACGATGTGATCAAGTCCCTCGGCACGATCCCAGGGATCACTTTTTTCGGTGACGGCTCCACCTTCTTTTATGTCCGGGGCGGCAACAAAGACCAGAACCTGATCATGATAGATGATGCTCCGGTGTTCAATCCCACGCATCTGTTCGGCTTCTTCTCCACCGTCATCCCCGATGCGGTGAAAAGCATCAAAGTTTACAAGGGGGATATGCCCGCGGAGTACGGAGGGCGTCTCTCCTCGCTGGTGGATATACGTACCCGTGACGGGAGCATGAAGAAGTTCGGCATGAGCGGCGATCTGGGACTGGTGGCGGCACATTTTACAATGGAAACACCGCTGGTGAAAGACAAGAGCTCTTTATTCATCGCCGGCCGGCACTCTTATTTCAAGTGGTTTGTGGCCCGGAAATCCCAGTCGGTGGAGGATGTCAACTTCGGCGATCTGCAGGTGAAACTCAACACCCTCCTGAATACCCGGAACAGGCTGTATCTCTCCTTTTATTACGGGGGAGACAACTACTTCAACGGCCAGGGCTCCGGAGATGCCTCGGGGATCGCCTGGAAGAACCTGTCAGGTTCAGTGCGGTGGAACCATGTGTTTTCCACCCGTCTGTTTGCCAATTTTACCTTTTACACCGGGCAGTACAACTATACCCTTGTGACCTCCCGGGTGAACGATGATGCCTGGAGATCCTCCATCGGGAATACGGGACTGCGGTCGGACCTCTCCTGGTACTTCCGTCCCGGCCACACCCTCCGGGCGGGTCTGAACGTGGGTATGTACGGTGTCGATCCGGGTAATTTCAGGTACGGCGATCCGGACCGCAACATCCATGTGCCGGTGGTGCCGCAGCGGCAGAGCCTGGAGTGGAACCTGTACGGGGAATATGCCTGGGAGGCGGGAGAGCACTGGCACCTGCTGGCGGGACTGCGGGCCACCCTGTGGCAGAGCATGGGTCCCACCACCGAGTACACGTATGATGAACATCATACCCCGGTGCAACAGACCGACTACCCACGGGGGAAGATCTACAACAGCTACTTCAGGCCCGAGCCCCGTCTGGGCATCCGCTATGCGCTGCGGGGTCACATGGCCCTGAAAGCCGGCTATAACCGCAATGTGCAGAACATCCATCAGATCACCAACTCGGTCAGTCCCTTTACTTCACTGGAGGTATGGCTGCCCTCATCCCTAAATCTGCGCCCTCAGGTGAGCGATCAGGTGTCGGTGGGCTTTTCCGACTTCTTTGAGAAACTGGGAGTGGATCTGAACTTTGAGTTGTATTACAAGTATATGCAGAACCAGATCGATTATGAGTATCATGCGCAGATGTTGCTGAACCCTTACCTGGAAGGGGAGTTGCGTTTCGGTCATGCCAGGGCTTACGGCGGCGAGGTGATGCTGAAGAAAGAAACGGGGAAATTCACCGGCTGGGTGGGCTATGCGCTCTCCAGAACCACCAAAAAGATCAATGGCATCTATCAGAACAAAACCTTCCCGGCCTTTTATGACAGGACCCATGACTTTTCGGTCTTCTTCTCATGGCTCTTCTATGACCGGCTTACCCTCTCGGCCACATGGCTGTACAATACCGGTGCGGCCTTTTCCACCCCCTCCTCCTTTTACTATTACCAGGGTTATTCCGTGCCCTTGTATCTCAGTAAGAACAACGACCGGCTACCGCCATACCACCGTCTGGACGTGAACGTTAATTTCCGTCTGAACAGGCGGGGCGCCCGCTTTGAGCACAGCATCACCCTGGCCTTCTATAATCTTTACGGCCGGAAGAACCCCATCTCTGTCTATTTCAATAAGACCGTAGATGCTTCGGGAGCGCTGGTCATCCCGGCCGATTATTACACGGAGCCGGTGCTGGTGCCTGCCTGGATGTGGCTCTACCGGATGATCCCCTCGCTGAACTATAAATTCAGATTCTGATGAGAAAGTTATGGTTCATAGGACTGGCCGTCCTGATGACGGCATGTGAGGAGCAGATCACGTGGGACCTGCAGTCGCAGGATGTGACGGTCCTGGTGGTGGATGGCATGATCACCAACGAGCGCAAAGCGCATCTGGTGCGTCTTACCCTGCCCGTGCAGCAGCTCAATGAGTCTCCGCAACCGGTGAGCGGCGCGCTGGTGGCCATCACCGACGGGGATACGATATACTGGATGCATGAAGAGCCCGTGGGATCGGGAGCTTATTATACCGACTCCACCGTGCAGGGGGTCATCGATAAGGTTTATTACCTGTATGTAAAGATCAATGAGCATGAGTTTGTGAGCAGCGGCTCCAGAATGGTGGCGGTGGAGCCCCTGGAGGATCCGGATATCAGGCAGGTGAATAAGGATCCGGACCTTTTTGAGCTGGTCTATCATGAAAGCAGGGATCCTTCCATGATGCAGGTGTACCTGGACTGGTCGTATCTGGTGCCGCCGGAGCACCAGGAAAAGGCCCGGGTATGGGAGCATTATTATACCCTGAAAAGCGTGGATGTCAATGAACTGTTCAAGCCGGACCGGGAGCGGGTGTTCTTCCCCGCCGGCACCATTATCTACCGGAGGAAATTATCTCTGTCTGCCGCTTATCAATCTTTCCTGCGCTCCCTGATGATGGAGACGGAATGGAAGGGAGGGGTTTTTGATGTTATGCCGGCCAATGTCAGGACCAACATGCGGGGGGGAGCGCTCGGCTTCTTCGCCGCCTGCTCGGTGGTCACCGATACGCTGGTCTTTATGCCTTCTTCTGCCCGTAGTTCGGATACTTCTTATCAGCCACACGGGGAGCAGACTCTTGTTTTGCCATGAGTTTCCTGTCATACAGAACAATGCCTCTTCTGTCAATGTGATCTTTTAAAGCTTTATCCCGGATCCTGTCATAGATAACGACATCAAATTTGTAAGGGAGAGAAAGAGCATCCAGCTCCAGGTGTATCTGCAGAAGATCGTCCAGGCTCAGGGTAGAGCCTGTGATGGCCAGGTCGATATCAGAACCGGGACTGTTCGTACCTTTGGCCCTTGAACCGAAAAGGATCACTTTATCCACATGCGTATCATCACGGAAAACAGCAATTATCTTTTCCATGGTTCCGTCAGCAATTCCATATTCCCTCTTTTCTTCCATTAAAAAACCTAACTTTCTTCTTTTTTCAGCTTGATCAGCAGATCACGAAAAAGGGTAATGTATTCTTTTTTTATGTTATCCACGATCTCATCAGCCGTTTCAGGGTCATATGTGTGGGAGGTAAGATTCCGGCTGAGATGCATCCTTATCCACGCCTCTCCATCCAGATATCCGTCCTGATAGCTTTGCTGAATAACAGGCCTGGGTCCCGTGATCCCTTGGTATCCCTTATCTTTCAGAAGATCCTGTAAAGTTTTCCAGGCAAGTTCATATGTGTATTCGAATGATTTGATCAATCCCTGTTTCTCAAGTTCATTTAAGTTCTCCCGTGCACCATATTTTTCAAGCTGAGAGAATGCTTTGGTAAAGCTGTTGAACCGTTGCTGCCACCTGATATCTTTTTCTTCTGAAGACATTCCTTATTTGATTAACTGAAGTTTCGCACAATACAAATAACAACATAAATGTAAAAAATACGAGATAATATATGTGAAAAATATCTTTGTGGCTCTTTGTGAAATAGCTGTTACACAGAGTTCCGCAAAGGAGACACAAAGTTTCGCAAAGGGAGATTTGATCTATGAATGGACATTACAAAATACTAATATTTAACTGTATATTTAAAATATATATTTTTTACCATCTAATTATTAGTCATTTAAGAGAAAGTGCGATACTTTAAGGATTAATATTTATGTAAATATACAAAAATACATGATGAGATCTGAAAAAAAATCCTGTCCGCATAAGGGTAAAATCTTTTTCATGTGTGCTATGGGTGAATGCAAAAATTGAAATGATTGTTTAACCTTAAATTTTAGTACCATGAAAAAGTTACATCAGTTTTTTGTTTTGGCCTTTGCTTCTTTGTTCCTGGTGGTCACCTCGTGTCAGAAAGAGGATGTGCCGCCGCCGCAGCAGAGTGATATCCTGCCGGCCCGTTTCAGTGTGGATGTCACACGTTCGCTGAATTACAATGCCTCCACCCTGAAGAGCGCCGAGGTGGATACCCTCCCGGGGAATGAGATCTACGGGCATCTGGGTACCTTTATCTGTGTGGGCGAAACGGGTAGCAAGATCGTCGAAGAGGTCATCAATGCGATCCGGGTCTACAACATCAACAAGCCCATGTCCTTTTCGTTCACCAGCGACGAGGATGGTCGCGTAAAGAATGCCGTGGTGGTGGCCCGGGCCGATTATGACAACCGGCACTGGGAGTTCGGGATGACGATCACCGATGCGGAGTCGGAAGGCAATGCCGACGGCGGAAAAGCCCTGCAGCTCTTCTGGAACAGGTCGCCCATCAAGGGGATCGCCATCATGAAGCCTTACAACATCAACCGCACGGAGAACGAAGACGATCCGGATGCCATGTACCGCATTGATTACAGCGAAGCCGGCGAACATGGCTACCGGGCAGAGATGACGGTCTATGCCGCTTACCTGCCTGTGGCCGATCCGCTGGACAACCCCTGGTCGATGAGCTCGCTGAAGATGTTCGTTGGCGTCAAAGGTGATATCGTGGATGTCTATGGCAATTCGGTCCATCCCAATGCCATCCTGCTGGCCGGCAACACAGGCTTTACCTACTCCTTTGTTGCTTCCGGTGACAACAGCACCGACCTGGGCGTGGCCGAGGTGGGACTGCCGCCGGTCAATCTGGACGAGCCCAGCCGCAACATCCTCCTGGGATACTATTCCCTGAAGAAGGTGATCACCCGCGAGATCTACGAAGTATGGCCGGACATCGATCCCGAGAGTGTGCAGGCCTACCTGTACAACGCTTCGGCCCCCGGCTTCTTCGATGCCAACGGTTTCGTGGCCGGCGGCACCGCACCCGGCACCGGCTATGAACAGCTTGTCCGCCGCCTGCCCTATCTGAGCCCTTACAACCCGAAAGAGGTGCTGAACCTGTCCATCGTCTTCAAAGACTGACGGAAAGAACAATGAGAAAGATCCCGGCTTCACGGCCGGGATTTTTTTTGTTCCGGATCAGTACACCTACTTCCCCTGACTATGAACCATGAACTATGAACTATAAACTATTTTCTTTCCAGCCGGTAGTCGAGCATATTGCGGATCGCCGGTTCCAGTTTATCGTAAGGATAGCTCCTGCCGGTGCGGTAATCGGTGACCGATCCTTTGGTGAAGTTGATGAACAGGGTCTGCAGGGAGGTGTCCACTACGATCCCCGAAGGGTCGTTATGGAAAGTGGCCATGTATTCCATGCAGGTGACGAAATCGTGCCGACGGGTGGTGTCAAGCAGGGAGATACCATCCACCGGAAAAAGGGAATGAAGACCTGCCAGGTCGAGGAAGGTAGGGAGTATATCGGCCTGCGAGGCAAGACGGTCCCGGTGCTGCCGGATCAGGGAGGCAGCCGGACTGCCTATTGCCGGGGGGAAAACGACCAGGGCATTGTGCCATACATCGGGTTTGAAGTTGTCATTGAACCGGCCGTTGAGCCCGCCGAAGTTCTGACCGTGGTCGGGCGTGAAGAATATCCATGTGTCAGGGAAATGCCCGGAAAGGTACTCGTAGAGGCGGGTGAGGTAAATATCGGTTACCAGCAAGGTGTTGTCAAAAGCATTCACACAGTTAGGTGTCGTCTCAGGGAGGAAGCGCTTCAGACTGTCGGGAGAGTGGATGTTGTACGGATAATGGCTGCCGTCCATTTGCACCACCAAAAGGAAAGGAGAGCCGTATTGCTCCATGTAGCGGAACAGCTGGGGCAGAACGATGAGATCGTCGGCGCCTTTGTGCACATCCACATTGCTGCTGAACGCCGAGCCGTCGAGTTGCAGGTCGATGCTGCCATCATCGAAATAGGTATTCAGATATCCCCAGTGCAGGTCCTGCGCCGAAATAAAAAGTACGTGATATCCGGCGGCCTTGAAATAGTTGAAGACAGAGGGATATCGGAAAAAAACTCCCTGCGGGTCGGGTCCCTCCAGACCCGTCAGCATATATGGTACACTGAGCCGGGTCTTATTGCCTATGGATACGGCCCGGGTGAGAGGGATGATCTTACCTGCCCGGTACAGGGAGTCGAGCAGGGGAGTTGTTTTTCGTGTATAACCGTATAAGCTCATGTGGGAAAGGACCTGCGACTCTCCGATCACAAAGACGAAATTGGGAGCCCCGGCAGCGGGTGCCAGGGACGGCAGTTGAACACGGTCGGGATGGATCTTTCGGTCATGGCCGATCACCAGGTCGCCGGTCAGAGCATTGTAAAAAGCAAAGGTGCTGTGTTGGAAGTTCGTGACACTGTACCAGTGCAGGAGGAAAAAGATGAAAAAACCTGCAGATACCATAATGTCAACCGGCAGAACCCACCTCCTGCGGGGACGGTGACGGGCAAGTAACATGCCAGCTGCCACTGAAAAGATCAACAGGTATAGCATCAGCAATATATTCAGGTTGGCTGCCGAGGTGGTCAGGACCATCCCGGGAGATTCGAAGAAAATAGAAAAGATCGACGGAGAAAGAAATTTCCGGTAAATCAAGAAATAATTTCCTTCGATGAGCAGGGGCAGGATCACAACCAGGGTATAAAGCAGCCAGAAAACCCATCTCTTCCGGATGAAGGATAGCAGGGAAAGGGCGGTGCCCAGTACCAGTACCGACATGAGATAATTGGTCAGAAAGCGGAGCCCGCCGGCATAGTGGTATAACCACAACCCTCCTCGTAGTGAGAGATCCAGGATCACCAGAATAAGCCATGCAGACCATAAACCGGCCCTGAGATTTTTTTTCACGTTCTTTCCTTTCCTTACTGCTGACTAATTTCTACCTAATTTCGCGACTGCCTAGCCTTCGTCCTGGTTTACCTGGGCTTCAGCAGGCAAAACAGGAAGCAAATATCCACAGCAACCTGGTGTTCCTGCTCTTCCATCACTGATCCGGGTTTCCCAGAAAGCAAAGGTAAAAAATGAGGATGAGCATAAGAAAATAACCATGCATTTTTGGAAAAATATACTTTGTGTTATCTTTGTCACAAAAAGTAGCACCATGGCTGTACAACGTTTTGGCGTATCGATCCGGAAAGAATTACTGGAGGATCTGGATGAGCTGGTGAAGAAACGGGCTTTTCCCAACCGTTCGAAGGCGATCTCTTACCTGATCGAGAAGTTCAAGGTGGAGCAGAGCTGGGCCGAGGATGCGGTGGTTACGGGCGCTATCCTGCTGGTATATGATCATCACAAAAGGGATGTGGTGGATCAGTCGATCCACATCCAGCATGCTTACCAGCCGTTGATCCTGGCCCTGCAACACATCCATGTGACCCACGATGCCTGTCTCGAGACCATTGCCGTGAAAGGCAGGGCCAATGAGATCAGGGAACTGGCCGATAAGCTGATCGGCATGAAAGGGGTGGAGTACGGAGAGCTGATGATGAGTAAGGTGGGGGAAGAGAGAAGTAATAAGTAATAAGGCAGAAGTCAGAAGGAAGCTTGAAGCGCGATGCTTGAAGCTCGAATAACTTTGAACTCTGAACTGTGAACTGTGAACTATGAACTATGAACCCTGAACAGGTAACATTCCCTGTCATCGGGAGGGTGGAGAACGGGATCCGGGAGCCCGGGCCGCTGGAGGAATTCAGCGGAGTTACCTCTGTGATAGAGGTCTTTGCGGAGTATGCGGAGGGATTGTACAGGATAGAGGAGCATGAGTATGTGGATATCCTGTTCCATTTTCACAGTGCACGCGGGTATGATCTTGTGACAAAAACCTACAACGGGGAGATCAAAGGGGTTTTTGCCTCGCGTAGTCCCCGGCGGCCGGCAGGCATAGGGGTGACCACCGTGCGGCTGGAAAAGAGAGAGGGCAACCGGCTGTGGGTCAAAGGACTGGATGCGATCGACGGGACACCGGTACTGGACATCAAGCCGGCCGTAAACTATTTCACTGAAGAAGAAAAACGTATTATACAACCGAAACGAAGGTGACGCAAGAACTGGATATACTTATTGCCACCTCTGCTACAGTGGCTTTCCTGCACACCCTGTTCGGGCCTGACCATTATCTGCCGTTCATTGCCATGGGCAAGGCGCGCCGCTGGTCGATGGTACGGACTTCGCTGATCACCCTCCTGGCCGGGACCGGTCATGTGCTGGGGTCGGTGGTGCTGGGGATGATCGGTGTGGCTGCCGGCCTGGGTATCCAGAAGGTGACGCAGGTGGAGTCGGTTAGAGGCAGCCTGGCCGGATGGCTTTTCATTGCTTTCGGCCTGGTGTATATGGTGTGGGGGTTGCGGCGCGCCTGGAAGAACAAGCCCCACAGCCACCGCCATTTTCATCTGGATGGTACGGAACATACCCATGAACACAATCACCACGACGGTCATGCCCATGTGCATGATGCGGAGGAAAAAAAGAATATCACCCCCTGGGTGCTCTTTGTCATCTTCGTGCTGGGGCCCTGCGAGCCGCTGATCCCCATTGTGATGTACCCGGCTGCGAAGGGCAACTGGAGTGAACTGATCATCACCGTGCTGGTTTTCGGGGTGGTGACCATTATCACCATGCTGGCCCTGGTGCTGGGAACGCTCTTCGGCCTCAACCTCATGCCCCTGGGCAAGATGGAACGCTACATGCATGCCCTGGCGGGCGGTACCATCCTCTTCAGCGGCATCTCCATTGTCTTCCTGGGCTGGTGATCATCTCAGAAAAACCACGCTCCCTGCTCTTCATTCCATTTCGTATTGAAAAGGTTCTCCACGATCAACAACAGGATCGCGAAGAACATGGATCTTTTCATGACTTGAAGAAGGTTTTGGTCTTTGATATAGTGTTACATATTTAAGAAACGTAACACTCATTGGGTAAAAAAATAATTGTTTTTTCAGGTACAGGCAGAACTTTTTATTATCTCCGGCATTTTGTTACCGGCCAGGGAAGGCAGCATTTCATAAAAAGCTGTCAGGGCAGCCTGCAGGTTCTTTTCGGCATCCTCACTCAACCCTTCTTTAAAATCCCAGACATATCCCTTGAGATGGAGGAGCCGGGTATCCGGGGTTCTCCCGTATATCTTCCGGCAGAGATCCAACACAAAGGCAGGGGAGACCGCATGCATGGTAAACTCCACACGGGCATCAGAGGGCTTTACGGGCGTTATGCAGAAACCGTCGATATCTTCCTGGGAAGCATCGCAGAAAAAGACCAGGTCGTACTCCCTGATGGTGTCGGCATCCTCGATGTTGAGCTGGTAGTTGGAATCGAAGCTTATGTCCGGGATCTTATGTGCCCGTATGTATCGCTCCAGCTCTTCCACAAACCGCACACCCAGCCCGTCGTCGCTGCGTCCGGGATTGCCGTAGCCGTAGAAGAGGGTTTTCATAAGTTCATAGTTCACAGTTCATAGTTCACGGTTATTCGAGCTTCGAGCATCGCGCTTCAAGCTTTTTTACCCAGTACCCAGTACCCAGTACCCAGCACCCGGAAGCTTTCAGCTTCCCGTCCTTTTCCGGTCTATCATCTCTCCTTTGTTATCCACGAGAGTCACTTCCAGCGGCATCTTGCCGAGGGCGTGGGTGGCGCAGCTGAGGCAGGGGTCATAGGCCCGGATGGCCACCTCCACGGCATTGAGCATCCCTTCGGTGATCTTCTCCTGGCCGTTGAGATAGCTTTTGGCCACCTCTTCCACGGCGCGGTTCATCGGCTCGTTGTTGTTGGTGGTGGAGACGATGAGGTTAGCCATGGTGATCTGGTCCTGTTCGTTGATGCGGTAGTGGTGGAAGAGGGTGCCCCGCGGGGCTTCCAGCAGGCCGATGCCTTCGTACTGTTTCTCTCCGGTCACCACCAGATCGTCTCCCTGCAGGTCGGGGTCATGGAGCAGCTCTTTCATCATCTCGGCCGCATGGAGGATCTCGATGAGACGGGCCCAGTGCATGTGCATGGAGCTGTTGCTGGGCTTGCCGCCGGAGTAGGCGCGGAACTCCTCAAACTCTTTCTGTGCCAGGGGGGTGGGGATGAAGTCGGCCGTGTTCATGCGAGCCAGCGGTCCCACCCTGTACCAGCCATTTTTCTTGCCGTATTTTTTCAGGTAGGGGAACTTCATATAGGTCCAGTTGCGTACCTCCTCGGCGATGTAGTCGAGATAGTCACGGTAGTCCACATCGTGCAGGATCACCTTCCCCTCAGCATCCACGGCCCGCAGCACGCCGTGGTACAGGTCGAGGGCCCCGTCTTTGCGCACCAGGCTCAGGTGGGAGGAGGGGAAACGGGCGAAGTTGTCAATGATGTCCTTGTTTTTTTTATGATAATCCTTGAAGAACGCCAGGGCGTCCAGCGACCAGTCGATCATTTGGTCGATGTTGGGGAAAGCTTTGCCGTCGAGAAAACGGTCCCGCTCTTCGGGGCTGAGGTTTTTGTTGATGCCGCCGGGGATGGCGCCGGTGCCATGGATCTTCTTGCCGGCGGTGGCGAGGATGACCTCCTGGCCGAACTTGCGCATCATGACCCCCTGCACGGCCAGTTCCCTGTTCTCCATGGCCACGCCGATGATGTTGCGTATGGCGGGGTCGGCGTCGATGCCGAAGAGCAGGTCGGGCGAGGCCAGATGGAAGAAGTGGAGGGTATGTGACTGGAAAATCTGGCCGTAGTGCATCAGCCGCCGCATCTTCTCGGCCGTGGGGGTGAGGCCTTCGCCGGCCCCGGCGCCCACGATCATGTCAATGGCCTTGGCGGCGGCCAGATGGTGGGAGACGGGACAGATACCGCAGAGACGCTGCACCAGCACCGGCGCCTCCCAGTAGGGGCGGCCCTGCACAAAACGCTCGAAACCGCGGAATTCCACGATGTGCAGACGGCTCTGCACCACATTCATATTATCGTCCAGATGGATGGTCACCTTGCCGTGTCCTTCGACACGGGTGACCGGCTCTATGGTGATCTTTTTCGGCATAGCTCTCTTCGTGTTTAATCGTATTTGATGACTTCATAAGGTATCTTCACTTCTTCGCCCGTAACCAGGGCATAGAGGGTGTTCCAGATCAGGTCGGCCCGTGGGGGACAGCCCGGGAGGAAATAGTCTATTTTGACCACCTCATGGCAGGGGTACACCTTGTCCAGGATCATGGGCAGCTCCTCGTCGTTGGGCAGGATCATCTCCTCGTTGGCCTCTTCGACAGAAGGACCATGGAGGTAAGCTTCCTCGAAACATTCGCGGATGGGTACCGTGTTGCGCAGGGCCGGCAACCCGCCCATGATGGCACATTCGCCGAAAGAGACCAGTACCTTACAGTGTTTGCGGAACTCTTTCAGCACCTCCACATTTTCGCTGTTGCACACTCCTCCTTCGATGAGCCCTATGTCGCATTCGCGGGTGAACTTCTTGATGTCGTCGATGGGCGACTTGTCAAATTCCACCAGCTCGACCAGGTCGAGGATCCTTTCGTCGATATCCAGGAACGACATGTGACAGCCGAAGCATCCGGCCAGCGATGTCGTGGCTATGATCTTCTTTCTCATGATACCTTTGCTTTTTTTAGTTTTTCCACATCACTTCCGATGGGCTCTTTGTCATATTTCCGTTGGCCTATGGGTGTCTCAAAGCCGTGTTTCCCGCGGTAAAGGAGGGATCCCACAGGGCAATTCTTAGCTGCTTTCTCCGCCAGCTCGTCGGTAAGGTTTTTCCCGTATTCGGGGTCGATAGTGATCTGCAGGTTATGACCGCGGTAGCGGAAGGCGAAGATGTGATGTCCTTCCTCGTCGAGGATGGTGCGTATGCATCGTTTACAGAGCACACAACGGTTATGGTCTTTGATCAGTTTGGGCCAGGAGGCATCGATGTCCCTTTCCGGGAATTGGTAGGGGTAGCGGGGAGCCATCATCTCCAGCCGGTATCCCAGGGCCTGCAGTTCGCAGTTGCCGCTTTTCTCGCAGGCGGGACAGAAATGATTGCCTTCGACAAATAACAGCTCCACCACCGAACGCCGGAAGTCCTCCAGATCGGGGGAGCGGGTCTCGATCTCCATGCCCTCGGCCACCGGAGTGGTGCAGGAGGTCATGGGCCGGCCGTTGACATAGACCGTGCAGATGCGGCAGGAGCCGGCGGGATGCACCCCCGGCATATTGCAAAGGGTGGGGATGTAGATACCGTTGCGGCGGGCGGCAGCTACGATAAACTCGCCCGGCCGGGCTTTGATCTCCTGATCATCGATCGTGATCGTGATATATTCATTATTCATAGTCTGTGATATTTTTAGATTAACGGGATCCTGCCGACGACCTCGCAGGACTCTTCCACGGCTTTCTCCAGGTCGAACCCTTCGTCGAAGCACCTTCCTTTCTGTATCTTCTCCTCATAGAGCGCCCTGAAATTGCGGAGGCTGGTGATGACCGGGTTGGCAGCTGTCTGACCCAGTCCGCAGCGGTTGATCTTCATGATCTCCGGCCATTTCTCCAGGTCCTCAAGGTCTTTCCATACGCCATGGCCACTGAGGATCTTTTCCAGCTTCTGTTTCAGCAGCCAGGGCATGTTGCGGCAGGGGACACAGGAGCCGCACGACTCCTCGATGAAGAACTCCATGAAGTTGTGTACCACATCGCGGAGAATGTCCCTGCGGTTGTTGAAGATGATGAACGATCCGCCGGTGGCGAGATCCTTGTAACAGATGATCCTGCTGAACTCTTCCGGGCTGATGAGCGTGCCGGACGGTCCCCCCACCTGAACGGCCTGAACGTCGTCGGCGCCTGCCATGTCGAGGATGTCGTTGACCGTGTAGCCCCATTCCAGTTCGTAGATACCCGGATAACGGCAATCGCCGGAGATGCTCAGTACCTTGGTGCCCTTGGAGTTTTCGGTGCCCATTGTGCGGTACCATTCGCTGCCGAAATAGAGGATCTTGACCGCCGCGCAGAGGGTCTCCACATTGTTAATGATGGTAGGCCGGCCGAGGTATCCTTTCTCCACCGGAAAAGGTGGCTTGAAACGTGGTTCACCGCGTTTCCCTTCGGCTGATTCGAGCAGGGCCGACTCTTCACCGCAGACATAAGCCCCGGCGCCGTATTGCAAACGGATATCGAAATCGAATCCTTCGATACCGGCTATGTTTTTCCCCAGCAGGTTATTTTTGCGCATCTCCTCCAGCACATGGTTGAGATATCTCTCCAGGTATTTGTATTCGTAGCGGATGTAGAGGATCCCCTCCGAAGCGCCTGCGGCATAAGCCGCCAGCGCCATCCCTTCGAAGACCAGGCCCGGGTATTCGGTGAGCAGCACGCGGTCCTTGAACGTACCGGGTTCGCCCTCGTCGGCGTTGCAGAAAATGTATTTTTTTTCTCCTTTGGCACGACGGCAGAACTCCCATTTGAGACCTGTGGGGAAGCCGGCCCCGCCCCGTCCGCGTAACTCCGAGAGCTTCACCTCCCAGATCACCTCTTCGGGGGTCAGCAACCGCAGTTTCTCCCGCAAGACGGTACCCGTCTCGTAGTTTTCTTCCAACAGGGGGCCTTTGCGCTGGATGTTGTTCCGCACCTCCGCACGGATCAGGGGCAGGGCATTGCTGCCTCCTCCGTATCCCGAGGTGCTCAGCTCCTCCACCGGCTTGCCGGCCCGCATATTCCGGACGATCTCCCGAACACGGAAAGGGGTCAGACGGGTGAAAACTTTCCCGTTGATGAGAGCGGCGGGCTCCTGGTCGCTCATGCCGATACAGGAGGTGTCGAACAGACCGATCAGCCCGTCTTCGCTCACCTCCCCGAACTGGCATCCCGTCTCTTCCTCAAAGGTCCGGGCCACCTTGTCACGCCCCATCATGTTGGCCACCACACTGTTGTTCAGGAAAACCGCATACCTCCCCGACGGTTCGCGTCTGAAAAAATGATAAAAACTTACGGTTTGTTCCACCCACGCCTGTGAGATGCCTGTCATCCGGGCGATCACGGGCAATGTATCAGAAGGGATGTACCCCTTTTCCTGTTGTATTTCGATCAGTATGTCCATCAGCCGGGTTTTATCCCTGCCATACCTGTCGACTATTTTTTCGATCCATTTTGTGTCCATGAATGATCTGTTTTGCTGACTGTATCTGGAATTCAGAGTAATGTGAAAGTAGTAATGTTAAAATATTCACAACAAATATAAGAGGGTTTTTGATTTTTGCAAATGATTTTATCCCGCCCCTGTTAATTTAAAATTATTTTAAATTGCGATCCTGTCCGGAAAAAGGGAAAGGGATCCTGATTTTTGCAGATTGATGAGATATGTTATGAAAAAGGTCACAAAAACATATTAAATTAGCAGCGGTAAGAGGGGGGGAAGCTCGAAGCTCGAAGCTCGATGCTCGAAGCTTGAAGTTTGAACACGATACTCTTAACTCGATACTCGCAACTCGCAACTCGCAACTCTTCATGACTGATACACCCACATACGAGATACGCATCCGGGGCCTGGTGCAGGGGGTCGGTTTCCGGCCTTTTGTATACAGGCTGGCTACACGTAAGGGACTGACTGGGACGGTGGAGAACGGCGTGGACGGGGTCAGGATCGTGGTGCGTATGAATGGTACGGTGAGCATGGAGCAATTCCTGAAGGATCTGCGGCGCGAGGCGCCGCCTGCAGCGCGTATCTGGCAGGTCGAATACCGGCCCGTGGCAGGAGAGAGGATCCCCGATGATGCTTTCCGCATCCTTCCCAGTCGTGCGGATGCCCCGGGCATCACGCAGGTGAGCCCGGACATCGCCGTATGTGAGGAGTGTCTCCGGGACATGAAGGAGCAGCCGCACCGCCGGGACTATCCTTTTGTCAACTGTACCAACTGCGGACCCCGTTTTACGATCATCACCGATCTGCCGTACGACCGTGTACACACCACCATGGCGGAGTTTGAGATGTGTCCCCAATGCCGTTCCGAGTATGAGGATGTGGAGGACCGGCGTTTCCATGCCCAGCCGGTGGCCTGCAGGAGATGTGGCCCGCATTATACCCTCTGGCAGGGCGATGAGAGGACGGATGATCTGCCGGAGATCCTGGAGAGGAGTGCTGGCCTTCTCTCTGCCGGGGGGATCCTGGCCGTGAAGGGCATGGGGGGCTACTTCCTGGCGTGTGATGCCACCGACGAGGAGGCTGTGGCCCGGCTGCGGCGGGCCAAGAAGCGCGAAGGGAAGCCCTTTGCGGTTTTGTTCCGGGACCTTGCGGCGGTAAAAGCTTTTGCCCGGGTCAGTGGGGAAGAGGAGGCTGAGCTCACCGGATGGCGTCGTCCCATCGTCCTGCTGGAGGCCCGTGGCAGAAAGACCGCCCCTTCGGTCAGCATGGGCTTTCCGACGGTAGGGGCCATGCTGCCTTACATGCCTTTTCATTACCTGCTCTTTGAGAAACTGGACCTGCAGGCCCTGGTGCTTACCAGCGGCAATCTCTCGGATGAGCCGATCGTGATCGATGACGACGAGGCCCTCCGCAGGCTGGCTCCCGTGACGGACGGGGTGCTCACTTACAACCGGCGGATCCATAACCGGGTAGATGACTCCGTGGTACATTTTGTCCGGGGACATCGCCGGGCGCTACGCCGCAGCCGGGGATTTGCTCCTGCTCCGGTGCCCTTGCCTTTCTCCGTCGACAATATCCTGGCTACCGGCGCCGAGCTGGTCAATACCTTCTGTCTCGGCAGGGAGGACCAGGCCATCATGAGCCAGCACATCGGCGACCTGAAGAACTACGAGACCTGGGCTTTCTTCACCGAGTCGGTGGAGCGGCTGACACGCCTCTTCCGTGTGGAACCGTCTCTGGTAGCCTGCGATCTGCATCCCGACTATCTCTCCACACGGTACGCCCGTGAGACAGGCCTGCCGCTTGTCCAGGTGCAGCACCATCATGCCCATGTAGCGGCGGTGATGGCCGAACACGGGATCACGGAGCCGGTGATCGGCGTCCCTTTCGATGGCACGGGACTGGGCGATGACGGCCACATCTGGGGCGGGGAGTTCATGGTGTGTGACCTGGAAGAGTACCGCCGTTACAGCCATCTGGAGTATGTCCCCATGCCGGGAGGTGACAAGGCGGTGCTGCAGCCCTGGCGCATGGCTTTGTCATACCTTTATAAATTATATGGGGAGCGTATGAGGGACCTCCGCCTGCCGGTCGTGGAGAAAGCCCGGCAGGAGAAGACCCTGGAACCGGTGATCACCATGATACGGCAGGGGATCAACAGTCCCCTGACCTCCGGCGCCGGCCGTCTCTTTGATGCGGTAGCAGCCCTCACGGGGATATGCCCCGTGAGCACCTTTCACGCAGAAGCACCGATGCGTCTGGAAGCGGCCGTGACAAAAAGTGAAAAAGGAACGTATCCCTGGGAACAGGAGGCCGGGACTATCCGCATGATGCCGGCGCTGCGCAGGATCGTCAGGGACCTGGAGGAGCAGGTGTCGCCGGGGGTGATCGCAGCCCGTTTCCACAATACACTGGCCGGGATGATCACGGACGTAACGGTACAGATACGAGAGGAGACCGGCCTGGAAAAAGTGGTGCTGTCGGGAGGTACCTTCCAGAACAGGATCCTCCTGGCCGCGACCGAGGAGCAACTGGAAAGGAAAGGATTTGAGGTACTTCGTCCCCTGGAATTTCCTGTCAACGACGGCGGCATCGCCCTGGGACAGCTGGCGGTGGCAGGAGCGAGAAGGCTGAAGTAATAAGGCAAAAGGAATAAGGCAGAAGGCATCCGCCTACGCCTGCGGCTATGGCGGACGAGGAAAGGCAGAAGGAAGTTCGATGCTTGAAGCTCGAAGCTCGAAAGAACCATGAACCATGAACCATGAACTATGAACTATGAACTATGAACTACGAACCACCAACCATGAACCACTTTGAAGCTTTCCGGGAGCGGGAGATCGTGCAGCGGCTGACGGCGGAGATACGGCGTATCTCGAAACGGCCGGTTGCCTTTATGGAGGTATGCGGGGGGCATACCCATGCCATCCGCAAATTCGGCATACCCTCTCTGCTGCCGGAGCATATCACCCTGCTCTCGGGCCCCGGATGTCCGGTATGTGTATCGGCCACCTCCTATGTGGACCAGGCGGTGGCTTACAGCCGTCTGCCGGATGTGATCATCGCCACCTTCGGCGATATGATCCGCATCCCGGGATCTACCTCCTCCCTCGACCGGGAGAAAGCGGCCGGCCATGACATCCGTATCGTCTGGTCGGCGCTGGATGCGGTGAAGATCGCACGGGAGAACCCCGGCAAAAGGGTGATCCTGCTGGCCATCGGCTTTGAGACCACCGCCCCTGTGACGGCCGGGGCACTGCAATATGCCTTTAATAACAAGGTGGAGAACTTTTTTATTTACAGTGCCCACAAGATCATGCCCCCGACCATGGAAACCCTCATCGACGAGGGCGTACCCCTCGACGGATACCTGGCGCCGGGCCATGTGAGCACCATTACCGGCACCTCCATATACGAAAATATTGCCTCAAAATATGGCAAAGCATGTGTGATCGCCGGATTTGAGCCGGTGGACATCCTTGAGTCGATCCTCATGCTGGTGAGGCAAGTGGAAGAAAAAAAGCCGTCCGTGGAGATCCAGTACAGGCGGGTGGTACGGCCGGAGGGAAACATCCCCGCGCTCAGGATGATGAACGAGGTGTACGGTCTGCGGGATGACTGGTGGCGCGGACTGGGCATCCTCCCCGCCAGCGGACTGGCCCCGCGCGAGAAGTATGCCCGCCATGATGCGGAAAGGATGATCCCTGTGGAAGTGGAGGAGACCATCGAGCCGAAAGGATGTATCTGCGGAGAAGTGCTGAAAGGGGTGAAAAAACCGGTCGACTGCCCCCTCTTCGGCAGCGTATGCACCCCGGCCACCCCCGCCGGCGCCTGCATGGTATCGCCCGAGGGAGCGTGCCAGGCGTGGTATAAGTATGAGGCAAAAGTGTAAAGGCATCCGACTTCGCCGAGGCTTCGTCGGACGAAGAAAGGCAAAAGGAAGGATGAATGTCGAACGTCGAATGTCGAACGTCAAAGGATCAACAACATAAAAATATACTCATGAGAAAAGAAACGATCTTACTCGGGCACGGCAGCGGTGGCAGGATGTCGCAGGAGTTGATCCGCGACCTGTTCATGAAGCATTTCGGCGGCGAGGTGCTCACGGCCGAGACCGATGCGGCCCTGCTGGAGCTGCCGCCGGGGATAACGGTCTTTACCACCGACTCTTACGTGGTGAGCCCGCTTTTCTTTCCCGGAGGCGATATCGGTCACCTGGCCGTGTGTGGCACGGTCAACGACCTGGCGGTGTCGGGCGGGAGTCCGCTGGCGCTGAGTGCCTCCTTCATCCTGGAGGAAGGCCTGGCGCTGGAGGAGCTGGAACGTGTGGTCAGTTCGATGGCGGCGACGGCCCGTGAAGCAGGGGTGGCCATCGTCACCGGCGATACCAAGGTGGTGGAGCACGGCAGTTGCGACAAGCTGTTCATCAACACAGCCGGGATAGGGGTACTTGATCCGCAGTACCGCGGTATCAGTCATGCCCGTGACGTGCAGCCCGGTGACAGGATCATTGTCAACGGTTTCCTGGGCGATCACGGTGTGGCAGTCCTGGCGGCCCGGCAGCATCTCGACATCTCCGGGGCGATCGTCTCCGATGCCGCCCCGCTGAACAAAATGATCGGACGGGTACTGGAGGAGAAGGTGCCGGTGCGGTTCATGCGGGATCCTACACGCGGCGGCCTGGCCACGCTGTTATGCGACCTGGCCGAAAGAACCTCCCTGGGGATAGAGCTCCCGGAGTCTAGCCTGCCGGTAAGGCCGGAGGTGAAGAATATCTGTGAGGTCTTCGGGTTTGACCCCCTCTACCTGGCCAACGAAGGGAAGGTGGTGATGGTGGTGCCGGCGGAAGATGCGGACAGGACCGTGGCCCTGCTCCGGCAGGATCCCCACGGCCGTGAGGCCTGTATCATCGGAACCATAACACATGACCACCCCGGCAAGGTGGTCATGGAGACAGAGATAGGAGGAAGAAGGATCGTGGATATGCTGGCAGGAGAACAGCTGCCGCGAATATGTTAGGGATAAATCAAGTTATCCTTGACAGATCTATCATAACCCTGATTCCTGTGTAAATATATCAGCGGGTGCGGGGCTCCCCCCTTTAGGGGATCAAGGGGGCGGGTTGGCAGCAATAACATATATCAGAAATCACCGTACTCGTTGTAAAGGCGGGTAAGGGCTTCTGAGATATTCTCAAAAGAGAGAAAATGCTTCTTGCATCCCACACGGGAGCATACATATACCCGGCCCCCGCGCTGCAGGGCCAGCGGGATCATAGGAGCTTTACATTCACTACAGAATTTGCTCTGGCTTACCAGTTCCTTATGACAGTGCGGACAGTAAACATGAACGATCTCTCCCTCTTTCAGCTCTATGGTGCTCTCGTGGGTGTAACATCCGTAGTAGGCACACAGACGAAGTTTTCCCTCCCCCTCGTCGGTCTTTACATCCAGCAGGATGCTCGGCTTGTCGTGAATGCGGTGATAGGGATCCATCAGCGACTTCTTGCAGTGCGGGCATTTGACATTTAAGGCTAACTTTTCCATATGACTTATTATTATGTTCTTAAACCTGAATAATTCCTGATAAAAATCTTTTCCATAATAATATTTTTTTTGTTAATTTCCAAACAAAAAGATCATAAAAATACAAGCGATGCATGAATTGTCCATTGCCATGAGTATTGTTGACCTGGCGGAGGAATATGCGGCCAAGGAGGAGGCACAGAGAGTACTGGAAATGGAGATAGAGGTGGGAGAACTCTCCGGCGTGGTGACCGAAGCCCTGGATTTTGCCATGGAAGAGGCGGTGGCCGGCACCCTTTGCGAAAAGGCCCGCTGGAAGATCATTCCCATACCGGGCGAGGTGAGATGCCGCGCCTGCGGACATGTCTTCCCTTCGGATTCACTCTTCTCCGATTGCCCGCGGTGTGGACAGCCCGGCGTGGAACTGGTGCGGGGGGATGAGATGCGGCTGCGTTCCATCCTGGTAGAATGATATGTGAAAAACATAACATATACTGATAAAGATCATGGCTGAACAGGGGGGAAAGGTATAACTTTGCCGAAAAGAACTTAAAACGAAGCGTTATGTGTGACACCTGTGGTTGCGGCAGTGAGGAGGAGGAAGTCATCCTCCGGAAGCCGGGTAAGGAAGGAGAACATTTTCATCCGGAGGGGGAGGAGCATCCCCATCATCATCATCATCACGGAGAAGATCACGGCCATTCCCATCATCACCACCACGAGGCGCGTGAGATCGTCGTAGAGCAGAATGTCCTCTCCAGGAACGATCTGCTGGCAGAGCGTAACAGGGGATATTTTGAGGCGAGGGGCGTTACGGCATTCAACCTGGTCAGCTCCCCGGGGGCCGGGAAGACCAGCCTGCTGGAGCGAACCATCCGGGACCTGAAAGAGGAGAAAAAGTTCTTTGTCATCGAGGGGGACCAGCAGACCATGCATGATGCGGAACGTATCGATGCCACCGGCGTACCGGTAATACAGATCAACACAGGCAACGGCTGCCACCTGGATGCCCGCATGATCCATACGGCGGTGAAGGAGATGGACATCCCTGAGGGCGCGGTGCTGATGATCGAGAATGTTGGGAACCTGGTGTGTCCCTCCCTTTTCGACCTGGGGGAGCACAAACGCGTGGTGGTCATCAGCGTTCCGGAGGGGGATGATAAACCGGTCAAATATCCTACGATGTTCCGGTCGTCCCATCTCTGTATCATCAACAAGACCGATCTGTTGCCTTATGTTGATTTTGACCTGCAGAAGGTCAGGGAATATGCCCGCCAGGTCAATCCGGAGATAGAGATCCTGGAATTGTCGGTAAAAACAGGAGAGGGTATGGACCGCTGGTATCAGTGGCTCAGGCAGAACAGCTGAGGAGCTTTATCCCAGATTACGCATTAGGAAGCTAAGGATTAGCTGAACTAATGCGTTAGCTGGGGTTAACCCCGATTTAGGAGTTCACGGTTTTGGTAATAACCAAAACCGATGAAATCCTTGATCGATCAGCAATG
>JALVJE010000141.1 GCA_027028505.1 Bacteroidales bacterium
TGCTATTAGCAATGTTCAGAAGAAATGGACACGCCCCATCACATCCTGGGGAGTTATTATTAACCAGTTTATGATTATTTTTGGTGACAGATGCAAAATCTAAAAACGGGGCTATTCGTTTACACAAAATTTTTTATAGGCTCGTTATTTTATTGAAATAAAAGAAAGAAAAAAAGCTACTTCTACACTTGAATTTATTGAAAATATATACTCTAATGATAACTCCAGAAAGGATATAGCCAAATTATTTGATAGTAAAGTTTTTGAATATTCAAAGCCTGTAAATCTTATAAAAAAAATTACTCAAATTGGCACAAATAGTAATGACCTTATCCTAGATTTCTTTTCTGGCTCCGGAACCACTGCCCATGCAGTCATGCAACTCAATGCCGAAGACGGAGGTAACCGCAAGCATATTTCCGTACAACTGCCCGAGCCCTGCGATGAAAGCAGTGAATCTTTCAAAGCCGGCTACAAAACCATTGCTGATATTGCCAAAGAGCGCATCCGCAGGTCGGCGAAAAAAATAAAGGAAGAAACCATCGATAAAAAAATTGCGGAAAAACAAAAGGAAATCAAAAAACTGCAGGGCCAATTGGATTTAGCGGGCAACAAAGAAAAAATCCGGAGCCTGCAGCAAGAAATCAAAGCGTTGGAAAACCAGGATTTGGGCTTTAAAGTCCTGAAACTCTCCGACAGTAACTTCAAGCAATGGAGGCAAATAACAGGAAGAGATGCTAAAGCTTTAGAGAAACAAATGCAACTTTTTGTTGATCCGGTTACTGAAAATGCCACGACTGAAAACATGGTGTACGAGCTGCTGCTAAAAAGCGGCAAGGACCTGAACAGTACCATTCGGCAAGCTCAGGGTTATGTGGTAGTAAATGATGGTGAGTTGGTGCTCATGCTGGAAAAAGCCTCTCAGGAGATTGTAGATGCCGTACTGAAAGAACAACCGCAAAAAGTCATTGCCCTCGACCGTCTTTTCAAAAACAACGACCAGCTAAAAACCAATACGGCACTGCAAATGAAAGAGGCGGGTATTGAATTTAAAACCATCTAGCCATGAGCAAAAAACTCAAAGTCGAACAGTTGGAAATAGTGCTTTATACCCAAAACGAAGAAGAATATATTTCGCTTACCGATATGGCCCGGTACAAAGATTCGGAACGTACCAATTACATCATCCAAAACTGGATGCGTAGCCGCAGTACCATCGAATTTTTGGGACTTTGGGAACAGTTTAACAACCCTCGCTTTAAAAGCATCGAATTCGATGCCTTTAAAAACGAAGCCGGATCAAACACTTTTTCGCTCACACCCCAACGCTGGATATCCGCTACCAATGCCATAGGCATCATATCCAAATCCGGCCGATATGGCGGCACTTTCGCACATAAAGATATTGCCTTTGAGTTTGCCTCCTGGATAAGCCCGACTTTTAAGTTGTATCTGATAAAAGAATACCAAAGGCTCAAAGAAATTGAAAGTAACCAATATCATTTGGAGTGGAATGTAAAAAGAGTATTGAGCAAAGTAAATTACAAATTGCATACCGATGCCGTCAAAGATTATATTTTACCAAAATCTGACTATACCGGTGACACCGAATGGCTGGCTTATGCCGAAGAAGCCGACATACTGAATGTAGTGCTGTTTGGATGCACGGCAAAGCAGTGGCGCGATGCCAATCCGGAATTGGCCAAAAAAGGTAAAAACATCCGGGATATTGCCAGTATCAATGAATTGGCGGTTTTGTCCAACTTAGAATCCTTTAATGCCGAAATGATAAAAGAAGGGCTGAGTAAAGAAGAAAGGTTCATGAAGTTACTAAACATAGCCCATTATCAAAAAGCAGTGCTCGACAAGCAGGATTTTTTAAAATCATTGAAGAAAACTTCCGATGACCTGTATTTAAATAATCCGGATGAAAATAAAGATTTGCCTGAATAATGAAACTAACATTTGAATCAAACCTGCAATATCAATTGGATGCTATCAAATCCATTACCGGATTGTTTGAAGGGCAACCTATGGAAGATTCCATTTTGGAATTTAACCTGCAGGAAAAACAGCAAATGGTTTTTATAAATGGTGTAGCCAACAATCTGATACTTTCAGAAGAACAAATCCTTTCCAACTTACAAGTCATCCAGGAAGAAAATGAAATTATCCCGGTTTCAAAAAGATTGTCCGGGATGCACTTCTCTGTTGAAATGGAAACGGGAACAGGTAAGACCTATGTTTATCTGCGAACCATTTATGAACTGAACAAACTTTACGGGTTCAAAAAATTCGTAATTGTTGTGCCTTCAATCGCCATTCGGGAAGGAGTGCTAAAAAACCTTGAAATAACGCACGAGCATTTTCAAACCCTGTACGACAATGTTCCGATACACTTTCAGGTTTACGACAGTTCCAAAGTTTCGGCATTGAGAGGTTTCGCCACAGGAAACAATATTGAGGTACTGGTAATAAACATTGACTCTTTTGCAAAAGATGAAAACATCATCAACAAGCCCAACGACAGGTTAAACGGCCAAATGCCTGTTGAATTTATTCAGGCAACCCATCCCATTGTAATTGTTGATGAGCCGCAAAATATGGAAACCGTAAAACGTATTACGGCCATTGATAATTTGAACCCCTTATGCACCTTGCGGTATTCAGCCACCCACAGAAACCTGTACAATCTGACATACAGTCTCAACCCTGTTAAAGCGTATGACCTGGGCCTGGTCAAACAAATTGAGGTGGATTCCATTGTTGAAGAAAACGCCTACAACGATGCATTTGTTTCCGTTGAGTCAATAACAGCAACAAAAACAAAAATAAAAGCAAAAATTTTTATCAACTCCAATGAAAAGGGAGGCATAAAAAAGAAAAAAGTTACCGTTCAGGTGGGTGATGATTTGTACAAATTGTCAAATGAAAGAGAGATTTACGCTGATGGCTATATAATTGAAGAGATTGATGCTGTAAATAATTGTATAACTCTTTCTAATGGGAACATTCTTTACAAAGGTGATAGTCAGGGCGGACTGACAGATGAAGTGATGAAGTTTCAAATCCGGAAAACCGTTGAGGAACATTTAAAAAAAGAATTGCGGTTGAATCCTAAAGGTATTAAAGTGTTGTCGCTATTCTTTATTGATAAAGTTGCAAATTACCGACAATACGATGCAGCAGGAAATGCACAATCCGGGAAATTTGCCCGATGGTTTGAGGAAATTTATCAGGAACTAATTTCAAAGCCCCCTTTCAATAATTTAGACGGATTTCCCGTACAGGAAGTGCACAACGGGTATTTCTCCAAAGACAGCAAAGGAAGATTAAAAGACACCTCCGGAGAAACAAAGGCGGATGATGATACCTATAATCTTATAATGAAAGACAAAGAGAAGTTACTGGGTATTAACAATCCATTACGATTTATATTTTCCCACTCCGCTTTACGGGAGGGTTGGGACAATCCCAATGTGTTTCAAATTTGCACCCTCAATGAGACTAAATCGGACATCAAAAAACGACAGGAAATCGGTAGAGGACTTCGATTGGCTGTTAACCAGGAAGGAAAAAGGACGTATGACCAGAACATCAACCGCCTGACCGTCATAGCCAATGAAGCCTATGAGGATTTTGCTAAAGCCCTGCAAAAAGAAATTGAAGAAGAATGTGGCGTTGAATTTAAAGGCAGAATAAAAAACAAGCGAGAGCGAAAACCGGTCAGATACCGTAAAGGCTTTGAGGCTGACCCGAAATTTCTGGAGATATGGGAAAAACTAAAAAAAAGAACCACTTACAGAGTGGATTACAATACAGCTGATTTGATAAAAGCAGCCGCCAAAGCAGTAAAAGAATTGCCTGAAATAAAAGCGCCATCCATTCGTTCAACCAAAGTTTCCGTAACCATGACAGGTGAAGGAGTGGAAACTATGTACGCAGGCGACAAAGTTGAATCGTATGGTGGCTATATATGGAAAATTCCGGATGTTCTTGGTTACATTCAAAGTAAAACAGAACTGACACGTTCTACAATTCATGACATTCTTAGCCAATCAGGAAGAATCGGGGACATATTGATTAACCCTCAATTGTTTCTTGATTTGGCATCACAAGCTATCAGGAGGACACTTTATGCCTTGATGATTGACGGCATTAAGTACCAAAAGATTGGTGATTCGGATTACGAAATGACTTTGTTTAAAGCCCAGGAACTTGAAGTTTACCTGAATGAATTTACATTTATTGTAAAAGACCCTTCCAAAACCATTTATGCAGAGTTTATACCTTTGGATTCAGGTGTTGAAAGCCAATTTGCCAAAGATTGTGAGACAAGCGAACAGGTAAAATTCTATTTCAAACTTCCGAATTGGTTTAAAATCCCTACGCCAATCGGAAATTACAATCCTGACTGGGCAGTAGTATTTGAGAACGACAAGAAAATCTATTTCGTAGCAGAGACAAAAGACACAGGAGCGTCTCAAGTGGACATATCAAAACTTGGCGGTGACGAACAATTAAAAATTAAGTGTGGGAAGGCACATTTTAACGAATTTGAAGACCTGGAATATAAAGTTGTAAACAAGGTTGGACAGTTGATAGAATAACCAACTCAAAAGTCAAGCACATTGGCTGGTAGCACAAACAACCGCACAGACCAAAACCAGCCAAAAAGCTTGCCAATCCCAATCCGGACAAAGAAGAAAATGAAAAAGCATGGCATATAATAACTCATTTACCAAACGGCGTTCCCGATCCCATATTGATCCCCGGGAGCCGTAAGCCCTGACTCTCATACTGAAAAGCAACTTGAATAGCATGAGATATATCTTATTGATCACATTGTCATTAACGATCCTCATCAAAAGCAATGCTCAAAACGATACCTGTCTGCATACTACGGTTTTGGGGATCTCTTTCCCCCCGGTGGGTACCGATGAGCAACGATCCTTTTCGAAAACCCGGCTGGACGATCTGGGAATTAAAAAGATCCGTTTTGCCGAAGACTGGGCCCAGAGAGAGCCGACACCGGGAGAATTTAACTGGCAGCCCCTGGATGCCCGGATCAACTGGGCAACCGACAACGGGTATGAAATTTTGCTCACCATACAGTCACACGGCTCCGACTCGGCCTGCTCATCCAAACAGAACGATATCTCCTGCGTGTTCCGGGATAACAATGAATTCAAAAATTATATCGAGCTGTTGTTACAAAGATATCCCGGCAGGATCAGCAAGATCCAGTTCGGGAATGAATGGCAGTCCGACTACTGGTATGTCGGGAATGCCGGGGAATTCATTCAGGCCAACAATGTGCTTTACGATGCCGTGAAGACCTACTCTCCCGCGACGCATGTCGTTTTGGGGGGCTTCACCACCATATCCCTGCGGTTTCTGGCCGGGTGTTACGGATATGTTGACTCTTTTTACAACGGGGAGGGCGTATTTTTCGATTCGGCTTATCTGGCCGACAACTGCACATCTGATGCTTTCCTAAAGTCAAAGAACAGAATAGACTCCGTCCTGCAATATGCCCGGTATGATATGCTCGACCTGCATCTGTATGACGATGTGGAGCAATGGGATGAATATTACCGGTGTTTTGCGGACACCATCACCAAACCCGTCATCGTTTCGGAATTCGGGGGACCCAATATGAACTACGAACCCTATTCCGACGCATACCAGGCCGGCAGATTGTACCAATACATCCGGAAACTGGACAGTCTCCGGATCCCGGAGGCCTATTACTTCAAGCTGGTGGAAGGGACGGACAATCCGGCACATACCAACTCCGGCCTGATCGACGATACCACTTTGCAGGAAAAGCCGGCCTATGATCTTTTCAGATCATTTACCACCTGCCCGACCTTCTCCCCTGCACAGGCATACGGTCCCGGCAGGCAGATCCGTTTTTACCCCAACCCCATGCAGGATCATACCACCTTTGAATTTAAGAACATGGGGCACGGCCCTTCCAAAACAATTACCATCTACAACAGCAGCGGACAAATGGTAAGATCGATCGATGATCTCCCCGCGGATCACTATCTATTCAAAAGAGGAAACCTCCCCCCGGGATTTTACTTCGTTAAAGTAAAAGACAAAACAGGACCCGTAGCAACAGGAAAATTAATTATAGATCGATAACCCGGTGTGTTTCCGGCGCCATTGTTTTCAGGAAGGAATTTCCTTCGGAGAGCTGGACATTAAAACAAGGAACATATATGAGTAGTGAAAAGATCCACCCCGATGAGACAGACTGGCTGATCCTTGTTTACAAAACATCAGGAGATGAAGAGCTGATGGAAGAAGCCCGGGAAAAACTCTTTGCTGCCGGACTGGACGAGAAACAGATCGAAGAAAGGTTCAAAAACATACGCCCGGAAGACGAGGAGGCAGCCTTTGAAAAAGCCTGGCAGAGGCAACTGGAAAGAAATGCACAGGAAAAATACACACGCTTCGAAAAGATCAGGATCTTTCTTTTCGGACCCTATGAAATGTTTTTAAATTTCAACAGCGAACTGGGAGATCTGCGGGAAGATAATTACAAGATCAAGTTCCGGCAAAGATTGTTCCTGCTTATCGCCGGAACAGCTTTTTGGGTCCTGCTTTTTTTCGGCCTTTTCAAGTATTCCGAATACAGAAGAATGCAGGAGATCGAAAAAGTGGATATCTCCGGCTGGGAAAAGAACAGGATCCGGGATCCGTAGGATATCCCGGTCCCATGATATTCCCAGGATCTTTCGGAAAAATATACCTATTTAAATAGGTATTTTAATAGACAATTAAATAGGTATTTAAATATCTATTTAAATACCTATTTTTTTATACCGGGTCAGAACGGGCCTTTCGCCGTGATGGTATCTGCTCCCTGGGCCTTCCCGGGCATCTCACCCCAGTGGATGGTCGGGGTGAGGCGTTCGCCGGTGATCCGGTCAAACTGGTCGGGAGTAAGATGAGCAGGGCAGTCATCGCCGGTGGCATCCTCCCACTGTTTCAGGATATCCCGCATGCGGTAGAGGTCGTTCTGAAAGCGGATATCCCCGGCCAGATCCCGGTACTGAAAAGGATCGCGGCTCACCTGATAGAGCTCCTCGGCCGGCCGGGGTTTGACAAAGACATTCATTTGCTTTTCGTCGACCTCTCCGTTCTTCCAGGCCTCATACAGCTCCCGCATGGAAGGTGACCGCACGGCATCGGCAGGGCCCCATTCGTCAAATTGCGTGCGCTTGTTGAGGATATAAAGATAGTTCAGGGTGCGTACCTGCCGCTCCCAGGCCTCATAATCATGCCAGTTGTGCTCGGCAAATACATAGGTCCTGAAAGGCTGGTCGGGGTGGTAGAACAGGTCCTCGAAGCTTTTCCCCTGGAAGGTTGCCGGGGCAGGGATGCCTGCCACATCCAGGAGTGTAGGCGCCAGGTCGATGATGCTCACCAGCGAGGAGGTGTGGCTGGAAGGGTGTATATGCAAAGGCCACCGGATCAGCAAGGGTGTTTTGATCCCGCTGTCATACAGGCGGGTCTTGCACCGCGGGAAAGGCCGGCCGTTGTCGGAGGTAAAGATGACGATGGTGTTATCGGCCACCCCCTGGCGCTCCAGCTCTTCCAGCACATCCCCCACATAGCTGTCCAGCCGCATGATCTCGTTGTAATAGGAGGCAAGGTCCTTGCGGGTCCTGGATCCGTCCCACAGGAAATCCGGCACCCACACCTCATCCGTGGAGGCTTTCTTCCCGGGGAACTTGTCTGCACCCCAGGGTCTGTGCGAGTCGTAGGAGGCGAACCACATAAAGAAAGGCTTGTCTTTGGGGCGTTCCCGGAGGATCTTCACCCACATCTCCTCTCCGCCGTCGCCGTTGTCGCTCCAGGATACGGAGATCCGGTCGAAGGCCCGCACCGCCGGGCCGAGGCCGGTGGTATCGTTGTTGTTCTTCCCGGGCAGATGACCGAAATGCCATTTGCCGGCCTGGGCGGTGTAATAACCGTTCTTCCGCAGGATCTCCGGAAACAGCACCTGGTTGGCCGGCAGGGGGGAATGCAACTCCGCCGCACCCGTATTGTGCGGATAGCGGCCGGTAATGATGCTTACCCTGCTGGGACTGCAGGAGCTGGTGGTGAGGTAAGCGTTGCTGAAAAAGAGACCGTCCTCAGCCAGCTGGTCAATGTTTGGGGTGGCGATATTCTTCATGTTCCCGTAACAGCTCAGGTCGTTGCATCCCACATCATCCCCGATGATAAAGACAATGTTCGGACGCTGGGAAAAACCCGGAATCAGGAGGAGAAAAAAGATCGCAGCCAGGACCGGTTTCAGGAATACTTTTCGCATGGTAATACGGGTTTTGGGGATTAGCAGCGTACAATTTACAAAATATACCGGATGGATAACCAAAATATGTATCCGTTAATAAAAATATTAGCTTAACTAATAGGAATATCCCCGCATCCAATGCGCCTCTGGCCTGTGCGTATGTGGTCTTCCTTTTTCTGAATGGGGTTCACGCAGACGACGCAATCCTTCGATACGCCTGCGGCTACTCAAGAACCAGCGATGAGCTATGAGCAATGAGAGATGAGTAAGAGTAAGGAGTAGGGAGTAAAGAGCAAGGAAAGTTCCGCCTTCGCTATATGCTTCAGCGGACAAAGGATGAGCTCCTCCTTCGTCATCTTTCGGTACGCTTACGGCTACTCAGGAACCAGCTACGGCATGTGATGGATGATGCAATAAAAGTAGATCCTTTGCGAACCTCTGCGGACACTTAGCGTAACTTAGCGTAAAAATTTGACAACATGAGAGAGCTGTTACGCAAAGCGCCGCAAAGCAGCGCGAAGAACCGCAGAGAATGACGAAGGATGATCACCGTCCGAATGCCTGGCTGACGCCAGTCGAACGAGCAACACCTAGCACCCAGCTACCTAATTTCACGACCGAAGGGAGTTAATTTCGTGAGCAGAGCGAACAAATTTCAGCTGCGAAGCAGCTAAATAACTATTAACTCCAGGCACTCCAAGTACTCCAAACTCCAAACTTATTACATGAGCTGGGTGACGGAAAGGCTACATAATATGTCGTTTCAGGGTTGCTGAGCTTATCGACGTAGGTTACTGAGTTTATCGAAGTAGGTTACTGAGTCTATCGAAGTAGGTTACTGAGTTTATCGAAGTATGATTGACCGATCACCAATGCACTTAATAAGCATTTATAGTCTCTCGGGATACAATCTGATCCCGAGCCACTGCTGCAGTGTCCGGATCACCTCATCCTTCTGGCCGGCCGGCAGGTTGCGGATGCGGGTACCGTGCGAGCCGCCGGGTTTGAAGATCTGCAGGGCACCGGCTTTGCCGTGCAGCCTTACGGCTGTGGCCGACCAGGTGTCCGTCCCTCCGTAAATGTAGATAAAACGATCGCCTTTATCCTGCAGGAAAGCATTGATATCATACATGATCGCCACATCATTCTTCAGCTTTACATGTTGCGGAGCGGCAAAACGGAACGTGGTATCCTGCACATGCCGGATCTGTCCCCGGTACCGGGACGGCCGGTATCCGTAATATCCCAGCTGGGTCATGGCCTGGTAAAAGAAAGGTTCGAAATACCGGATCCCGGCATCCGAAAAGTAATTGAAGATGTTCGCTTTGCTCAGGAAAGCGAACAAGGTGTCCGCAGGAGCATCCTCGCCGGGGATATCGCTGCATCTCATTCCCCACTGCCAAAAAGAAAAAGGGAATTCCAGCACGGCATATTCATAAGCCGTACTGTCCCCGCCCACCCGTTTCCAGGTATAACCTTTGTCACGGGCTTCTTCTTCGAACAGGGGAAAGATCTCTTTTCGTTCTTTGAGCAGCCGCATCTGAAAAGCATGGATCCGGTGGCGGCACGCATCGCTCCCGACAGTATCCAGGAAGGTAAAGATGCGCGGGTCCACCACCGAAAAGTTCAGCGGCCCCACGTAAGGGACACAGATATCCGCATCATCCGGATAGAAATACTTGAAATACATGGTCGTCTGTCCTCCCTTGCTGATGCCGGTGCTTATCCATTGGGCGGGCCAGGCCTTCCGGAACAGCTCATAGATATGATGATGGTCGGCCGCCGCCTGCTGTATGGTCAGATAGCGCCAGTCGAGGCTGTCGGGGACGGATCTGCCGAAGTAGCGGTGTTCTACGATGATCTGGTTAGCCCTTGTCAGGCGTGCCAGCTCCGTAACATAGTTGCGGTTGGCTGAATAGCCCTCGGTCACCATCACCACCGGCTGCAGGGAGTCGCAATATGAGACCCAGATACGCTGCTTAAAAGTTCCTTTCCATTTGTGCCGGTGGTCGAGCGGCTGGGGAATCATCACCTCCCAGGCATCCCTGAACATGGTATCCGCGCTGATCCTGTGCACCTCGGCACCGGGGATCTGCCGGAGCAGGTCATAGACAGAGACCTGCTGGGCGGGAAGGGTAATGACCCACAGGCAGAAAAGAACAAAAAAGAATACAGAACGACGGCCTCCCCTGCCGGGATCACGGAGGCTAAAAAAGTTGAAGGACGGTCGACGGGCCATTAGTGCTGTCTGTTTAGTTTAATGATCACCTATGAAAACTCTCTCCTATGAACTCCAGGCCGGCTTCCAGGCCTGTACGCCAGTAGACCCATGCATGTTTCCCGTCCCTGACACGGTATTCATGGGGAAGGCCAATGTCCCGCATCTTCACATGCAGGGCCGAGTTGCCCCGGTACAGGAAGTCATCGTCTCCCACATCCAGGTACCAGCGGACGGTCTTTAATTTATCAAGGGGCTGGGTATCCAGCAGATCCATGGGACTGAAAGCTTTCCAGGTAGCCGTAAGTCTTTTTTCTCCGGTGAGGTTCTTGCCGAAAAGATCCCCGAAATAATTTTTGTACTCCCTGTCATCCATCCGGACCACATCTTCGTCGGTGATGGTGCCGGAGCTGAAAGCTACAGCGGCAGCGAACATGTCCGGGTGGCGCATGGCAATATGGAGGGTTCCGTAGCCCCCCATGGAAAGACCGGCTATGCCGCGGTACTGCTTTTCCGGCCGGGTACGGTAGGTCTTGTCAATATGAGGAATGAACTCTGTTATGAACATTTTTTCCCATGGCTTTTTCCCCGTATGATCATTCACATACCAGGTCACCCCACCGTCCGGCATCACCAGGATCATGGGAGGGATCTTCCCTTTTGCGATCGCTTCTCCGGCGATACGGTCGGCCTCGCCAAACTGCAGCCAGCCCGTATCATCATCCGAGAAACCATGCAGGAGATAGACCACCGGATAACGCCTGTGGTCCGTGTCATATCCGGGTGGCAGCCAGATGGTATAACGCACATCCCCCATCAGGGTGCTGTGGAACACCAGCCCCTCTGTTACCAGGCCTCCCCAGGGAGACTGGGCCTTCAGAACAGATCCCAAGAATAATAATGATCCCGCAAGCAAAATAATGATCAATACTCTTTTTTTCATCATATCTTTAATTTGAATTACAACATTCATTGTTCGTCGTTAATAGATCATCATTCATCGATCGTCGATCATCGTTCCACCTAAGCCACGCAGCCGTATCTTCCGTCCAGCGGGCCGTATGTTCGCTTATGTTGATGGCCAGGGAGAAACCGTGCCCGCCTGTGGGATAGATGTGCATCTCCACCGGCACCTTGTGTTTTTTCAGGGCCTCGAAAAACACAATGCTGTTCTCCGGTGGCACCGCCTGATCATCCGCAGCCAGGAAGAGAAAGGTGGGCGGGGTCTCATCGCTCACCTGCAGTTCATTGGAAAACTCCCGTACCCGTGCCGGCGAGGGGTCGCTGCGCAGGAGCGCCTCTTTGGATCCCATGTGGGTGATGGAGTCGGCCATGGAGATGACGGGATACCCCAGCAGCATGAAATCGGGGCGGGAGCTCTCCCGTTCTACGGGATCTTTGGCGTTGGGATCGCCCTTGTCAAAATGGGTGCCCAGCGTGGAGGCCAGGTGTCCTCCTGCCGAAAAGCCCATCACCCCCACCTTGTCGGGGTCGATCTTCCACGCTTTTGCATGATATCTCACCAGCCGGATGGCCCTTTTGGCATCCATCAGGGGCGACAGATAGCTGACAATGTTGCTCTTGTCCACCGGCAGGCGGTATTTCAGTACGATGCCGGCGATCCCCAGCGAGTTGAGCCATTTGGCAATGTCCGTACCTTCCCAGTTATAGGCGAGGATGTGGTAGCCTCCTCCCGGACAGATCACCACGGCCTGTCCCGTGGCATTGGCCCCGGAGGGCAGATAAACGGCAATATCCGGCTCCTGCACATCCGATATGCGGGTAATGCCCCCGCTGGTCACAGCCTTTTCGCTCTTCCCCAGGTCCTGCATATTGGGGACCCCGTCCGGCCAGAGGGGCAGCGTTGTGTTCTGTGAATACAGGGTCATGCTTGTTGCCATTAACATCATTGTAAAGATAACCGTCAGTTTTTTCATGTAACTTACCATTTAATGTTTTTGTCAATAAACCGGATCAGGGTATCGGCCATTACCTGGTGGTCCTTCACTTTGGGATGGCCGTCTTTCTGCAGATAAGGGAAAAAGAGCGTATACATGGCGGGATCATGCATCTCTTCTACCGCTTTCCGGATATATCCCGGCCAGGGAGATCCTTCGCGCGTGGCATCCATAGGCCCCAGGGCACAGATGATACGGGCCTCCGGATAAACGGCCCGGATCTTTCCCGTGAAATCCTTGTATGCATCAATGATCTGCCGTGCTGAGGGAGGGGTGTCCCCGAAACGGTGCCTGAATTCAGGATAGTCCGGCATCTTCACCAGCCAGGAGTCATTCTGGAAAAGGTTGATCACCACCACATCGGGCTGTACTTTGGAGAAATCCCACTTGCTGGCAGGATCTTCCGGATCCAGCCGGTCATACATCTCCGGCATGATCATCGGGAACCAGCTGATCAAAATTCCGATACCTCCCCTGGCCGTACAATAATAATCCGCATTGTAATGACGGGCCGTGATCGCCCCGTAAGTGACATAGTTGTCCGTGAGGGTACTGTCGGGAGAATCACCGACCGTATCCCGGTCGGCATAGCCGGCGGTGATCGAATTGCCGAAAAATTCGATCACTCTTCCCGTGGTCTCCGGCGGAGGCAGGACCGCAGCCTCTCCCGTGATCCGGAAGCCATAAAAATCCGTGGATCCGTGGGTCCATTCCGTCCGTTTGAAGAACTCCAGCAGATGCTCCCCGGGCGGGAGACTATCAGCCAGTACATACCAATGTTTTTTATTGTCAGGACGGAAGAGAACAGGTTCTGCATCATCCAAAACAACATCAAAATAATTCTTCCCGCGCTGATCTTTCAGCAACACCTCCACTTTTTGTCCCTGAAAGCGAATCTTCAGCGACGTTCCCGGCCAGTAGAGGACCGCATGATCCGGCCCCTGGTCATTGATGCGTCCCATTTCATGGATGTGACTGTCCTGCCAGGACACCAACACCGTATCCTTCACGGGAATTTTTGTGGTCGTATTTTCCTGATGGCAGGCGGGGAACAGGAAAACAAAGGGCAACAGCCCTAAGATCAGTTTTTTCATAAACTCTATTTCTTATACCGAACGAATTTACTCCTTTTTTTGATATGTTTTATTCCGGCCTCGTCATTTCAAGTTGTAACCTGAGCCCGGTTTCCAGGCCCGACCCGTTTGCCGCCATCAGTCTGACCAGCGGGGCATCTCCGGTTTCTATGAGGAAAGTGGCTATGCCGGCTTCGGCCTGTATTTTCTCCGGCGAGAGGATCCTGGCGCCATCCGCCTGCAGGGTGATCACGGAACTGTTGTCCTCCACGCAGAGGGTTCCTTTTTTGTCGGTGATCTTTACATATACGAACAGGACATCCTTTTCCCCGTAACGGGGTCTTTTGCCGGAGAGATCGACCGAGAGGACAAGATGATCGGGGTTTCCCGGCGTACGTACTGTATAACGGCACACCTCCCTCCCGCCTGCCAGTCCCACCGCTTCCAGGGTCCCTTCCTGCCAGGGGATCCCGGTAAAGGTGAATGGCGGGTGGGCCAGATGGCGGCCATTGCCTCCGTCAAAAGGATGCCCTCCCTGCCAGGGTTTCTCCCCTCTCTCTGCATAAAAGTAGGGCGTGTCGGGTCCGTGATCGGGTTTTTGCCGGGCGACGGCCTTCCCGTTGAGGCGCAGCTCCACCTCCTCCACATTACCATAGACCACCACCTTCCCTTTTCCCGGGCGGGGCGTCCAGTAACTGGCGATGAATACCTCGTACCGCATCGTATCGCATGCCAGAAGACTGCCCGGATCCTTCTGGGACCGGAAAAAATGCCAGGTGAACTTGGGGATCCGGAAGATATCGGCCGCCCCGCTGGCGGAGATAGTGGGACAACAGCCCCGGTTGTGATCATACATCTCCCAGGTAGCGTTTCCGCTGGTCCGGGGATAGTATGCGTTGTAGCGGTTGAACGACCACTGGAAGTTCCAGGCCGACTGCAGCAATCCTTTTTCGCCGGCGCCCCGTCGCTGCCGCGAGGTGCTCTCGTTGCCGCCAAACTCATAATCCCCGTACTCCCGGATGAACCCCGGTTTGTCGCTGTCGTTGGGCCGTGTGAAATCCTCATGCCAGTCGTTGTACAGCACATCCCACACATAAGTGCCATACATATCTCCCGACGTATAGCACTGATCGCCGGGATACTCTTCATGGGCAATGGCATACGCTTTCTTTTTCCACCACATGGGCAGGCGCGACTCGTTGAGGACGGTCTCCCACATCACCACACTGGGGTGGTTGCGGTCGCGGCGTATCATGTCCCGTATATCGCGGAAGGTACGTTCCACGAAGAGGGTATCGCTGTTGAAGAACTGCCAGCCGGGGATGGGCTCTATGACCAGCAGGCCCAGCTCATCACAGGCTTCCAGCACCGCAGGGTCCTGCGGATAGTGCCCCAGCCGTACGATATTGAAACCGCCTTCTTTGATCTTCACCATGTCCCGGTACTGGGCAGGGTCGGGCTGGGCGTTGCCGATATACGGATACTCCTGGTGGCGGTTCGTGCCGGTCAGCTTCACGGGCCTGCCGTTGAGGAGGAATCCACGCTGGCGGGAAAAAACGATGCGGCGTATCCCTGTACGTGTCTCCAGGCGGTCCAGGAGCTTTCCCTTCTCTTCCAGGCGGCTCTCCAGGGTATAGAGATAAGGATCCTCTATGTCCCACAGGTGCGGCGCCCGCAGGCTCATCTCCTCATCCACCTGCAACGTGTCTCCCGGCGACAGGACCACCTCTTTCCCGCAGCGGCTCACGATCCTCCCCTGCCGGTCGTGCAGCACCTGTACCACCGAGATCTTCCGGGCCCCGAAGCTTGCGTTGCACAAGGTAGTACGTATGTGCAGGCGGGCCCGTTCAAGCGTTGCCTCAGGCACGGTCACGAACACCCCGCCCGCCGCCGGCAGTCCGGCTGCCACAGCATCAGGGATAAATACCTTCCCCGTCTTCACCAGCCATACATCCCGGTAGAGGCCGCTGTAATAGCAAAAATCCAGACGGGAGGAAGGTTTGCCGGGAGGGATGAGCGGATCGTCGCGGTTGTCCAGCCGCACCAGCACCTCGTTGCTGTCGCCGTAGTGCAGCAGAGGGTCCAGCTGCACCTCAAAGGGAGTGTATCCGCCAGCATGGTATGCCGCCCGCCGGCCGTTGACCCAAACGATCGCCTCCTGCATGGCTCCCTCAAAATGAAGGGAGAAACGCCGGGCGCTGTCGGCAGCAGGAACAAAAAAGGTCTTGCGGTAATAACAGATCCCCTGCCAGGGGTGCCGGACCACCAGAGGCTCAATAAAGGCAGTATGCGGCAATGTGACCGGCTCCCAGGCATCCCGCGGCAGGGTGCCCAGCTCTTTTCTCGTATCCACCTCCCTGCTCCCGTCCCATGCCGGCATATTCACCGTTTCAATGTTGTATTGTGACCGCCAGTCGCGACCCGTCTGCACCTGTTGTTGCTGCACGGAGGACCCGTCTTCCCCCGCCAGCCGCACAAAATACCATCCGCCGGAAAAAAGTGCCCTGCGGGGTTCGTTATGGACAGCGGGTTGACAGGATGTAAAAAGGAAGAGCAGCATCAGGGAAAAAACAGCCGGAAAAGCTCTCTTTCTAAAGGACCAAAGTGTCGAAAACAAGCCGGGAATTTTCATGGTGAAACAAAGATAGGTAAATCATACCCAACACGGAAAGAAGCCGGACAAGAATAGGCTCGCGCATCGTACGATCCGGGATAATTTTGAATATCTTTACACAGAATTTCCGGGAAATTATCCTTTTCAGAGAGATATTTTTAAACATTTCTACAGCTATGAACCACGATGACCTGTCTGTTTTTGGAAAAACCGGTCTGAAGATCCCTCCTGTCATTTACGGCACCAGCTACCTGGGCAACCTGTACCGTGAGCTGTCCTATGAAGAGAAGCTGGAGCTAATGAGAGCCTGGGTGGAGGCGACCCCGGGGACCGTGGTCATTGATTCGGCCGGCAAGTACGGTGCGGGACTGGCGCTGGAGGTGCTGGGCAGGGGCCTGGAGGATCTTGGCATCCCGCCTGAGCGGGTGGTGATAAGCGTCAAGCTGGGGTGGTACCGTATCCCTCTCACCACGGAGGAACCCACCTTCGAGCCGGGGGTCTGGGCCGGCCTCGAACACGATGCCGTTCAGAAGATCAGCTATGAAGGGATCCTGGCCTGCTGGGAACAGGCACGGGAACTGCTGGGCAAGAAATACCGGCCCGTCCTGGTTTCGGTGCACGATCCCGATGAATATATCGCTTCGGCGACGAACGAGGAGGAACGGGGAAAAAAGGTCACGGATATCCTGGAAGCTTACCGGGCGCTCTTCTCCCTGCGTGAAAAAGGGGAGGTGAAAGGCGTGGGTATCGGCGCCAAGAATTGGCATAGCATCGAGGTACTGTCCCGTCACATCTCCTTCGACTGGGTGATGTTCGCCAACAGCCTCACTCTCTATACCCATCCGCCGGAGATCCTCCGCTTTATGGAAAAGCTGTCACGCAAAAATACCGGTATCATCAATTCCGCTGTTTTCAATGCAGGCTTTCTCACAGGCGGGGAATATTTTGATTATAAAAAGATCGATCCCTCCTCGCCGGAAGACCGGAAAAAACTGGCATGGAGAGAGCGTTTCTTCGGCATCTGCCAGGACTTTCAGGTGGATCCTGCCGAAGCCTGCATCCTTTTCGGTATCTCCCCGCCCCAGGTACAGGCCCTTGCCCTGAACACCAGTGATCCCCGGCGGGTCCTGCACAACATGGAGACGATCCGGAAAACATTGCCCGACGCTTTCTGGGCTACCCTGAAAGAACAACAGATCATCGATCCCGGTTATCCTTATTTGTAAGCCATGATCATTGACACACATCAGCATTTCTGGAAATATGACCCGGAGGAATATAGCTGGATCGGGCCGGAGATGAAAGCCCTTCAACGGGATTTCCTTCCGGAATATCTGCAAAAGACCCTCCGGCAGGCCGGCGTGGACGGAGTGATCTCCGTACAGGCCCGGCAAACGACCGGAGAAACGGAGTGGCTGCTTTCGCTGGCGGAAGAAAATGACTTTATCCGGGGTATCGTAGGGTGGGTGCCACTCACCGACCCGGCCGTGGAAGACCTGCTGGAACGTTATGCCGACCGCCGCTTTTTCAAAGGCGTTCGCCATGTGCTGCAGGATGAGCCGGACCCGGATTATATGCTGAGAAAGGATTTCAATGCAGGCATCCGGAAACTGAAGCGGTATGACCTGCTGTATGAGATCCTGATCTTTGAAAGGCATCTGCCACAGACCCTGCGGTTCGTGGACCAACATCCCGGCCAGATGTTCGTGCTGGACCACATCGCCAAGCCCCTGATCCGGGACCGCATCCTCTCACCGTGGCAGGAGAACCTTACGGAGCTGGCCCGCCGGGACAACATATTTTGCAAGATCTCCGGGCTGGTCACCGAAGCCGATCCGTATCACTGGTCGGAAGATCAGCTGAAGCCGTACCTGGAAACAGTGCTGGAGGCATTCGGTCCGGAGAGACTGATGTTCGGTTCCGACTGGCCGGTATGCCTGACCGCCTGCCGTTATGAGCAGTGGCTGGATATCGTACAGCGTTTTATCGCCACCCTGTCGGAGGATGAGCAGGCGCTCATAATGGCAGAGAACGCCCGGAAAGTATATAAACTATAATTTTTTGAAGATGAAAGCCATCCAGATCATCCGGCCCGGTGAGGTGAAGATCACGGAAATGGAGCCACCACAGCCAGGCCCGGGAGAGGTCCTACTCAGGATCACGTATGTAGGTTTCTGCGGTTCCGACCTGAGCACGTATCTGGGAAAAAACCCGCTGGTCACCTATCCCCGCATCCCGGGGCATGAGATCGCCGGGATCATTGAAACCACCGGCAAGGAGGTCCCTCCACGTTTCCGGAAAGGGATGAAGGCCACCGTGATCCCTTATACATCCTGTGGCCACTGTGCCGCCTGCCGTAACGGCCGGCCCAACGCCTGCGAACACAACCAGACCCTTGGCGTACAGCGTGACGGCGCCATGACCGAATACATCACGGTACCCTGGGAAAAGCTGCTGACGGTACCGGAGCTGACCGAAGAGGAGCTGGCGCTCGTCGAGCCGCTGACCGTCGGGTTCCATGCCACCACACGCGGGGAGGTGAAAAAAGGGGATACCGTGCTGGTACTGGGATGCGGCATGATAGGCACCGGCGCGATCATCAGCGCCACCCGGCGGGGCGCTGTGGTGATCGCAGCCGACATTGACGACACAAAGCTGGAGCTGGCTCGCACGCTGGGGGCACAGCATACGATCAACACCCAAAAAGAAGAGCTCCACAGCACCCTGCAGGATCTGCTGCACGGAGAGGCACCCGATGTGGTGGTGGAAGCAGCGGGAAATCCCATCACCTACAGGGCAGCCACCGAAGAGGTGGCTTTTACCGGCCGGGTGGTCTGCATAGGATATACGCCGTCAGAAGTATCCTTCGCCACCAGCCTGTGGGTCAAAAAAGAGCTGGATATACGCGGGAGCAGGAATGCCCTGCCCGAAGATTTTGAAGAGGTGATCGCCACCCTGAAACAGCACCTTTTTCCTCCCGGAAACCTGATCAGCAGGATCGTCACCCCGGAGGAATCACCCCGGGCCTTTGCCGACTGGGCTGAGAACCCGGGCCGTATCCTGAAGATATTGCTGCATTTCTGATCTTAACTGCAGGACCCCCCTGGGGCATTGGAGTATTTCCATTTGCCATCTTTTTTATATCATTGCAACCAAATCATATTTTATCATGAGAATGCTGCATACCCTTTTCCTGATGACCATTTTATCCCTCCTGGCCTCCTGTTCCGGTCACAGGACAAATACTAATGATCCCAAAGACGTTCACACCCCCCTGGTCATTGCCCACCGCGGCGGGGCCCTCCTGGCGCCGGAGAATACCCTGGCTGCTTTCCGCCATGCCATCGCCCTGGGGGTGGATATGATCGAGATCGACGTGCATCTCTCCAAAGACGGTCATGTGATCGTGATCCATGACAACACTGTCGACCGCACTACCGACGGTCATGGCCGCATCGCCGACATGACCCTGGCGGAGATCAAAAAACTGGATGCCGGGAAGAAATTCAGTGAAAGATTCGCGGGCGAAAGGATCCCCACCCTGGAAGAAACCCTGGAGACGCTGAACGGGAAAGTCTCCCTGCTGCTGGAAATAAAAAAGGACAACGACAGCCTTTATCCGGGACTGGAAAAAAAAGTGGTCGATATTATTCAACATTACCATGCCGGGGAATGGACCGTGGTGCAGTCCTTCAACAAACACTCCGTTCAGAAAGTGCAAAAGCTCGATCCTTCGCTCCGGACTTTCTACCTGCTGGGCCACAATTTCCCCGAATTCTATGACAGTCTGGCCCTCGGTCTCAGGGAGGGGAAAGAGCTTCCCCCCTCCTTCACCGGTATCGCGCCCCACTATTCAGTTCTGGATACAGGAAAAACGGACACCCTCCACCAGGCAGGATACCAGGTGTATACGTGGACCGTAGACAAGCCTGCCACCATGAAAAACGTGATCCGCATGCGTGTGGATGGCATCATCACCAATGCCCCGGATACACTGCTGGAGATCCTGCGTTCCGGTTCTCTCTGAGATCTTTCCCGCCAAGGGTGAAAAAAGGTTGTATTTTTCCCTCTCTGAAGCCATTCCGGTATCTGTTCCCGAAAAACTATCCTATTTTTGCGCAAATATTTTTTTATGAAAAAGGGGATCAAACGCTTTCTGGCGAACAGGATGGTAAAACGCCACCGCTCCCGCGATCTCCCCGTGGAGGAGCTGGAGAAAAAACACCGGCAGCCTGATATCGAAGGTTTCAATGACAGCAGTTACTTTGCCGGATGGCAGAAAGACGGTCTCTCTTTTGTCACACGCCTGGCCTTCCGTACCGGTAAGCATAACGAGAACTGGCTGAAAATACATATCCCCGGAGAGGGGGTGTGGGGGTTCGAAGACCGGCCTATGGAGGAGGGAGAAGGGTTGCGCCAGGGCCCTTTGGCCTATGTCTGCCAGGAACCCGGAAACCGCTGGTCCATTGAGTACAAGGGACCGGTATTTCAAGGAAATAACGAAGAAGAGCTCCTGCTGGAACTGTCGTGGGAGAAGCTGGGACCCGTGATCGATTTTGACAAAAACGGCACCATGTATGAGAACACGGCCCTGCAGATCGCCGGGCAGCCCTGGAACAAGGAGTTCTTCCGGAAACTGCGTGAGCTGCAAAAGGTGCATTATGAGCAGGCAGGCCGGATCACCGGCCGGATCCTCTGGAAAGGCCAGGAGCTTCCTTTTAACGGTCAGGGGATCCGTGATCACAGTTTCGGCAAACGGAGCTGGGACGGCTGGGAACGGCATATCTGGTTCCTGGGAGTCCTGGAGGACGGCCGGTATTTCAACAACAGCGTGATCGACTTTGATTTTATCCCCAACCTGAAAGCAGGCTATTTCGGAGATGCCACCACAATCACGACGGTTGCCTCCCTCCCCGACCTCTCTGAGATCCTTCCGCAGGAGCCTCTCCCCACGGAGGTGGAATATACCCTGCGCCTGCGTCCCGGCGAAGCAGAGAAAAGGATGAAAGTCCGCATGAAAGCATTTTTCCCGTTCACGATGGACGGGGTTTATCACATCCGCCAGGCACTGGCCGATTTTTCCCTGGACGGCGTCCCGGGCATGGGCATTGCAGAAATGGGAATCAACCTCAAAACACATGACCTTCCTATATCCTATTGACAAACTCCCGGAAAATACGGGAGGAGGAAAGGCACAGGGCCTCTTCCTGCTGGAACGTTACGGCAAAAGGATCCCGCTGACGTGGGTGGTCACCCGTCCCGACAAGGACGCGCTGGAACAGCTCACGACGCTCCTGCCCGACGAGAAAAGCTGGGCCATACGCTCCTCCGCCGAAGGAGAGGACGGGCAGGAGGCATCTTTCGCCGGACAGTTTGAAAGCTATCTGGATGTCAAGGGGAAAGACAATATAATTAAAGCGGTCCTTCAATGTTTTCATTCCGCCGACTCTGAACGGCTGGAGGCCTATCGTAAAGAGAAAGGCCTCACCGGCACAGGCATGAACGTACTGGTTCAGGAGATGATCATGCCCCGGGCAGCCGGTGTTCTTTTTACCGTTGATCCTGTTAGCAACCGGCACGACCGCATGAGCGTGAGCATTGTGGGAGGCACCGCCGAACAACTGATGTCAGGCACCCAGGAAGGGGAGACGCTGAACTTTTACAAACACCGCTGGCAGGAGAAGAGCAGCCGCCTGCTCTCCAAAGAAGATCTTTCCCTGCTGCTGAAAGAGGCCCTGGAGATAGAAAAAGCTTTCGGTCGCCCGGCGGATCTGGAATGGGCTTTCGACCGGCAGGGCCGCCTCTACTGGCTGCAGTTGCGGCCTATCACAGGGCTGAGCCCCGTGCACATGAACGAACTGGACGACCAACCCCGCTATGACAAACCGGTATACACCCGCGCCAACATCGGAGAGATGATGCCGGGACCGGTCACACCCCTCACCCGATCCACCTTCGGCGTGGCCATAGACATAGGCCTCCAGCGGTTTTATAAAAGATCTGGTGTGTTCAATAAGGTTCGGAACGAGAACATCTTTATCCAATCCTATTACAACCATCTCTTTTTCGACGTCATGGCCCTTTATGAATTGCCGAAAAGAGTATGGCTCTCCAACAAGGAGAACATCGACTATTCCGTCATGGGAGAAGTGGTGCCCGGGATCACCCTGCAAAAAGAGGTCGCTTTTCCCAGGGCTTTCCTTAACTTCCTCCGCTTTGTCCGGTATATGGGCGGAGGACCGCGTGCCGCCAAAAAACTTATACGCCTGGAAGCCTCTTTCCGGCTGGACTGCCCCGATGATCCTCGTAAGTGTTATCAGTTGATCCACGAGAATATGCCGGTATTGCTGGATGCCTACGATCTGCATTATGTCTCTTCTTCCCAGTCGGGAGGATATTTCACCACCATCCTGAATATCTTCTCCGGCGGAAAACCTCCGGAACCGGAACATTACGAAAAGGTAGCGTCCCTCTTCACGAACATCCCCGGCATCGAGAGTGCCCAGGGATTACAGACTCTTGATAAAATGGCCCGGGAACTGGTGAAGGTTCCCGCGATCCGGGATCTTTTCCTGGATGCTTCTCCGGAGGCCTCCCTGCAATATCTCTCCGCGGCTGCGCCTGAGGAGATCCAAGAGGAATGGCAAAGGTTTCTGGAGCGGCATGGTCACCGTTGCGTACGGGAAGCCGAGCTGCGTGAAAAAGAGTGGCGGCTGGATCCCACACCGGTCATTGAGGGACTCAAAGCCAAGACATCGCTCCTCCTTTCCGATTCAACCATTCCTTTAAATAAGCCTTCGGGGAATGCTGAACATATATACATTAACGAATTGTCAGGGTTCAAACGCATGTTGCTGAAACACTTTCTGCCCAAAGCCCGGGCGGCTGTGGCGCGGCGCGAACAGACCAAAGCCCTGGCTATCTCGGTACAGCACCAATTCAAGCTGGCCTACCGGCATCTGGCAAAACTACTCGTGGAAAGAGGCCTTTTGAAAGATCCCGATATGATCTTTTTCCTGACCCATGAAGAGCTGGCCAACCTGGCGGAGGGGAAAGAAAAAGAAAAATGGTTGTATATTGCAGAAGAGCGCCGGAAACTTTATCCGGAGATGATGCAACTCTCTTTCCCGGATATTGTGTTCGGGATCCCTGTGCCCGAAGAGGATGAGGGGACGGTCAGCCGTGACGGCCGTCTCACCGGCATCCCGGTCAGCCGGGGCATGACGGAAGGCAGGGTGCGGCTGGTAAGATCGATGGAGGAGGCAAAACAACTGCAACAGGGGGAGATCATGGTGTCGCGTTACACCGATATCGGCTGGACACCTTTTTACAGCATCATCAGCGGTTTGATAACGGAAATTGGAAGTCCCCTTTCCCACGGGGCCGTGGTGGCCCGGGAGTACAACCTGCCCGCCGTAGTGAGTGTGAAAGGCGCCATGGAAAACCTGAAAGACGGACAGTTCATCAGACTGGACGCGATCAACGGAAAAGTACAGATACTTAACTGATCAAGCATCACCCTGTTCACTATGAAAAAAGCAATATTCATTCTACTGGTCCTGGTTTTTTTCACCAGTTTCCCCCTGCATGCCCAAAAACAGCCTGTACCCGATAAATACGGTTTCCTGGTCCGGGTGGGACAGATGGCCCCCGACTTCACCATACAATATGCCGACGGACGGAAGAGTGAAAAACTGAGCGATCTGCGGGGGCAGGTGGTGGTGTTGCAGTTCACCGCCAGCTGGTGCAGTGTCTGCCGTCAGGAGATGCCCCATCTGGAAGCTCTGTGGCAGCAGCTGAAAAACAAGGATTTCCGCCTTATTGGCATGGATCTGAAGGAGTCCCGGGAAAAGACCCTCGGTTTTGCCCGCACCATGAAGATCTCCTACCCCCTGGCCCTGGATCCCGACGGAAGCATCTTTTACCGGTATGCAGCCCACAATGCCGGCGTTACCCGGAACGTGGTCATTGACAAGACAGGTCGCATCGTGTACCTCACACGGCTTTACAACGAAGAGATCTTCGACGGTATGGTCCGGAAGCTGAACGAACTGCTTGGCCTGTAAGAGTCCGTTTTACTCTACCGCCAGGATCACAGGTGTTCCTTTTTTCGTTTGAAAGCAGAATATGCCCGGCGTTTCTTTCTCTGGCTGCCGTACGGCTCCCTGCATCCTGAAATCCTGCCCCCGGAAAGGATCGGCCAGCCACAGGGTCCCTCCTTTTTCCGGATATATCTTTACCCGGCTTACCTCCCCGTTTTTCAGGACGGCCGAGACCAGGAAAGCTCCCTGCGCCCGCAGTTTATCAAAGGAAGCCTCTTTCCATTCCGGCGGGATGGCCGGGAAAACCCGGAGAGTGTCCGTATGGCTTTGCAGGAGCATCTCCTGGATCCCGGCGGCAGAGGCGAAGTTGCCTTCCAGGGTAAAAGGCCGGTACCTGAATTTCGAATACCCTTTCCCCGACTGGTCACCGTTGACATGGAAGCTGTTCGGCAGACAGAAAGCTGTGGCAAAGATCCGCAGGGCTTCGGCTGCTCCGGCGCCATCGCGGGCCCGGGCCCGCAGGTTGCCCAGCCAGGCAAAGGAGTAGCCCACCCACCAGTCGGTGCCAAGGGAGTCCAGCATATGCAGCGAGTGACGAATGACCGTCCGGTCCTGCTCTCCCCGGCTCCAGTCGATCAGTCCCAGGGGATGGATGGCCATCAGGTGAGAGAAGTGACGATGGGAAAAAGGCAGGGGCTGTCCCGGAGCCACCAGTAGACCCAGCTTCGGGTCCACCGTCAGCGCAGGCCATTGGGCCAGATCGTTCCGCCAGCGGCGGGTCTCTTCTTTTTTTCCCAGGATGGCGGCCGTTTCGGCCGCTTTCTCATAGGTGAAGCGGATCAGTGCCAGATCAAAGTTGGTCGTCTGACGGAACCAGGCTTTTTCCGAATTATCAAAGATCTCCGGACTGGAGCTGATCGGCAGCTTTCTTTTGCCGTCGGCACCGGTCACCGAGACCTGTTCAAGATAGGTGCCCACGGCAGCCAGCCAGGGATAAGCCCGTTGTTTCAGGAAGGCCGTATCCATGGAATATTTCCAGTGCAGGTAAAAATGTTGTCCCAGCCACGCCGCCACCGTAGGCCCAAGCGAGTACTGGATCCAGCCACCCATCGGCTCTCCTATCAGGGTGGTCACCCCTGGCACATTGAGACCCTCGGTGTGAAAATAACGGCGGGTAAATCTTTCAAAGACCGGCTTGTACTCCCACAGCCAGTTCAGGAACCCTTCTTCCTCTTTGAGATGATTCCCGGCATAGGCAGGCCAGTAGCTCAACTGGGTGTTGAGATCATGATGAAAATCCCCTTTCCAGGGAGGCAGGCGGCCATTGTCGGCGGTCCACACCGCCTGGAGGGAGATGGGAGGTGTCTGGGGCCGCGCCGCTGCCCCGAACTTATACATGTCGAGATAATACTGTTTCTCCAGCACCGTATCGGGAATATGGACCACCGAAGCAGACCAGTAATCCCTCCACCATTTTTTATGGTCATCCAGAGCTTTGTCAAATCCGGTTTTAAATGCCTGAGCCACATTTTCTTCAGCTGTGGGCTGTGGTTTTCCGGGATAATGCGCACTGACTGACCACGCACCCGTCACCGTGCCGTTTTTCTTTTGCCATTGTACATGGATCCTGTAATGAAATCCGCCCCAACCTTCCTGCTCAAAGGCGATCGCATGCTCCTGCCGGGATATTTTTCCGGCGGGGTATCCCAGCCGTCGCAGGTCCTGTCCATCAATGACCTTATTCCCCTGAAAATCTTCTTTCTTTTGATAGGGAGGAGAGATCAGTTGCGGGAGGATCTCTTCGTTCACTCCCGTAAAACGGAACCATCCGGCCGGGGCATCCGCCTGCACAAAGGTCTGCAGGCTGGCACCGGACGACCAGCGTACCTCACAGATCCCCTCCCGGATATAGAGACGCACCGAGGTTACCTTTCCCAGGGAACGGGTATCGAACTCCAGAGCACCGGCAGGGATCTTGGTCGGCGCCGGCCGTTGGTCATAGGGAATATCCAGTACCTTATGCACCCTGTCATAGTGGCCGTTCTTCCAGTTTTGATATACCCACTGATAGGTAACGGATGTATCTTCCAGGTTTTTCAAGGGTCTCAGGTCCCACAGGTCCGAGCGGTCGAGCGAAAAGCGTAACATCGTATCCTTTTGCCATACCAGCTCTCCCAGCCAGCCGTTTCCCAGAGGGATCGCATCATCCCATCGGGCAGCCAGCGAGGTAAAGACCAGATCATGGGAAGAGGGCACAGGATGATCCACAGTGGAGGTGCATGAAAAGGGGATGACGGAGAGGATCAGCAGCCAAAGGCCGGTCAGTGGGAAAACCCTGTTCTTTCCGGGAATGTTCATGGTAACACGATCAAATGTTCAAAGACCTGCAAAAGGAGTACGGCTCACATAAAGCGCATATGCTTTGATCCTGCCGTTGGGTGAATTCTGGCGGGGCAGGTACATCATACCTGCGATCTTCTGTTCTTTCCCGAGGTCGAGGATCAGCAGGTGGGGATGCTTCGGCTGGGCGCTCATCCACTGGGTATGCCAGAAAGAGGTGGCCTGCAGATCGAACACATTGGAAGCGTTGCCGTCATCGCCGCCCAGCTCTTCACTGTCGGCATACAGCACTTTCCATTTGTCCCGGGAGATCTTCCTGCCGGCAGGGTCCAGGAGGTAGATCTCCGCCACCGTAGTAAAAGGATCGCCACGCTGGGAGCTGAGGGCCTCCAGGGCAAAATATCTCCCCGTCACGGGCGAGAATTTGACCGTCTGCCAGGCTTTCCCCGGCGGAAAAGTGCCTTTGGCCACCGGATGCAGGGCGCTGAGGTCCGGATCTTGTCCCGCCTTCCTGTGGCGCACCACCCCCGGCACATGCAGCTCGTTGAGTATGGGCTTGTCCAGTCCCTGCAGTTCCGGTTTATCCGGACCGTTCACATCGAGGATGATCACCTCGTTCTCTCCTTTCTTCAGCCAGGGACCCGGCAGGTACATGGTCTGCGTGGGGCCGATGTTCCAGAAACGTCCCAGGCCATGGCCGTTGATCCACACCAGCCCCTTGTTCCAGGTACGCATGTCCAGAAAGACATCCCCGGTCTTGTCCAGGGTGAAAACGGCCCTGTAAAAAGCCGGCCGGTCTGTTTTCGTGATCTTACCGAAATGAAGTCCCTCAGGTGCCTTGTCACTGCTGAGGGGAAAGGGGAATACGGTCCAGCCGGTGATCTCCTGTGTGTTTCCGGCATCATCCATGAATTCCACTTTTTTTGTGATGCCTTTCCGGTCGTGAAGATACCCGCCGTAATTGACCCTGCCCATGGCCTCCACAAAGATGTCCAGCCGGGCCTTCTTTCCGTGGGCCGGGATCTCCACAATATTGTTGGTCTTTCTGCGGTCGATCGTTGCGATACGTTTGCCGTCCAGCAGGATGACCGCATAATCGTGCACCTCATCGATATGGATCTTTTTCTTCTCCCCGGCAGCAGGGAGGGTGGTGCGGTACACAATGAAACCATACCCCTCGTCATACTGTTCCATGTTGCGGGGACGTTCGTCCGGGATCCCCTCCGGCAGGTTATCAAACACCGGGGCCATCTCCGTCACCTCAAACGCCGGGATCGTAATAACGGGATTGCGGGCCGGCGGATCCGGGAGGGTCTCTCCTTCCTGGAGATACTTTGAGAAAAGGTCCCGGATGGCGTCAAATTTCTCCGTTTCCCATCCGGCCTCGCTGATGGGTGCATCGTAATCGTAGCTGGAGGTCTGGGGAGAGAAAGGAGGACAGTTGGCTCCCGACCAGAGGCCGAAAGAGGTGCCTCCGTGGGCCATGTAGATGCTGAAGGAGGCCCGGTGGTCCAGCATCCATTTGAGGTTGTCAATGATCGGCTGCGTTTGTCCGGTATGGTGCGGTTTCCCCCACGAATCGAACCAGCCGGGGTAATACTCCCCGCACATCAGGGGTCCTTCCGGCTGCAGCTTGCGCAAAGCCTTGAAAGCCCCTTTGGGGTTGCCGCCGAAATTCACTACACTGAACAGGTCGCTCCGCTTGTCATTGACCATCTGTGAAGGACCGTCGCAGGCAAACAGAGGCACCTCAAACCCTACCTCTTTCAGCACATCCCGCAACATACCCATGTATACCGTATCGTTGCCGTAGCTGCCGTACTCGTTCTCCACCTGCACCATGATGATCGGACCTCCCCGGGTGATCTGCAATGGAGCCAGTTGCTTCCCTACCTGGGCAAGGTACTTTTTCACATGCTCCATGTAAAAGGGATCGCGCGTTCTCAGCTTCAGCTCCTTGTTTTTCAGCAACCACCAGGGAAATCCTCCGAACTCCCATTCAGCACAGGAATAAGGCCCCGGCCGCAGGATCACATACAGCCCCTCTTTCTGGGCCAGACGGCAGAATTTCGCCACATCCCTGCGTCCTGCAAAATTGAACTCCCCGGGCTTCTCCTCATGGGCGTTCCAGAACATATAAGCACAGACGGTATTCAACCCCATGGCTTTGGCCATTTTCAGACGGTGTTCCCAGTAAGCTTCGGGAATACGCATAAAATGCATCTCTCCCGAACGCACCACGTAAGGCTTTCCGTTGAGGAGAAAATCTTTTTGCCCGATCTCAAAGGTCCCTTTCTTCTCCTGCTGGCAGGAGATCAGCAAGGGCACAAAAAAGATCATCAAAGAGAAAATAAAGGTTTTTTTGAACATGACAGATGGTTTTTGAATAGATCAATACGGATTAAATTACTTATTTTGTATTTTCTGTGGCTAATTTATTTAAAATTCCGGGCATCTGACCGGATCATGATCAATAAAACAGGTAAAAAAATGAAAATATTAGGGAAATTTTCTTTCGGCACAGGCGACCGTTTCGGGATGCAGGGCAAAGCCCAGCTGGAAGCCGTCATAGAAGCAGCAAAA
>JALVJE010000142.1 GCA_027028505.1 Bacteroidales bacterium
GGATTCTCATAACCCGGCCATGCTTGCATGAGACGGAGGCCATGAAAAAAGACCTCCGGCAGCGTTAGCTGCCCGGGATTTTCGGGGGTGTAAAGATCGCCCCCCAATGGATCACCGCCGAGCACCGCGAGGCGGTAATCCTGCTTACTTATACATATCCCGGAATATCATCTGACCAAAAGCTGCCCGGGATTCTCATAACCCGGCCATGCTTGCATGAGACGGAGGCCATGAAAAAAGACCTCCGGCAGCGTTAGCTGCCCGGGATTTTCGGGGGTGTAAAGATCGCCCCCCAACGGATCATCGCCGGGCTTACCTCCCCGTCTGCTCCTCTACCCAGGCATCGTCGCCTTCGTCCCCTTCTTCCACCTTGGCTACTTCCCAGACCTCACGGCCGTTCACTTCGGTGGGCTGGTAATAGACCTCACCCACTTTCACATAGGTCATATCTCCTACCTTCACCTCTTTGCCGCCTTCCGGCAGATGTTCAACCACCGTGCCGGCCATGGGAGGAACCACAACATATTTATCTCCTTCTTTCTGATAATAGGTACCTCCGTAATAATAAAAGGTCTCTCCCTCTACGGTGATCTTCTCCGCCCCTTTCGGCAGGGAAGAGACAGCAGCCCCTACCGGGGCTTCCACCACCACATAGCCTTCCCCGTCATCTTTCGGCTCGTAATATACGCCTTCGTCATAATAATAGTTCTGGTTGTTCACGCTCACCACGATGGCTGTAACGGCCACGGTGGCCACAAAAAAGCCCCAGGGATGCCAGGCCGGACCCCAATAGTAGGGCCGGTAGGGATGATACCGGTACGGGTGATAGCAATAAAACCGATATCCTCCGTAAGCATAAGGCGGGCGGTAATAGGGCCGCGGGTTGGGCCGTACGATGACCCCCACCTGTGTGCTCCGGCTGCCGTTGCGCCGGGGCGCCATGGGCTGGGTGGAAGGACGTGTCCCCGGACGGTTGGGTTGCTTTACCGGCTGTGTGGATGGCCGGGTAGAAGGTTTGTTCACCGGTTGTGTCGAAGGCCTGGTGGACGGTCTATTCACAGGTTGCGTGGAGGGCCTGGTGGAGGGCTTGTTTACCGGCTGTGTGGATGGCCTCGTGGAGGGTTTGTTCACCGGCTGCGTCGAAGGGCCTGTCGAAGGACGGGCCATACGGTCGGAGCGGTTGGGCGCTTTCTGATAGCCACCGTTGAGCGAGCCTCCGGAGGGACGGGTAGCCGGCCGTGTAGTGGGACGTGAGGCAGGCCGGCTCGCAGGACGGGAGGACGGCCGGCTTACAGGTCTGGAGGAAGGACGTGGCGCCGGCCGCGCGGCAGGACGCGCAGCACGGTGCCCCATACGCTGGGCTGAAAGTTCGCCCGGCACCATCCACAGGAGAAAAATACTCAAAAGAAATGTTAACAGCGGGGTGATATGTTTCGTATTCATCGTCATCGCTTTTTAAACGTTTATCTGGAACTTGTATGTTGCTTCTTCGCCGGCATCAGAGGCAGGATATCTATCTTCCGGGCCCCCGGAGGCGGCACAAAATCGAACATCGCTACCGGAAAAACAGGATTGATCATCCAGTTGGAATAGACCCCCACATATTGCGGATTACCCGGCTTTTTCTTATAATAGATCACGAACTTGACCGGCAGGGTGAGCCGTACCGCCGAGATCCACATCTGAATGGTCACCTTATCGTTATAGGCCATGATATGATAACACTCCGTACCCTCTACCACCTGCTTGCCCAGATACATAATACGGTCCGTCCGGTCGATCAGATCATCGGTAAAAGTAGGATAGAAAAAATCAGATCCGGGAAAATCCACCCCATACATCTTATGGATCGTGTCTATCGTGGCAAGGATGCCGTATGGAGCAGGTACCTCTACATAATTGTTCTCCACATAAGAATAGTAAACAAACTTACTTCCGTTGTACCAGAAACCCCGGTGTTTGTCATCATTGCGCCAGTTCTCGATAAAAAATTTATCCGGTCCCTGGAGATAAACCCGGTTGCGGCCCGACATCTGCGTCATCTGGAACTCCTCACCGGGTTGGTCCCATGCCGATCTGTAATCAAATGCCACGGCGTTCAGATCGCCGATGATGGTGCCCATGTGATCCAGGATCCTGATCGCGACCGTATCATAGGGAGAATTCTGCGCCCTGCCGGCAAAAGGCAGCAACAGCAGAAATAACATAAGAACAATGCTCTGTTTCATCTTGTTGTATTAGGATTTTTAACCAAAAATATACCTATTGAACCTCACAAATCTAAAATAATTCTAAATAAAGGCCAAAACAAAGGGTAAAACGTCAGAGGCACTTTTCTATCTACTTTGTCCGTATCAGCACCACTCCGTTGGCTCCCCGGCTTCCGTAAATAGCAGCTGCCGTATCTTTCAGGATATCGATCGACACCACGTCACACGGGGCGATATCTGCGATGGAGGAGGTCGCCACACCATTGACAAGAATGAGCGCCTCGGTATGACCCTGAAAATTGGTGCTTCCCCGGATATATATGTTCCCATTGGAGACCGTGATCCCTGAAAAGCGTCCCCTTATCAGCTCATAGATGTTCGAATAGTTGCAAAAATCATTGTTCTCCTGCTGCAGGTGATCCACGGCATACATTAGGTCTTTCTTATTGATGTATCCATAGCCTACAGCCCGTTCCCTGTTCACCTGCGAATCGATAAAATAGAGGTTCAGGACCAAAGAGTCCGTTTTCGCATCCACCCTCTTGGAGACCGGTTTGAATGGTTTGGCCTTTATCTGGATGACATCCTTGTCAAAACAAACGATAGAGAATCTTCCCAGGGAATCGGTGATCGCGGAGGTTTTTGCTTTTTTGGTCCTTACTTCCAGATTTTTGACCGGATACTTATTGAACACGGTCAGCCTGCCGTAGATCACCCTGTTCTGGGCAAAAATCCCCACAGGGATGGACACAATGGCTAAAAGTAAAAGGATTTTTTTCATTTTCAGAGGTTTATCATCATCATACTAACGCAAATATTATACCGTTTATTTCCTTTCCTTCTCCCGCTCCCAACTCGTAACTCATAACTCGTAACTCATAACTCAAAATAACCTCTTATCTTTGCAAAAACGAGTTTATGTACAAATACGCCACTGCCATCGGCATAGATGTAGGCCGTACAGGTATCAACTACGGCATTGTCCGCCAGGATGGCGAGGTGTTGTGGCGCAACCGTATAAGGTATTCGCGTCAGCGTAACAAGACCGCCGTCCTGCGCAAGCTCTTTGATGTGGTGGATGATGTGCTGGCCTATGCTGCCGAACAGGAGATCAATCCGCTCTGTATCGGCATCGGTACACCCGGCTTCATTGATCTGAAGAGCGGTTTTGTACGGGGGGCTGCCTTGCTGATACGGGACTGGCGCGACATCCCCCTGGCACATCTGGTCTATGAAAAAGCCGCTCTGCCGGTATTCGTCGACAACGATGCCACCCTGTACGGGTATGCCGAATGGATGTTCGGGGCGGCCCGCAATGTGGACGACATGATCTTCATCGCCCTCCGTACCGGCATCGGCGGAGCGATCGTGATCAACAGGCGGCTCTATCGCGGCGCTAACAATGCCAGCGGGGAGTTCGGTCAGATGACGATCAATTTCTCAGGCCCCCGCAGCAAATGGGGCGGGAAAGGATGTCTGGAATCCTATGCTTCCTCGCAGGCCCTCATCGAACGCTACAACAGGCGGGTGAAAAAAGAAGGGGAAGAAGAGATGACGGTGACCGCTACCCTGCCCGTCTTCGAACGGTTCCATGCCGGCGAACCTGCCGCCGTGGAGGCCGTAAAAGAGAACGCCCGTTTTGTGGGGATCGGGCTGGGCAACCTGGTGAACATATTCGCTCCCAGGCTGATCGTCGTGGGAGGAGGCATGGCCCTGGCCGGCGAAGAATACATCGCCATGATCCGCGAGGCAACCCTGGCGAACTCCATGTCCGTATGCCACGAACAGCTGGAGGTGGTGGCCGCCGAACTGGGACATGAGGCAGGATTCATCGGCGCCGGCCACTTCGCCCTCGCCATGCTGGACGGGAAAACACCATGAGCAGGGACAAGGCAGTGCCTTGTCCCTCCCTGAAATAAATTTTAAACCATGATAACACTCAGATTAGACTCCGTCAAAGAGATCCTGCCACCGCCGGACCAGCCGGAATGGCTAAAATATGAGAAGGTGCCGGTGCGGATCTTCCAGAGCTCACGGGCCGCCTCGAAGATGGTGGCGGCCCACATCGCCCGGGCTATCCGCGACAAAGCTTCGCAGGGCGAGCATCTGGTGCTGGGCCTGCCTACGGGCTCCACACCGGTGGAGGTGTATGATGAGCTGGTGCGCATGCACCAGGAGGAGGACCTCAGCTTTCGCAACGTCATCACCTTCAACGTGGATGAATACTATCCCATGCCCCCCGGCAAGCTGCAGTCCTATGTGCGTTTCATGCGGGAGCACCTGCTCGACCAGGTGGACCTCCTCAAAGAAAATATCCACGTGCCGGATGCCACCCTGCCCCTGGAGGAGATCCCTGCCTTCTGCCGGAGATATGAAGAAGATATCCGCAAGGCCGGCGGCATCGACATCCAGTTGCTGGGCATCGGCCGCACCGGCCACATCGGCTTCAACGAGCCGGGCTCCGACCGTCATTCGGTGACACGTCTGGTGACCCTTGACTATGTCACCATCGCCGATGCGGCGAGTGATTTCTTTGGCGAGGACAACGTCCCGCGCAAGGCCATCACCATGGGCGTGGGCACCCTCCTCAGCGCCAAAGAGGTGATCCTCCTGGCCTGGGGCGAGGGCAAGGCTCCCATCATCCGCGAGACCGTCGAGGGACCGGTCACTGAGAACGTGCCGGCCTCCTTCCTGCAGGAACACCCCAACGCCACGGTCGTCCTCGACGAAGCCGCCGCCGCCGAGTTGACACGCTTCCGCACCCCCTGGCTCGTGGGCGACTGCGCCTGGGATGACGCCATGGTGCGGAAAGGGGTCATCTGGCTCTGCCAAACCGTGCAGAAGCCGATCCTCAAACTCACCAACCGCGATTACAACGAACATCACATGGGCGAGCTGCTGGCCAAACGGGGCCAGGCCTATGACATCAACATCCGTGTGTTCAACGAGATACAACACGCCATCACCGGATGGCCCGGCGGCAAGCCTCACGCCGACGACAGTAACCGCCCCGAACGGGCCGTCCCCTATCCCAAAAGAGTGGTGGTCTTCAGCCCCCACCCCGACGATGATGTCATCTCCATGGGCGGCACGCTCATACGCCTGGTGGACCAGGGCCACGACGTGCATGTAGCCTACCAGACCAGCGGTAACATCGCCGTCTTTGACGACGATGTGGTGCGCTTTGCCAACTTCCTCAACGAGTTCGCCGGCGACTTTGCGCCCGGCTTCGGCTACCCGAAAGAATTCTACCAGAAGGTGCTGGATTTCTTTGCCGAGAAAAAGCCGGGACAGGTGGACATCCCCGAGGTGCAGAAGGTGAAGGCCCTCATCCGTAAGGTGGAGGCAAGAGCTGCCTGCCGCTTTGTGGGGATCCCCGACGATCACATCCATTTCCTGGAGATGCCCTTTTACGAGACGGGCCGGATCAAGAAAAAACCCCTCTCGGCGGACGACTACCATATCATCCGCGAGTTGCTGGAACAGGTACAGCCCCACCAGATCTTCGCTGCCGGCGATCTCTCCGACCCGCATGGCACCCACCGCGTATGCCTCGACGCCATCCTGCGGGTGCTCGACGAAGTAAAAGAGGAAGCATGGATGAAAGATTGCTATGTGTGGCTGTACCGCGGCGCCTGGCAGGAATGGCTCATCAATGAGGCCGACATGCTGGTGCCCCTGAGCCCCGATGAGGTGATGAAAAAACGCAAGGCGATCTTCAAGCACCAGTCGCAAAAAGACCAGGCGCTCTTCCCCGGCTCCGACACCCGCGAGTTCTGGCAGCGCGCCGAAGACCGCAACCACCAGACCGCCGAGCTCCTCGACAAGCTCGGCCTGGCCGAATACCAGGCGGTGGAGGCGTTCGTGAGGTATGATAGTGGCGGGGAGGAATAAACGCCTGCGGCGAGAAATTAAGTTGAAATTTACTCGCTACGCTCGTGAAATTAGCCCCGACTGCGTCGGGACGAAATTAGGTGGAAATTTATGTACTGGTTGCAAGGGAAGTGTGGAATGCCTGGGACTTGGAGTTATTTTCGCATTATCGCTTCATCGCTTTATCGCTCCCTACTCCCTACTCCTTTACTCCTTACTTAACACTGGTTCCTGAGTAGCCGAAGGCGTATCGAAGGGCTTCCTACTTTTCATACTTTTCCCACTCTTAGACTTTTGGACCTTAGACTTTCGACTCTCCTCTGCGTCCATTGCGAATTTCTTTGCGTCGTCTGCGTGAAGCCTTCCTACATAAAAAAAGGCCGCACAAGGCAGCCTTTTTTTTGTGAACCTGGAGGGACTCGAACCCCCAACCTCCTGATCCGTAGTCAGGTGCTCTATCCAATTAAGCTACAGGTCCGTTCGGTAAAGCGGTGCAAAGATATAAAATATTTCAGAAAACTTTCCTCCCTCCACAATCAGAAATGCCACCCCAGTTTCAGCTCGGCATAGGTCTCCACATAGTTGGAATGTAAATAGAACATCTGATTGATGCTGAAAGAAACATTGAGTCCGAATCGTGCCAGGTAATTGACCCCTATGGGTAACTGAAGAATGGCCTGGCTCCAGTAACTGCCGGCAAGAAGTCCGGCAAATGGCGTGAAACCGCTCCGCGTAAAGTTGCGGTTCACATGATAGCGGGCCCCGGCCAGGAAATAAAACCCCTCCTCCAGATCGGTCCCCACCTCCGCCACCATGGCGATCTGGGGTATGATGAAGTATTCGGTGTTGAAATCAAAAAATCCTCCTCCATCATCACTGAACATCAGGGCCACACCCCCGTTGACACCAAAAGGATGCCGGAAACGGGGATTGACCCGCATCAGCTCGGTCGTCTCCCCATTGGCAAAGCCGATCTCTCTGATCTCACGGGTGCGGAGCGTGATCAACGGAACAGCACTGTCTCCCGTCATCCGGTATTTGACATACCGGTCCCCCATCTCCAGCACATGACCGGTGATCTTCTGTTTGTTTCGGGTGATGATCGTGTCCTGGGCATGAAGAGATAGCACAGTGAATAATGATAGGGTAAAGAACAAAATGTGTTTTTTCATCACAGTAAAGGTTAGATTTGAACGACTAAAAAAAATAAATTCTCAGCGGGTTACCATGATATATATCTTTTTTCTCTATTTTTAGTGAAAAATTTTCCGGATATGAAAAAGACTTTAAAGATCCTGGGTAAAATACTGGCCCTCCTCATTTTACTCTTTCTCCTGGCACTCTTCCTGGTGCCGGTACTGTTCAAGGGCAGGATCATGGAGATCGCCCGCACAGAGATGAACAACAGCGTCAACGCCACGGTGGATTTCACCGACCTGAGCGTCTCGCTGATCCGCCATTTTCCTTACCTGAGCGTAGGGATGGACGGTCTGTCGGTGGTAGGCAAGGATGATTTTGCCGGCGATACGCTGATGCGGTTCAGCACCTTCACCGTCTCGGTCAACCCCTTCGGGCTCATCGGCAACAAAGGCATAGAGATCCGGCAGATCCTGCTGGACCGGCCGGTGATCCATGCGGTGGTACTGCCGGACGGCCGTGCCAACTGGGACATCGTCCCGGAGGATACCACCGGTATCGAAGAGACGCCGGACACCACAGCCTCGGAGATGCCTGCCGTCACCGTGCAACTGAAGGAATTCCGCATCCGTGAGGCGTCGGTCACCTATGAAGATCACCAGGGAGATATGACCGCCTCCCTGGCAGGCCTCAATTTCCTGCTGCGGGGCAAATGGTCGGGCAGCAGCGGCACCCTCTTTACGGAGACGACCATCATAGCGGTCAATGTGGTGATGGAGAAGATCCGTTACCTGCGCGACGCGCAGATGCGGTTCACCGCCACCCTCGACGCCGACCCGGAGCAAGGCCTTTACACCTTCAGAGAGAATGAATTTGCCCTCAATGATCTGACCCTGGGCTTCGACGGCACCGTCTCCATGCCGGGCGACAGCATCGATGTCAACATCGGTTTTGCAACCCGAAAGACCTCTTTCAAGTCGCTCCTCTCCATGATCCCGGCCATCTACATGAACGACTTTGCCGATCTGAAGACGGCCGGATCCCTCTCCCTCGACGGTAAGGTCAGGGGGATCTATTACGCGAAGGAGGGCGACACCCTCTACCCCAATGCTTCCCTCAACCTGCAGGTGAACAATGCCTCTTTCGCCTATCCCGACCTGCCGGAGCAGGTGAAAGCTGTGAATATAGACGTAAAGGTACTGGCCGACGGCACCCATCCCGATAATACGACCATCGACGTGAACCGTTTCTCCTGGAAGATCGGTGAGAACCCCTTCCGGGCCGACCTCCACATCAAGCACCCTGTCAGTGATCCCGATGTGAAGGGATCCATGAACGGCCGTATCGATCTGGGCACCCTCAACAACGCCCTGGCCCTCGACAGCACCGAGATGGCCGGACTGATCACGGCCGACCTGAAGATCGCCGGCCGCATGTCAATGATCGAGAAGGAACAGTATGAGGATTTCACGGCCGACGGGTCGGTGAAGGTAAAAGATATCTCGGTGGTCACCCCTATGATGAAAGACAAGGTAGAGATCCCGCAGGGGACGATGCTCTTCTCTCCCCGTTACGTCGACCTGCAGGGACTAAAGATCATCATCGGTCCCTCCGACATGGCTTTCTCCGGCAAGCTGGAACAGTTCATTCCGTACGTCTTCGACAAAGGTACGGTGAAAGGCACCCTGACCTTTAACAGCCACTATCTCGACCTGAACCGTCTGATGCCCGTGGAAACGACAGAAGAGACCGCTGCCGACACACTGCCTGCAGACACGTTGGTCGCAGATACGGCGGCCGTCGGGGTGCCGGCCAACATCGACTTCCTGCTGGCAGCCCGCATGGATAAGGTGATCTACGGTAACCTGACAGCCACCGGTGCCGGAGGCACGATACGCGTGAAAGATCAAAAGGTTTTCTTCGACGGCCTGGGGATGAAAGCCATGGGAGGCACGCTCTCCCTCAACGGCCTCTTCTCCTCGGCCCGTCCGGGAGCCGATTCGGTGGCCATGAACATGGCAATGGCCGGGGTCAGCATCCCCGAAGTATATCACTCTTTCGTAACGGTGAAAAAGCTGCTGCCTTTTACCAAAGGACTTGGCGGCACCGTCACCACCCGCTTCTCTTTCTCCTCCCTTCTGGATGCCTCCCTGATGCCGGTGCTCAGCACACTGAACGCCCAGGGGAAGGTGCAATCGGATAAGGTGACCGTGGTAACGGCAGGGGTCTTTGAGGAGATCAAAAAGCTGCTGAAAATAAATGAGGCCTTTACCAATGAGATGAAAGACCTGAACCTCTCTTTCACCATTGAGAACGGCAACCTGAAAGTACAGCCTTTCCGGGTGAAGGCCGGAGCCGTAGACATGATCATCAGCGGAGAGCAGGGTCTCGACCGCTCGGTCAACTATCTCTTTGACATGAAGATCCCGCGCAAGGCGTTGGGCAAAGAAGCTGACCAGGCCATCACAGCCCTTTATGCCAAAGCCGCCGGTCTGGGGCTGCAGGCTGAACCGCCGGAGGTGATCCCCGTGAAAGCACGCATCACCGGTACCCTGACCCATCCCAAAATAGGTCTCGACATGAAAGGAACTGCCGGGAGCAGCACACAGGCGGTGAAAGAGGTGGTCACACAACAGGTACAGGAAGAGGTGAAGAAGGTGGAACAACAGGTAGAGGAGAAAAAAGAAGACCTCAAAACCGAAGCCGACGCCCAGGCGGAAGCCCTCCTAAAAGAGGCCGCACAGAAACGCGACCAGGCCATTGCCGCCGCGGCTCAGGAAAGGGACAAGATCCTGAAAAAAGCAGATGAGATGGAGAAGAATGCCAAAGGGACCATGCTGGAAAAGATGCAGATCAAAGCCGAGGCCAAAGCCATGCGCAAAGCAGCCAACAAAGCTTATGAAAAAGCCGTGAAGATCGCCAACGACCAGTATAAAAAAGCAGAACAGAAAGCCGAAGAGATCAGGAAGAAGGTGAAGGAGATGTAGAAAGGTCAAAAAGTCGAAAAGTCCAAAAGTCGGAAAAGTGGGAAAAGAACGATGAAGCGATAAAGAGATACCTGCCTGCCGGGCAGGAAGCGATGAGGCGAAAACAACTCAAAACTCTGGGCACTCCACATGCCGCAAATCTCCGA
>JALVJE010000143.1 GCA_027028505.1 Bacteroidales bacterium
ACCCATAGACAGTCCGCCCGTATAAATCAATTTGCAAAAATAGAAGTAATATTAAGATAAAACAATTATCCCTTTATTTATTCAAATTCAGCTTTCAGAATCTTCTTGACCTCTTTGATCGTTTCTTCTTCGAGATCCGTTCGTTTGACCAGTTCTTCGTCCGAAAGTTCCAGAACGCTTTTAGCCGTATCACAGCCGATGGCTTTGAGTTCGTCGAGCACCCAGCTTTCGATCTCATCGGCGAATTCTTCGAGGCTGACGTCTTCATCTTCCCCTTCGGATTCACGGTACACTTCGATCTCATACCCTGTGAGCTGGCTGGCCAGACGGATGTTGAGCCCTCCTTTTCCGATGGCCAGGGACACTTCGCTGGGTTTGAGGTATACCTCTGCCTTTTTCTCTTCTTCGTCCAGCTTGATGGAGCTGATCTTGGCGGGGCTCAGGGCGCGCTGGATAAAGAGCTGGGTGTTGTTGGTGTAGTTGATTACGTCGATGTTCTCATTTTTCAGCTCCCGCACGATGCCATGGATGCGTGAGCCCTTCATCCCCACGCAGGCTCCCACGGGGTCGATGCGCTCGTCGTAGGACTCCACAGCCACCTTGGCACGCTCTCCCGGCACACGGACGATCTTTTTGATGGTGATCAGGCCGTCGAAGATCTCAGGCACTTCCAGCTCGAAGAGACGCTCCAGGAAGACCGGCGAGGTACGTGACAGGATGATCAGCGGGCCTTTGCTCTTCATCTCCACGGCAATGACCACGGCACGGATCGTATCTCCCTTCCGGAAGAAATCGGAGGGTATCTGCTCACTCTTGGGCAGGATCAGCTCGTTGCCTTCATCATCCAGCACGAGGGTTTCCCGTTTCCAGATCTGGTGGACCTCCCCGATGACGATCTCACCCACACGTTCCTTGTATTTGTTATAAACATTGTTCTTCTCCAGCTCCTGGATACGGCCGGCCAGGTTCTGACGGATCGACAGGATCTCACGGCGCTTGAAGTCTTTCCATTTCACCTCGTCGGTCACCTCTTCACCCACCTCATAATCCTCATCGATCTTTTTGGCTTCGGAGAGAGGGATCTGAAAAGCCGGATCTTCAAACTGATCGTCCTCGACCACTTCCCGGTTCCTCCATATCTCAAAGTCACCCTTGTCGATGTTGATGATGATATCGAAATTCTCATCCGTACCGTACTTTTTCCGCAGGAGTGTCTTGATCACATCTTCCAGCACGGTCATCATGGTGGCCCGGTCGATGTTTTTCATCTCCTTGAATTCCGCGAAGGTATCGCTCAGATTCAGATTCTCCATTGTTAAACCTCCCAATTATTTAAATTCTATGATAAGTTTTGCCTGTTCTATCTCTTCAAATGAAATGTTCTTTTTTCCGGGTGTTTCAGGGGCTTTTTGAGCCCTGCCCTTTTTTTTGCTTTTTTTGATCTTCTCCTCCAAGACGATCCCATCCTCAGACACTTCGACCAGTGTTCCTTTCAGTTCCCGGCCGTCCTTCAGTTTCAGTTTTATTTGTTTCCCGGCATTTTTCTGGTATTGCTCCTTTACCAGGAAGGGCATGTCCATTCCCGGCGAGGAGACCATCAGTTCGAAATCTTCCTTTTCCCTGTCGAGGCGATGTTCGATAAAACGGGAGATCTTCACGCATTCTTCGATGGTGATCCCTTCCGGCCGGTCAACGAACAAAGAGATCCTGTTGGCACTGCTGATCCGCAGGTCCACCATGAAGAATTCGTCCCTGCCGGGATAATCTTCGAGGATGTTCAGTATCTCTTCTTTTTTTATCATCGTGATGCTAATAAAACAGGGGACACTGTCCCCTGTACTTTACTTTCGCCACATTTCGGATGCAAAGATAAACCTTTTTGCCATAAATAACAAATACCTTATTTTATATCAATGGATAAAGAAAAAATGTTCTAATTTGCATTTTTAAAAAATGGTCTGATCTTTGGAGCAGACAGAACATGCCGGGAATGGAAAAAAATAAGAAGCGCAAGATCATCAACGATCCGGTTTACGGGTTTATACCGGTAGGCTCTCCCGTGCTTTTTGATCTTGTGGAGCATCCTTATTTTCAGCGTTTACGCCGTATCAGGCAGTTGGGGCTGACCTATCTGGTGTATCCCGGCGCCAACCACACCCGTTTTCAGCACAGTCTGGGAGCTGCTTATCTGATGGGGGAGACGCTACAGTCTTTGCGCGGGAAAGGGGTGGCTGTCTCGCCGGAGGAGGAGCTGGCAGCGAAGGCGGCCATTCTGTTGCATGATATCGGTCACGGTCCTTTCTCCCATGCACTGGAGGAGACCATCATCCGGGAGCTGTCGCATGAACAGCTCTCCCAGCTTTTCATGCAGCAACTGAATGAGGAGACCGGCGGGATGCTGGATGATGCCATACGTATCTTCGGCGGACAGTACCCGCGAAAGTTCCTGAACCAACTGATCTCCGGTCAACTGGATATGGACCGGCTGGATTACCTGCAGCGTGACAGTTACTTTACAGGCGTTTCGGAAGGGGTGATCGGCCTGGAGCGGATCATCAAGATGCTGGATGTACGGGACGATGAGCTGGTGGTGGAGATCAAAGGCATTTACTCGATCGAAAAATTCGTCCTGGCACGGCGCATGATGTACTGGCAGGTATATTTTCACAAAACGGTGGTGGCTGCCGAGCAACTGCTGCTCAAGATCCTGGGACGGGCCCATCAGCTGGCACAGGCCGGAGAGAAACTGTTCACCACGCCGGCCCTGCATTATTTCCTGTACGGAGAGTACCCGGCACAGGACCCTGCCCTTCTCTCGCCTCGGCAACGAAAAGAACTCCTGGACCGTTTTGCTCTGCTGGACGACAATGATATCATTGCCTCGGCCAAAGTGTGGTCAGGCTCCGGGGATCCCGTACTGGCGGATCTTTGCAGGCGTCTGGTCAACCGGAAACTGTTCCATGTGGAGATACAGAACCGGCCTTTCCCGGAGGAGAAGGTGGAGGAGTACCGGAAGAAAATGATGAGAGATACCGGCTTGTCCGCCGGGGAGGTCGCCAGCTTCGTTTTTACCAATACCATCAGTAATTATGCCTATTCCACAGCCGATCATCAGATCAGGATCCTGGGGAAGGACGGGTCGGTAAAGGACATCACGGAGGTGTCGGAGATCATGGATGAACAGGTGATCTCACGCATTGTCGAAAAGCATATCTTATGTTATCCGAAAGAATATTTGTCTAATTCATAATTTTCATTGATCATGGAATATACAGTTCAAATGGTAGCGGATTACCTGCAGGGAGAAGTGGAGGGGGACGGTTCCCGCGTATTGAAAGGCTTTGGCAAGATCGAGGAAGCAAAAGAGGGAGAACTGACTTTTCTGTCCAATCCTGCTTATACCAGATATATCTATACCACCGGAGCAACGGCAGTGCTGGTGAACCGGGACTTTGTGCCGGAGCACCCTGTGAAAGCCGCGTTGATACGTGTGGACAATGCCTATGAGGCCCTGGCCCGCCTGCTTCATCTGGTGGAAGGAGAGAAGAGCGTGCCGGCCGGTGTCCATTCCCTGGCTTTCGTTGAAGAGAATGTGACGTTGGGGAAAGATGTGTACATAGGCCCCTATGCCGTGGTGGAAAAGAGGACGGTGCTGGGGGACGGCGTCAGGATCTATCCGCACGTATTCATAGGCGAAGGGGTCAGGATCGGAGAAGGAACGGTCATCTATCCCGGCGTGAAGATCTATCACGATTGCGTGATCGGGAAAAACTGCATCATCCATGCCGGCAGTGTGATCGGAGCAGATGGCTTCGGGTTTGCTCCTACCGGCGAGGAGTATGAGAAGATCCCGCAGATCGGCATCGTGGAGATGGAAGACAATGTGGAGGTGGGGGCCAATGTGACCATCGACCGGGCGACCATCGGCCGTACCCTCATCAAAAAAGGTGTCAAGATCGATAACCTGATCCAAATTGGCCACAATGTGGAGGTGGGTGAACGGACGGTGATGGCTGCCCAGACAGGCATTGCCGGCTCGACAAAGATCGGGAAAGACTGTATGTTCGGAGGCCAGGTGGGCATCAGCGGACACCTGCGCGTGGCCGATGGTGTGAAAATAGCTGCCAAAACAGGTGTTCCCGGAAATATAAAGAAGGAAAATGAGATCCTTGAGGGGATCCCTGCCATGCCTATACGTGCCTTCCAGCGGTCGGTAGTCTATTTCAGGAAGTTCCCCGAACTGGTGAAACGCATTGAGGAACTGGAAAAGAAGATCGCCGAACTGGGGAAATAGGATGGGGGTAAAGGAAGATTAAATCTGAGAGATCACATAGGTGGGAAGGCCGGGGGCTTTTCATGTTTCTGAATTTTTGTATCTTGCGGCCGTTTTTAGAAAAAATCTCAGTTAATATCCTATGAGTGAAAAACAAAGAACGCTGAAGAGTGAGGTCTCCCTCTCGGGGAAAGGTTTACATTCCGGTGTGGAGGTGACGATGACATTCAAGCCTGCTCCGGAGAACCACGGCTATGTTTTTGTCCGTACCGATCTGGAGGGGCAGCCCATGATCAAAGCTACCGCAGATCATGTGACTGAGACGGTGCGTGGGACCACCATCGAGCAGAACGGTGCCAGTGTAGCCACCATCGAACATACCATGGCTGCCCTGTATGGCATGGGGATAGATAATGTGCTGATCGAGATCAATGGCCCGGAAGCTCCTATCCTGGATGGCAGCTCCATCGAGTATGTGAAGGCGATCCGGAAGGCCGGTATCGTTGAACAGGATGCCAAAAGGGAGTATTTTGAGGTAAAAGAGAAGATCTCCTATTCGGACGAGGAGCGGGGTGTGGATATCATGATCTATCCTGACGATCATCTGAGCATTAATGTGCTGATCGATTACAACTCGAAAGTGCTGGGAAACCAGTATGCCATCCTGAACCGTCTGGAGGAGTTCGAGACCGAGATCGCCATGTCGCGTACCTTTGTTTTCTTTCATGAGCTGGAAGGTCTGGCCAAACTGAACAAGATCAAGGGGGGGGACCTGGACAATGCCATTGTGATCCTTGACCGCAAGGTGGCACAGGAGGAGATCGACCGTATTGCCGATCTTTTTCACAAGCCTCATATCAAGGCCAACTCGGAAGGTGTCCTTAGCAATGTGGATCTGCATTTCCCCAATGAGCCGGCCCGTCACAAACTGCTGGACCTGTTGGGGGACATCGCGCTGGTGGGCAAGCCGCTCAAGGGCAAGATCGTGGCCACACGTCCCGGCCACAAAGCCAATACAGAGTTTGCCAGGAAGATCCGTCAGGCGATCAAGAAAGCGGCTGTCCAGAAAGATATCCCGGTGTATGATCCCAATATACCGCCTTTGCTGGATGTAGTGGAGGTGCGCAAAAGACTGCCCCACCGTTATCCCTTTCTCCTGGTGGACAAGATCATCTCGATGGACGAAGAGAGTGTGGTGGGCGTGAAGAACCTGACCTATGATGAGCTTTTTTTCCAGGGCCATTTTCCCGACGAACCGGTGATGCCGGGGGTTCTGCAGATCGAGTTCATGGCTCAGGTGGGCGGTATGCTGGTCCTCAACCAGGTGCCCGACCCGGAAAATTACGGCACTTACTTCCTTAAGATCGACAAGGTGAAGTTCAAGAGCAAGGCGGTTCCCGGAGATACGCTCATCGCCAAAGTGGTGCTGGCGGGTCCCATCCGGCGGGGTATTGTAACGGTCTTTTCCCAGGCTTTCGTGGGCAATCGTCTGGTAGTGGAGGGGGAGCTGATGGCCCAGGTATTCAGAAAAAAAACAGATGATGATTCATAAACAGGCCGATATTCATCCGGATGCCCGTCTCGGGGAAAATGTAACCATCGGGCCTTTTACCTCCATTGCCGGAGATGTGACGATCGGTGAAGGTACCTGGATTGGGCCCAATGTGACCATCATGGATGGCACCCGCATCGGGAAAAACTGCAAGATCTTCCCGGGGGCCGTCATCGGAGCCATTCCCCAGGACCTGAAGTTCGAAGGGGAAGAGACCACCGTGGAGATCGGCGATAACAATACCATCCGTGAGTTCGTGACCATCAACCGTGGCACCAAAGCGGCCTGGAAAACCGTGATAGGGAACCACAACCTGCTGATGGCCTATGTGCATGTAGCCCATGACTGTGAGATAGGTGACCATTGTATCCTGGTCAACAACGCGTCGCTGGCCGGTGAGGTGAAAGTTTACGACTGGGCCATCCTGGCCGGAGGGGCTCTGGTGCATCAGTTCGTGCATGTGGGGTCCCATGTGATGGTGGGGGGTGCCGGCAAGGTGCGGAAAGACGTACCTCCTTTTGTGAAAGCCGACAGAGACCCTCTCAGCTATATGGGGGTCAACTCGGTAGGACTGCGTCGGCGGGGCTTCACCAACGAGAAGATCCGGGAGATACAGGATATCTACCGTACCCTTTATCTGAAAGGTTATACCGTCTCCCAGGCGCTGGAAGTCATAGAGAATGAGTTTACACAGACCCCCGAAAGGGATGAGATCCTCAATTTTATCCGCCACTCGGAAAGAGGGATCATCCGCAGCGGTGTGTAATCCCCCCTACATTCGAATTTCAAAAATCAGTTATCGAACTTCCTTGTTCGTCGATCATCCTTCGTCCTTCTTCCTTCCGAACGCGTTCCATCCCTGGGCGGTGATCTCCGTCTCGCTTCCGGAGGAGGTGACCAGCAGACGGCCTTTCTCCGGAGGGGTCATGAAACCTAAGGGAATGATCTGAGGAAGGGCCGTGAGCTTATCCATATCTCTGGGAGATACGGTGAACAGCAGTTCATAGTCTTCCCCACCGCTGAGGGCCGCGATGAGAGGCTCGATCTTCATCTCTTCAGCCGCGGCGGCTGTTTCCATATCGATGGGTACCTTATCCTGATAGATGCGGCAACCGGTGCCCGAGCGGTGGCACAGGTGCAACAGATCGGAGGAGAGGCCGTCGGAGATATCTATCATGGAGGAGGGTTTTACCCCTGTTTCTTTCAGCAACCGGATGATATCCCGGCGGGCCTCGGGTTTGAGCTGCCGTCCGACGATGTATTCATATTTAGACAGATCGGGCTGGAATTCCGGATCCTGCTGGAAGATCTTGTTCTCGCGTTTCAGCACCTGCAGTCCCATGTATGCGCCTCCCAGATCTCCTGTCACGCAGATCACATCGTTCTCCCGGGCTCCGTCACGGTACACCAATTCCTCGCGGGAGGCCCGGCCCAGGGCTGTCACGCTGATGACCATCCCGCTGTAGGAGGCCGAAGTGTCACCTCCCACCAGATCCACCCCGTAATGATCACAGGCCAGCCGGATCCCCTCGTACAGTTCTTCCAGGTGTTCCACATTGAAACGCGAAGAGACCCCCACCGAAACCGTGATCTGCCGCGGTACGGCGTTCATGGCATATACATCCGAAAGATTTACTACCACCGCTTTGTAGCCCAGGTGCTTCAACGGTGTGTATGCCAGATCAAAATGAACGCCTTCCAGCAACAGATCAGTGGTCACCACCATCTGTTTGTTGCGCGGTGAGATCACCGCCGCATCATCGCCGATGCCTTTTTTCGTATCCCGGTTACGGAGGGGGAAATCCTTTGTCAGATGTTCGATCAGACCGAATTCCCCGTACGCCGAGATCTCAGTTCCTTTGCCGGATGATTTTGCCATTTCTACTGCATTAAAAGATGACGAAAAACAGATCATCATTAGAGAAAAATCTCTATATTTGCATTCTAATTTAGATTAAATACAAATAAAATTCTCTCTGATCACAGGGGCAAAGATATGGAAAAAGATCAGGATAAAATACTGCGTGAAGTAACCGACAGCGAATATAAGTACGGTTTTGTCAGCGACATAGAGACGGACATGTTGCCCAAAGGGCTCAATGAGGATATCATCCGGGAGATCTCAAGAAGAAAGAAGGAACCGGATTTTATGCTCGATTTCCGGCTGAAGGCTTTCCGGAAATGGCAGGAGATGGAGATGCCGGAATGGGCACATCTGCAGATCCCGGAGGTCGATTTTCAGGACATCATTTATTATGCATCTCCCAAAAAGAAAGAAGGCCCCAAGAGCCTGGATGAGGTGGATCCGGAATTGTTGAAGACCTTTGAGAAGCTGGGGATCCCTTTGGAGGAGCAGGAGCGTCTGGCAGGTGTGGCCGTGGATGCGATCGTGGACAGTGTGTCGGTGAAGACCACCTTCCAGGATACGCTGGCCGAGTTGGGGATCATTTTCTGCCCGATCAGTGAGGCGATCCGCAATCATCCCGACCTGGTAAAAAAATACCTTGGGAGCGTGGTACCTTATAACGATAATTATTATGCTGCCCTGAACGCTGCCGTTTTCAGTGACGGTTCGTTCTGTTATATCCCGAAAGGGGTACGCAGTCCCATGGAGCTCTCCTCTTATTTTCGTATCAATGCTGCCAATACCGGACAGTTCGAGCGGACCCTTATCATTGCCGAGGAGGACAGCTATGTGAGTTATCTGGAAGGGTGTACAGCGCCCATGCGGGATGAGAACCAGTTACACGCCGCCGTGGTGGAGATCATCGCGCTGGAGAATGCCGAAGTGAAATATTCCACGGTCCAGAACTGGTATCCCGGTGACAAGGAGGGCAAGGGAGGCATCTTCAACTTTGTGACCAAACGGGGCATCTGCAAGGGGGATCATTCAAAGATCTCCTGGACACAGGTAGAGACCGGCTCGGCCATCACCTGGAAATATCCCAGCACCATCCTGAAAGGGGATCATTCCACGGCAGAGTTCTATTCGGTGGCAGTAACCAACAACTTTCAGCAAGCCGATACGGGAACCAAGATGATCCACCTGGGCAAAAATACAAAGAGTACCATTGTCTCCAAAGGTATCTCTGCCGGCCAGAGCAATAACAGCTACCGCGGTCTGGTGAAGGTGCAGAAAGGCGCCCTGAACGCCCGCAATTTCTCGCAGTGTGACTCGCTGCTCATAGGCGATCAGTGTGGCGCTCATACTTTCCCATACCTGGAGGTGGGTAACAAGACAGCCGTCGTGGAGCATGAAGCCACCACCTCCAAGATCGGTGAGGACCAGATATTCTACCTTAACCAGCGGGGTATATCCACTGAAGATGCGATCGGTATGATCGTCAACGGCTATGCCCGCGAGGTGCTCAACCAGTTGCCGATGGAGTTTGCCGTGGAGGCGCAAAAGCTGTTGCAGATAAGTTTGGAGGGTAGTGTAGGATGATAAAGGATAAAGTATAAAGTATTCCGCCTTCGCGGGACGCTTCGGCGGACGAGGAAAGGCAGAAGGAAGAATGAATATCGAATATCGAATGATGAATGATGAATGATGAATGATGATTTATGATTAACGACTTAATTTCGCGACCGCAGGGAGCTAGTTTCGTGAGCGCAGCGAACTAATTTCTACCTAATTTCACGAGCGCCAGCGAGTTAATTTCTACTTAATTTCGCGAATGAAATGAGCTAATGACTACTGAATGACCATCGTATAACAAACAAAGCCAAAACAAAAGATATGTTACAGATAAAGAATTTACACGCGAACATAGAAGGAAAAGAGATCCTCAAGGGGATCGATCTGGAGGTACGTCCCGGTGAGGTGCATGCCATCATGGGGCCCAACGGCTCGGGCAAGAGCACCCTGGCCTCGGCCATTGTGGGGCGTGACTATGTGGAGATCACCGAAGGGGATATCCTTTACATGGGAGAGAGCATCCTGGAGATGCCGCCCGAGGAGCGGGCGCTGAAAGGCATTTTCCTCAGCTTTCAGTATCCTGTGGAGATCCCGGGGGTGAGCATGGTCAATTTCCTGCGGGCGGCCATCAACGAACAACGTAAGTACCGTGGGCTGGATCCCATGTCGCCATCCGACTTTCTGAAGCTGATGCGGGAGAAGAAAAAGCTGGTGGGCATCGACTCAGCGCTGACCAACCGCTCGGTGAACGAAGGCTTCTCGGGAGGTGAAAAGAAAAAGAACGAGATCTTTCAGATGGCCATGCTGGAGCCGAAACTCTCCATACTGGACGAGACCGACTCGGGACTGGACATCGATGCGTTGCGTGTCGTAGCGCAGGGGGTTAACGCTCTGAAGAGGCCGGATACTTCTACGATCGTCATCACGCACTACCAGCGTCTGCTCAATTATATCGTACCCGATTTTGTGCATGTCCTGTACAAGGGACGTATCATCCGGTCGGGCGGCAAGGAGCTGGCCCTCGAGCTGGAGGAGAAAGGGTACGACTGGTTGAAGGAAGAGTACGAGAACAGTTTGA
>JALVJE010000144.1 GCA_027028505.1 Bacteroidales bacterium
ATCCTGATCAACTTCGGCACGGACAATACCGGCGGGGGCCGGTTCCACCAGGCCGCCGCCGGTATTGTCCGTGCCGAAGTTGATCAGGATGGCCTGCTCCTCCGGCGGGGGATACGGTGTGTGGAACCCGAAAAGGAACAACAGGAGTATCAGGCATACGTGGAAAATGATCGTAGCGATGATGCCTCTGGTATGTTTTTCCTTTCCGGTCATGGTATTATCGTGCGGTGGTTGCCAGCACCAGCTTGTAACCGTTCCGTTTGGCGATGTTCATCACATCCACCACGTACTGCACAGGAATGGTCCTGTCGACGTGCAGGGAGACATAGATGTCCTTGTTGTTGCCGATCTTGCGCTGCAGCACCGACTCCAGATCACTGTAAGGCACCTCCTTGTCCTCCACATAGTACTTCAGGTCTTTGGTGATGGAGACCGTGGTGAAAGGCTTGGCGGAGGTCTGGTTGGCGCTGCGCGGCAGCAGCAGCTTCAGCGCCGTGGGACTGATCAGCGTGGAAGAGATCATGAAAAAGATCAGCAGCAGGAAGATGATGTCGGTCATTCCTGACATGCTGAAACTCGGACTGATCTTATTTCTTGATTCTATGGCCATGGCAGTTCTTCTATTCTTCGTCGACGGGTTCGTTGAGAATGTCCATGAACTCGGAGGTGCGGGCTTCGAGGATGAAGACCACCTTCTCCACCCGGGCCACGAGGATGTTATAGGCAAAGTAAGCGATGATCCCGACGATAAGACCGGCGACGGTGGTGATCAGGGCGGTGTAAATACCGTCGGAGAGGGTGGTAATGTCCACGTTGTTACCGGCGTTGGCCATATCGTAAAATGCTTTGATCATCCCGATGACGGTGCCGAGGAACCCCAGCATGGGAGCGCCGCCGGCCACGGTGGCCAGGGCTGCCAGCCCTTTCTCCAGGTTATATATCTCCAGCCGGCCGGCATTCTCGATGGCGGCATGCACATCCTGGATGGGACGGCCTATGAGACGGATCCCCTTGCCCAGCATGCGGGCGACAGGATGGTCCTGCGACTCACACAGCGCCAGCGCCGACTCGATCTTGCCCTCGTGGATGTAATCCTTGATGCGGTTCATCAGCGTATCATCCTCCCGCGCTGCCCGCCGGATCACAAAATACCGGTCGAAGAAAATGTAGATGGCGATCAGCGAAAGGAAGAAGATCAGCAGATTGACCCATCCACCTTTCATGGCCAGTTCCCAGTAAGACATCGTCACTTCGCCGGCCTGTCCTGTGGTGTCGGCGACAGAGATCTGTGCTAGCAACATCATTGAATTCATAGAATTTACATTTATCACGAAAGTATAAAAAAAACGGGATATAACAGATAATATTACATCCCGTGTTGATCAATAATCCTGGATCATCATATTATTTGATCAGGTAATAAACCAGTGATCCGCCCAGGAAGCCTGAGAGAGCCAGCAGGCTCATGCGTTTCATATACCAGATGAAGTCGATCTTTTCCAGACCCATGGCGGCAACGCCGGCGGCGGACCCGATGATCAGAATACTTCCGCCCGTACCTGCGGTATAAGCCAGGAACTCCCAGAAGAGGCCGTCCTGTACAAAATTTTTGGCCCATTCCAGGGCGACAGGATCGGTGATCTGTGTCAGCGACAGGGCATCGTGGACAGGATACATGCCCATACCGGCAGCCGTAAGCGGCACATTGTCGACAATGGAGGAGAGGATCCCGATAGCCATGTCGATGAAGTAAATATTGTGAAGTTTTTCATCCAGGTACAGGGCCAGCATGTGCAGGATCCCGGCCGACTGCAGGGCCGCGACAGCCATCAGGATCCCCAGGAAGAAGAAGATCGTGGGGGTATCCACCTTGCGCAGCGTATTGGTGATCATGCACTGTTTTTTCTTCTCAGGCACCGAACCGTGGTGCATAAGATCGGTGACGATCCACAGCACCCCAAGCCCCAGTAACATACCCATGTATGGGGGCAGGTGAGTGAAGGTCTTGAATACCGGTACCGAAAGCAGGGCACCTACGCCCAGGAAAAAAATAACTTTCTGTTCGGTGGGGGTGGTGCCGGCCAGCGGATTTATCTCTTTTTTCTCGGGTAACTCAAAGTTCCCTCTTTCAAAGAAGGAGACGATGATCAGCGGAATGAGCATGTTGACCAGGCTGACCAGGAAGATGCCCTTGATGATCCCCCAGGCGGTGATCTGGCCTCCTATCCACAGCATGATGGTGGTCACATCCCCGATGGGCGACCAGGCACCGCCGGCATTGGCCGCAATGACGATCATACTGGCAAAAAACCAGCGGTCTTTTTTCTCCCTGATAAGTTTGTTCAGCAGGGTGACCATCACAATGGTAGTGGTCAGGTTGTCCAGAGCTGCAGACATGAAGAAGGTGATAAAACTGAGGATCCACAAAAGCTTGACTTTGTTGGTGGTACTGATCCTGTCGGTGATCAGCCGGAAGCCGTTGTGCGAGTCGACCGTCTCAACAATGGTCATGGCACCGAACAGGAAGAAAAGGATCTCTGCCGTATCTCCCAGGTGTTCAATGATCTCATGCTCCACGATGAACCTGCGGAACTGTTCATGCAGCGGAAGTTTTGTAACCTCCGGGAAACGTTGCAGGAACTCTTCGAAAAAATGATTGCCCGGTAGGATGCTCCCCGCACCGAACATCAGAATGACCCATAAGGCTACACTAAGGATCAGCGCAGAGGCTGCTTTATCTACCTTGATAGGATGTTCCAGGGCAATAGCAGTATAACCCAGGATAAACACGATAACCATTAACAACAACATCGACATGATCAATACGTTTTAAAGTGTTCAGGATCTCGGTAAAAAACGCAGCGAAAATAGTTTCTTGGAACCAGTTTTCCAAATAATAAAGTAAACTTGCAGGAAAGAGGCATGCCGCAAAGGAAAGAGGAGTTTATTTTTTCTTTTTCCTCTCTTTCTTTTTTGTCTTTTCCCCTTCTTCTTCCTTCTTGCCGAACAGTTTTTGCCAGTAACCTTTGAAAAGCTTGTCCCAGGAGCTGAACTCTTCCCGGTAGAAGATCCCGATGCCACTGGTGTAGGGGGCGGTTTCGTAGAGATAGTTGTCGTTGGCCCGGGTGAAGGCTTTGACACGCAGTTTGCCATTCCGGGTGATCTTTGCATCCACCTGAAAGTCTCCGACGATGTTACTGCTGTTTTGTGTGGGAGCGCCGTTTTGCGTGTTAAAGTCGATGTTGCCGCTGATGGAGATCCTGTCGTTGAGCAGCTGGGTGGAAAGAGCTACTTCTACCTGCTCGGGAGTGACCTCGTCTCCCGGATGGTAGGAGAAGCCTACATCAAAGTCCTTGCTGATCTGGGAAAGCCAGGAGCTCAGCTGGTTGGATAACACCTCCGTGGTGGTGACCCCCAGTACACTGGCCCCTCCGAAAGAGGGTTGCTGGTTATAGACCGGATTGGGGTAAAAACTGTTGATGATCAACAGGGAGAGGAACTGTTTGCTGAGCTCTTCTTCCGAGCTCATGGCATTATGCACTTTGGAGCGGGTGTCTTCATCCACCGTCGGCAGCTCAATGTTGAAGCCGATCCTCGGATCGTTCAGGCTGCCTTTCAGCAGGATCTGACATTCTACAGGTACCCTTTTTTTATAGTTGTCATCAAAGAAGAGAGGATAAAGGGAGGTCTTCAGCGGATAGACGGCCAGGATGTCCAGGTGGGCATCCAGCGGATCCCCGTTCCACGTGATCTTGCCACCGTTCTCCAGGCGGAACTTTTTATTGATCACTTTTTGCAGGGTGAACCGGTAAGTCCCTTCATCGATGATATATTCCCCGTAAAGATTAAAATCACCGTTCCGGTGTACTTCCATGCGCAGGTTGCCATGGCCCCTTCCGTAAAGGGTTCCGCCGGCAGCCGGATCGAAAAGAAGGGTCACCTCGGCGTCGGGGGTAACGTTGAGGTCGAGGTTGAAGGTCATCTCGCTGGTTGAGATCTTCTTTTTTTGTCCGTGTCTTGTGTGGTGGGGTGTGGTCTTGCTTTTCTTGTGACTGACAAAATGGATGTAATCGGTTTCGATGGTCTGTCCTTTGGATTCGCTCAGGGGAAGGGTGATCGTAGTGTTCGGCATGGTACGGGCTGAGATGTTCATGGTCAGGTTGTGAAGGGGGCCTTTGATGGCCACGCCTCCGGAAGCGATGCCTTTGCCATAGAAATACTCATTGTCCCTTGCCGAGGTGTTGAGTACCAGAAGGCGGGAGGTGTTGATGGTCATGTCTATGGCAGGATCACGCAGGTCCTCCAGAGCAAAATATCCGTTCACCCTGCCCGTGTTGCCCAATTCGTCATAGACGGTGATACTGTCCATGATAAAATGATTGTTACGTACGGGTACATTTGCCGTGAAAGAATATTTTGTTTTGAGATAATCAACGGTAAGGGATGTCTTTTGAAAATCCAGGTCTCCCCGGATGGTGGGTTTCAGGAGATCGCCCTCCGCATGCAGATCTCCTGAGACATTTCCGTTCAGGGTAGAAAAAACGGTGGATACAAAAGATGATAGGGTCTTCAGACTGAACTTGTCGAGCAGGATATCTGCCTTTACCTGCTTGCTGGCGGGGGTGTAGAGCCCGCTGATGCTTACGGGACGCCGCGTTCCGTAGAGGGTATGTACATCCACCACTACACTGTGTGTCAGGGTGTCCCAGGCCGAGTTGATAACCGCATCCCCAAGAGGCTCCGTATTGAGGGAGAAATCCCGTATCTTAATGGTGGAGAGGAAAATAGGGTTATGGTAGATGTCGGAAAGGGAGATATTTCCGTTGATGATCCCTCCCAGGGCCAGGTTTTGTTGTCTGTCCTTGCGGGTAAGATAAGAGATATCCAGGTTCTGAATGCTGGCAGAGAGCGTATCCGTCTCCTCTTCACTGAGCTTGCCATGGATGTTAAGGGCTTTGTCACCACTGGTCATCCCGAAGTGAAGAATACTGATGGCTGTGCTGTCAATGGTGACAGTGCTCCCTGCGATCTTCCACGGGCGGGGACCTATGACCAGGGAAGCGGGGTCGATGGTGATCTCCATGTGAGGATGTACTTTCCCCTGAGGTATCCAGGTATGGGCCAGCAGATGCAGTTCTTCCCGGTTATACAGAGTATCCATGGGATTGTCCCAGCTGATCCGTGTGTCGATGGTGTCGCTGGAGAGCAGAAGAGCAGCGGAGAAATGTTCCCTGCTGAAGCCTGCAGGTATATCCAGGTAGGCTCCTTCTGCCAGTGCAGAGAGCTTATCACCGCTGTCGATATTGATCCGTAGCGTGTCCAGAGAGAGTTGCGGGGTGGTGATCTCATCGGTACCGGCCTGCACATGCAGAAGCCGGAGGGCCGGGGCATACCTCCCCTTAATATACGTGTCGTGTGCCAGGTAATACCCGGGCATGAAAAAGTCGGTGAAAGACTCGATGTTCCTGACATTGACATGAAAGACAAAATCATTGTCCACAGGAGGCGGGATGCCTTCGCCGGAAAAACTGGCGGGTAGATAGTTCGAGAGCAGATAACGTACTGAACCAGGCAGCGTTTTCAGATCATACCGTCCTTCGAGCGTGGCCGAAAGGTAGTCGGAGAGAAGCTTCAGGGAGCCGCTGTCGGGAGAGTTGTAAGCCTGGAGCTGTACATTATATATGTTGAGTTTCTCTGTCTGTCGTTCCATATTGGCATCCAGTAATTTGATGGTGCCATTGAAGTCGTCGAAGTTGTTCCCCTCGAAATTGGCCAGGACCAGTCCGGAAAACACCAGGTTCGTATCGGTACGGGTGATGTTCAGCGGGAAGAGGGCTGCCCTGAGGATGTTTAGGGAGAAGTCGAACTCCGGCAGTCTTTTGGTGAGGTCGATCATGCCGAGGAAGTCCAGTTGCAGGTTGGGGTCATTGATCTTGAGGCTGCCGTCGTATGCTTTTTCCGAAAAACGTCCGTCCACACCGATGGAATGATACGTATACCGGTTCACTTCGATGCTGTCGATCGTACCGGTCAATCTGGATGTAAAGGTCCTGTCGTTGAAAACAGTTCCGTGCATGTTGGCATGAGAGGTTACTTTCCCCAGTAAATTCCTGTTGTCGGTGAAGGTGCCTATGTCAAAGTTCAGCGTGGCCAGGTAACCGTTGAACTGAACATGTCCGCTACTGTCGGTCGAGATGGAGATGTCATCCTCAAAAGTGCCCAGGTCGGTGGTCAGGGTGCCATACGAGACAAAATCATTCATAAAACCGGTGAATTTACCGGAGTAGGTTATCTTTCCGAATTTTTCGAAGTTTTGAGGGATCTTCAGTTTCCGGTTGGTTCCGGGCTGGTACAGCTCGGCGATATCATCCATATGGGATATCAGTTTTTTTACATTGAAATGAAGATAGGTATTGCGGAAGTCCGGGAGACCCACCATGTTGACACTGCATTCCAGCGTAGTATGCTGCTCCAGTTGGACATTCAGTTTTGTTACTACCAGGTTGGACAGCACTCCATGGGCTTTTCCTGAAAAACGGATATCGTTGTGCAGTACCCGCGGGGTCTGGGCAATGGCATTGAAATCCCGGTAACCGAAGACAGAAGGCCGGAAGACGCCGGAGAGATGAACTTTATTGGGGAAATCCTGGTAATCTGCCACAGAATCAAAATCCATGTGGTAAAAATCCGCACGCAGGTCCGACCAGGGGGTGAGGATCCTGATGTTATCGAACCACAGATGTTTGGGAGCATTCTCCATATCGGCCGAAAGATCCTTCACCTTCCATCCTGTTTTGTCCGTGAAACTCACATTTCGTGCCGAGAGAGTTAACACTTTATTGAATATTTCCAGGTTTTTCACATCCCCCCGGATATTTTTAAGGTACAGGTCGGTAAAGTGTACGCCGAAAGGTTTGTAGCTTACGCTCTCAACTTTCAGTACAAAACGAGAATTTGTCAGACTGGCTTTTTTCAGTGCCAGATAAAAAGGGGCGGCCGAAGGGCTCTCGTTTTTTTTCCCGAAGAGGAATTCGTAATTGCTGGCAGTGTCGGCAGGTACGATGAGCCGGACAAAAGCCCCATCGATGTCGGCTTTGGTGATCACAAAACTTTTGTTCTGCAGGGAGCTGAGTCGCAGGTCCGGGTAGGCAACGACCTTCCGGGCGAAGATCAGCGTATCGTCCTGCCGGTCACGGATCAGGAAGTCCTGCAACGTCAGCGGCCTGAACAAGCCGAAACGTATTGCGCTGAATGAGAACTCCGTCTGTAAATTTTTTTCCAGGGAGGTGATCACCTTACCGGCCAGATAGTGTTGTGTTACCGGCAAGTGGATGATCCCTGCCACCATCCCCAGCAGACCGGCGAGGATCAGTATGAAAAAGATCGCTATTTTTACAGACTTTTTGATGGTCCTTATTTTTTGTAACTTAGTTATTTGTTAGAGATAACGGCGGGACAGATCATATCTTACCCTCACATTATCAGCAAAAATAGTGCAATTTTTAAAGAATATACAATATGAGCATAACGATCCTGGGTATAGAGTCCTCCTGTGACGATACTTCGGCTGCTGTGGTGCGTGACGGGGTCCTGTTGTCGAATGTGATGGCGGGGCAGGAGGTACATCGCAGATATGGTGGTGTGGTGCCGGAGCTGGCCTCGCGTGCTCATCAGCAACATATTGTTCCTGTGGTGGATATGGCCTTGCGTGAGGCGGGTGTGGAGGTGCCTGATCTGGATGCTGTGGCTTTCACCCGGGGGCCGGGGCTGCTGGGATCGCTGTTGGTAGGCAGCTCTTTTGCCAAAGCCCTGGCTCTGGCCCGTGACATACCGATCATCGGGGTCAACCATCTGATGGGCCATGTGCATGCCCTTTTTCTGAAAGGACCGGAGCATGGCCCCTCACTGCCTTTTCTATGCCTGCTGGTATCGGGAGGCCATACCCAGCTGATGCGGGTCACCAATCCCTTAGCCATGGAGACCCTCGGCAAAACGATCGATGATGCTGCGGGAGAGGCTTTTGATAAGTGCGCCAAGATGATGGGACTGCCCTATCCCGGAGGGCCCGTGATCGACCGCCTCGCTCAGGAAGGCGATCCCCACAGGTTCTCCTTTGCCATGCCCAGGGTCGAAGACCTGGATTTCAGCTTCAGCGGACTGAAGACATCCTTTCTCTATTTTCTGCGCGACGAGTTGAAAAAAGATCCTGATTTTATCGGGAAGAACCGGCATGATCTGGCCGCTTCCCTGCAACGGACCATCGTGGAGATCCTGATGCAAAAGCTGACCCGGGCTGTAGAACAGACCGGTATCACGGAGGTGGGTATCGCCGGTGGGGTGTCGGCCAACTCGGCTCTCAAGGAAGCGGTCCGCCGCACAGGAAAACAAAAAGGTTGGAAGGTGTATATCCCGGAACCGCGTTTTACCACGGATAATGCGGCGATGATCACCATGACCGCATATTTCAAATATCTCCGGAAACAGTTTGATGATCAACAGATCACACCCCGTGCCCGGATGATGTTGTAGAAAAATCTAAATTTTTCTTATCTTTACGCTGCAAACATCGCAAGCGGATCAATGGAAGATTTTATCAGAGAGCAATCTTCAAATACCCCGGGGATCGTCCTGAAGAAAGAGGGCTATATCAGGATCAGCGGACGTTCTATTCATGAAAACCCGGAGACTTTCTTCGAACCTCTGGTAATGTGGGTGGAGGATTATATGAAGGAGCCGGCAGATGTGACGACCGTAGATATTGAGCTGGAGTATTTCAACAGCTCTTCGGCAAAATATATACTTACCATGTTGCAGGTACTCTCGGCAGTTGAGAAAGAGGGCAAAAAGCTCCGCATCAACTGGAGCTATGAGCAGGGCGATGATGATATCCTGGAACGCGGACAGTACTATTCTTCCGTGCTCGGCATTCCCTTTAATTTTATCGAAACCGCCTGATACGGAGCTATTAAGGCAAAAGCAGGGACCAGGTTCCAGGTTTCATGTTTCAGGTTCCAGGTTCCAGGTTGGGGGCTGTTATGTAATTTTTGATGTTTGTGGTCCCGCAATTCTCGAGATCAAAGATCTCGTTAGAATTGCGAGGATCCTCGTAAAATGCATGCATTTTACGGGATTTGATATCCGCTGCGCGGACGTTCGAGGCGCCTACGGCGCGTTTCGCGAACGTAGTGAGCTAATTTCCATCTGATTTCATCCCGACGCAGTCGGGATAAATTTCGTGAGGGCGCAGCCCGAACTAATTTCAGCTGCACAGCAGCGAATAACTCCACACTCCACACTCCACACTTCTACCTGTCTCTAACTGGGCGGATTGTTCCTGAACGAACCTGCGATCATTCTGAGCTTCAGGGAGAGGGGCATGATCTTCTCTGCGAGGAAGCTGAATTTCTCATAGAAGCCGGGGAGGATGAACGCTTTACCCTTCACCATGCCGTTGATAATGATACGGGCGGCTCTCTCAGGTTGCCAGGCGATGGCACGTCCCATGAATCCCTGGTCGTTGATCCTTTTGGTTACATGCGCATTGGTATGCATGGGGCCGGGGATGGCTACACACACGCGCAGATGGGTCCGGCTGTACTCGGTACGGAGAGCTCTGGAGAAACCATAGATAAAACCTTTGGTGGTGGAGTAGACGATCTTGTACGGCATGGGCGCCAGACAGGCCAGACTGGAGATATTCAGGATGCGGGAGCCTTCGATGCGGGAGAGCTCTTCAACGAACAAACGGCTCAGCAGCACCAGGGCCCGTACGTTGAGGTCGACCTGGCGGCCGTAAAAAGCAGCATCCTTGGATATGAAAGGCCCTACGGCGCCCAGCCCTGCATTGTTGATCAGGATCTTTACGGGGTAGTGGTTCTCTTTTGTCCAGCGGTACAGCTCTTCGGGACTTTCCGGCCGCGTGAGGTCGGTCTCATAATGATGTGCGACAATGCTGAACTCTTCCTGCAGGGATCGTGTGAGGGCTGCCAGCTCTTCCCCCGGCAGGGCGGTGAGCAGCAGGTCCATACCGCGGCGGGCACACTCGCGGGCCATGGCCCGGCCGAAGCCGCGTCCGGCTCCTGTGATCAGTGTGAAGTATCTTTCTTTCATGCTTGTCCTTTGAGGTATGAAAGGGTTTTCTCTAAAGCTTCGGCAAAGGGGAGGGGCTGATAACCCAGCTCGCGACGGGCTTTGGCAGTGCTCAGTTTCCAGTCGTACATGTAACGCTTTACCCAGTCGGGGGTGATCAGTGGCCGCAGGCGGAAGAGATG
>JALVJE010000145.1 GCA_027028505.1 Bacteroidales bacterium
TCGATTAAGGATTTCATCGGTTTTGGTTATTCACCAAAACCGTGAACTCCTAGATCGGGGTTAACCCCAGCTAACGCATTAGTTCAGCTATTTTTTAGCTTCCTAATGCGTAATCTGGGATAAATTTAAATAACGGAATTAACCCGTGGGAGATATGACCATAAGATCCTTTTTAGATATCTCCAAAAAAACACAAAACCTAATGAAACCAAAACATTTCGTACTCGTTGCCCTGGCTGGCATGTTGCTTTTCTCCTGTAACCGTGCAGGGAATCAGCGCCAAAGAAAAAAATCCGGAAGCCAGGAGGATGTGACCGCTTTTTACAGGCAATACGGCATGGATGTGCCGGCCGACATCCTTACGCCGGACAAGGTGGAGACCAGCATCGGCGAGATTGATTATGACGACGGCCGGCCGCTGGATGCCACGGTAAAAAAGGCATACGATTTCCTCGACCGCAACCGGGCGGTGGATGTGTTCCTCACCCACCTGCCGGCGGTGGCCTCCGCTGTTCTGCAGCCGGCCTTTGCCAAGATGGGCGCTACGGAGAGTTATGATGTACTGATCAGTGAACAACTGATCGATGCCCACCAGATCTGGCCCACCGGCAATACCGGTACGGTTTATCTGTTCGCCTATCTCGACCTGCAAAAGGACGGACCCATCGTCATTGAGATCCCCCCTGGCATCGGCCCGGGTTTTATGGATGACGCCTGGATGCGCTGGGTGATCGACATGGGCCCCACAGGTCCCGACCGCGGTAAAGGCGGCACCTATGTGTTCCTGCCCCCGGACCACCAGGAAGATATCGTGGCACCCATCGGCGGTGCACGTGCCAATATGGAGATCGGTGGCAAGATGCGGGATGTCTTTGTCGTCAGGTCCCGAACCTATCACAACTGGATGGCCCTGCGGGGGTTCCTGGTGGACGGCAAACCGGACACCTCGGTAAGGCTTTTCAAAGAGCAACTGAAGATCTACCCCCTGGCCAAAGCCGGTGATCCTCCGAAAATGAAATTTGTGAACATGTCGGACAAGAACACCGTAGCGGTCTTCCCGGCCAGTGCCCGTTATTTCAGTATCCTCAATGAGATCGTACAACGGGAACCGGTGGAAGCGCTGGACCCCGAGATCCGCGGAAAACTGGCAGCCGTAGGGATCGAAAAAGGCGATCCTTTCGAGTTCGACAAATGGAAGGCTATTTACGAGGATGCGGCCCAGATAGGCGACGCCATAGGCCGTTCCCTGTTGTTCGCCCCGCGCGACAAAGACGCCTACATTTATCCCGACAGGAAATGGTATTACGGCTTTTTGGGTGGCAGCTATCTGTGGCTGAAAGATAACGGCCGGGGAGGCACTTACCTCGACGCACGCACCTTGTACATGTACGGCGCCATTGCCGTCACCCCCGGCATGGTACTGAAAATGGTGGGAAAAGGATCGCAATATGCTTTCTGCTCGCGGGATAAGGACGGAAAGTATTTCGACGGAGCAAAAACCTACAAGCTCACCATGCCGCCTCATGTGCCGGCGAAGGATTTCTGGTCGATCGTGGTGTATGATCCCCAGACACGGGCCATGCTGCCCACAGGCCAGAAATATCCGGCCGTCAACAACAAACGCGGACAGTTGAAGACAAACGCGGACGGGTCGGTAGATCTTTATTTCGGTCCGAAGGCACCGGAAGGCTATGAGAACAACTGGGTGGAGACGGTGCCCGGCAAGGGATGGTTCGTAGTGCTGCGCCTGTACGGTCCCCTGGAGCCCTGGTTCAACAAGACCTGGAAGCCCGATGATTTTGTAAAAGTCGATCGATCTTATTAGAAACATAACCAATATCAGTTATGAAAAAAATATCTGTCATCTTTCTTGCCGTAACGCTTCTTTTCAGCGCCTGCCACACCACCCCGCAGGAGCAGGGGCAGACGGATGAAGATAAGAGCGTGAAGGGATCTGCTTCCTCTCTGGTCACCGACGAGCCTCTTGGCGGCAAGCCGCCTGCCGGAATGAGTTCCTCTATCAAGGATTATGACTACAACCTGAAATACAAGCGGGCTTTTGAGCTGGCGGTATGGGCCATGCCGGCCGTCGGCATTTACGGTTTCCGGCGGGCCACCCTGGCCATTGGCGGCAGCGACAACACCATCCTTGCCTGGTCGAAGCCGGCCGGGCCCAATGCCGAGTTGCTGACGGCCAATGACGTCACGCCTTACATCCTATCGATGACCGATCTCCGGAAAGGACCGGTGGTGCTGGAGGTGCCTCCGGCCACGGACAAAGCCGTGCTATATGGTCAGATCGTGGACCACTGGCAATGGGCCATCGCCGACGTGGGACCGATAGGCAAAGACAAAGGAAAAGGGGGAAAATATCTTTTGTTACCCCCTGACTACCAAGGCAAAGTCCCTGCCGGGTATATGGTGTTGCACAGCCCCAGCTACCGGGTCTATTTTGCTTTCCGTTCCATCAAACGCCCCGGCGCCACCACTGCCGAGGCTTATGCCTACTCCAAGACGCTGAAGATGTATTATCTGAACGATCCGCAACCCACACAGTTCATCGATCCTTCCGATATGCGCTTCGCCACCCTTCCCCATTACGATGAAGGTTTTTTCAGGGACATCTATGAGATCTTCACCGTTGAGAAGGTCAAACCCGAGGACAAGGTGATGATGGGTTATATGAAATACCTGGGTATGGAAAAAGGCAAGTCTTTCGATCCGGACGAGCAGACCGTCAGCGCCATGCGTCAGGCAGCTGCCGATTTCTATTACTACATGCAGCACATCCTGCAGAACCCACCCAAACGTTTCCTCTACTGGCCAGACCGTCGGTGGCAGGATGTGCTCACCCCCGACCCGAACGGGAACTTCTCATACGTCACCGACGAAATGATGGATGTGGACATGCGTGCCAACCGGTATTTCTTCGCCACCTATTATCCGCGCTCCTACTATACCCCCCCGGCCAACATCTACATCTATACCATGCTCGACAAGAACGGGAACACCATCGACGGGATGAAGATGTATAAGCTGAAGATCCCGAAAGATATGCCGGTAAAGCAGTTCTGGTCGCTGATCCTCTACGATGCGGATACCTGGGCTTTCATTTACACCAAAGAGCGCAAGGTGGGGATCTCTTCCTATGAGATGGACAAACTGAAGAAAGATCCGGACGGCGGGGTAACGCTCTATTTCGGTCCGACGCCTCCCGGGGGACTGGAGAACAACTGGATCCCGACCGGCGGGAAAAGGGTCGCTCCCTGTATCCGGTTTTACGGCGCCAAACAGGAGATCATCGACCGGAGCTGGAAGATGCCGGATGTGGAGCCTGCAGAATGATCCAAACCAGAGCCTCCGGCAAATACCGGAGGCTCTGTTCTTTTGCCCCCCTGTCGTAAAAATTGCCTTACACCTTTTTTACACCATTCCGGTATAAAGATCTCCCCGGCAAATCTCCTACTTTTGTCAGGTCAGGGAAATAGAGGCAGGAAAATTTAACCCAAAATCAGCAATAGAAAATCGCAAGCGCTTTTCATTGCTGATCGATCAAGGATTTCATCGGTTTTGGTTATTCACCAAAACCGTGAAC
>JALVJE010000146.1 GCA_027028505.1 Bacteroidales bacterium
TGGCAGCCCTCTACAACTGGGGGGATGAAGATACTGTGAAAAGTATCTCTCTTCTGAAAGATCTGGGCCTTGCGCCGGGGGGGGAATATCTGCTCTTCGACTACTGGAACACTTCTCTCCTGGGCATCGGTGAAGATAATATAACTCTGGGCGTTCCTGCCCACGGAGTGAAAGCCCTGGTGATCCATCCCCTCCAGGAGCGACCCCTGGTGATGGCTACGTCCCGGCACCTCACGGGCACCGTCAGCCTGAAAGAGATGAAATGGGATCCGGACAAGAAGGTATTGAGCGGACGCTCGGAGATCATAAAAGGAGATCCCTATACCTTATATGTATATGTTCCGGAAGGCTTTTCTCTCTCCAAGGCGGAAGCTTCGATGCAGGAGGGTGAGACGACAGTGCAGGTGCAAAACAATAAAGCAGATACGGGGAGTTGGGCCGCTATCACCTTCAAAGGCTCCGGCACAGAGCTTTCCTGGTCCATGAAGTTTTAGGGATGGATTTGGATGTCTGGAGTACTTGGAGTACTTGGAGTTTGGAGTGTGGAGTTGTGAGTATCGAGTTGAGGAGTTACTCTCTACTCATCGATCATCGATCATTCCGGGAATTGCAGCACCTCAAACGCGCCGCAGGCGCATCAAACCTCAAACGCTCGCGCAGCGAGCATCAAACCTCAAACCTCAAACCTCAAACTACTTCTGGTCAAGCCCCTAACCTGAAACCTGGAACCTGGAACCTGAAACCTGAAACCTGAAACTATAGCTTAAACAACTGCTTATACCTCAGGTTATTGATCCTCGGCATAGGACTGTCAGCGCCTTTGATCGCTTTCCAGAGGATCTCGTTGAGGGGCTGTTCGGGGGTTTCGTCCTCTTCGTCCCAGTCCATCAGGGCTGAGGCCCTGGCGCCGTATGCGTCGGCACTGTTGATGCGGTCGGTGGGCCAGGTGTTCTGCAGTTTGGTGTACGGCGTGTAGTCGGGTTTGTCAGTAAAGGCGGTGGTGAGGGGGAATGCGGCGGCATCGAACTGGCTCATAGGGTCCAGGCCCAGGATCAGCTCGATGGTGCGCAGCACGCTGGTAGTGGAATACATGTTGTGGTCCACCCATCCTCTTTTGGCCCAGGGAGAGGCCACCAGCAGGGGAGAGCGGTGGGCATCCACATGGTCGGGACCGTTCTGGGCATCGTCCTCCAGGACGAAGATAGCGGTTTCCTTCCAGAACTTACTGTGCGATACGGCATCCACTACCATCCCCAGGGCCAGGTCATTGTCGGCCATCATAGAGCGGGGGGTGTGCCGGCCTGCGGCGGTGCCGTAGGTGTGGTCGTTGGGCAGGCGCATGATCATCAGTTGTGGCCAGTCCCCTTTCTTTTCGTATTCTTTCATCTCTCGGATGAACTCGGCGGCACGCAGGGTGTCCGGGTAGGTCAGGTCCCACGGCCTGAAATCCGGATCGAAATGGTCCTGCAGGGCCTTCATCGTCGTGTAGTAGTACTCCCCTTTTTCGTTGCGTCCGATCTTGATGAACTCGGCATAGCTGCGATAGGAGATCCCTTTGCGGGCGGCTTCGTCCCACAGGTAGCCGTTGGTGGGAAAAGCGATGGGGTAGTTCCCCTCGGCAGGGTAACCCTTGCCCCGGTGGGAGTAGGTAGCAGGCCAGGTCTTTTCAACAAAATCGGTGGCCACCGCGGCTGTCGACCATTCGTGACCATCGGCGCTCACCTCGGCGTCTACATAGAAATTATCAAAGAGGACAAAGGTCTCTGCCAGCTTGTGATGGTTGGGCGACACCTTCCGGCCGAAGAGCACCAGCGAGGTGTCGCCGTTGCCCTGGGGCAGGTCGCCGAGAATCTGGTCGTAGGTACGGTTCTCCTTGATGATGTATATAACATGTTTGATGGGGGAGGTGCCTCCCGGCGCCGGAATGGCATGGTTGTTCTCTGTATGCTGACTGCCGTCCCAGCGGTTGTTATGACGCACCTGTGTCGTGTACTCCCTGAGCTTGTTTGCTGAAGGCAGGGGAACCACCGAGACCGTGCCCCACAGCAGGCGACCTATGTACTGGCCTCTTTTCCCGTCACGCGTTGTGGGCTGGGGCGCTTCCGGATTGGGTTTGGAGGTGATGCCCTTGCCGTTGGCGATATACAGGGTCGTATCGTTGACGGCTACGGCCGTAGGGTACCACCCTGACGGGATAAGTCCCGCTACGACGGGGTGGGAGGATGAGACATCCACCACTGCCACATCATTGTTGCCGGCATTGGCCACATAGAGTGTTTTGCCGTCCGGCGAGAGGGCCAGGCCGTTGGGTGTGCTGCCGTAGGGGGCTCCTTCATAGGGCAGGAGGGAGATGGTGGCCGTGACCTCGTCATTCTCCGTATGGATGACCGTGACATTGTCCGTATTGGCGCAGGCCACGAAGAGACGTCCGTCACCGGAAAGCACCATCTTGTTGGGATGATCGCCTGTGGGGATCAGCTTCATTAGCTGCAGGGTGGCAGCATCCACCACAGCCACAGCACTGCCTCCCCAGATGCTGACATACAGTTTTTTATGGTCGGGGGTGATCAGTACATCATAGAGGAAATGATCGAATTGCAGGGTATCAAGGATCTTTTTCTCCGGAACAGAGATTTTAAAAAGTGCTTTGCGGGTCTTGGTGGCCGCATACAGGATATTGCCGTTCTCTGCCGGAGCCAGACCCGTGATAAACCATTCCTCACCGGGATAAGGGCTCAGTTGTATGGAGTCGCGCCCCGTGAACCGCCGCCCGTCATCCGTAGAAAAGATATAGATCTTGTTGTGCCCTCCTCCAGAGACGAAGAGTTTTGTGCCTCCCTCGTTAAAAGCGATCCCGAAAAAGGAGGCGGTCACCGGCAGGGTCTGCACCTGTTTGTGTGTGGCCAGGTCGATCAGCGAGACGAACTGCTCGCTGTAACCGTTGTTGGTGACGGCCAGGTAGCGGCCGCCGGGACTGATGACCATGTTCAGCGGCAGGTCGCCCACCGGGATCTGGGTGCCGGCAGGGGTCAGCCGGTAATGATTGGGCAGAAGCACGGATCGGTCGTCCTGAACACCGGGCAAAAGGGTCTTTTTCTGATCATGACCACAGGAAAAAGAAAGGATCAACGTTGAAAAGAGAAGGATCCGGAAAAAGAAAGTCGTCGGTTTCATGGTGGGAAAGATCGTTGATTGGTTGCGGAAAGATACAAAATTATCAGGTATGCAGTAGAAGATGAACCCGAAACATTCTACGAAAATATGAAGGCCGGGACCGGTTTTTTTAGTAATTTTGACACATTCTTAATAATATGATCCTATAACCAAAAACGTAAAGCAATGAATCCGATAAAAGTTAAAGAAAATATTTACCGTCTGGGTTCCATCGACTGGGACCGCCGTATGTTCGATGCACTGATCCCCCTGCCGGATGGCACCAGCTACAATGCCTATCTGATCAAAGGAAGTGAGAAAACGGTGCTGATAGATACCGACGAGCCCTCCATGAAGGAGGAGTTCATGAAGCAACTGGAGATGGTTGACAAGCTGGATTATATTGTTTCGCTCCATGCCGAGCAGGACCATTCGGGATGCATTCCTTTTGTATTGGAGAAATTCCCGGAAGCCAAAGTGGTGGTGAGCCCCAAGTGCAAGGGCATGGAGATGGACCTGCTGCACCTGCCGGAAGATGTCTTTATCACGGTTGAGGATGGGGAGACCCTTTCTCTGGGCGATAAGACGCTCCGTTTTGTCCATACACCATGGGTGCACTGGCCGGAGACGATGACCGCCTACCTGGAAGAGGACAAGATCCTTTTCAGTTGCGATTTCTTTGGCTCCCATCTGGCTACCAGTGACCTGTTCGTCAAAGACAAGATCAAGGTATATGAGGCGGCCAAACGTTATTATGCCGAGATCATGATGCCTTTCCGGAGGATCATCAGCAAGAACCTGCAGAAGGTGCTGGCGCTGGATATAGATATGATCGCTCCCAGCCACGGACCTATCTACCGCGAGCCGGCCCTGATCATCGAAGCCCACAAAGAATGGGTGGATGCTCCGCCGAAGAACCTGGTCGTCCTGCCTTATATCTCCATGCATGAGAGCACACGCCTGATGGTCGAGCACCTCGTAGGTGCCCTCATCGACCGAAGGGTGGAGGTGCAGCAGTTCAACCTGGAGGTGGTGGATCTGGGCAAGCTGGCCATCGCCCTGGTGGATGCTGCCACGGTGGTTATCGCCAGCCCCACCGTGCTGGGCGGCCCTCATCCGGCAGCCGTCTATGCCGCCTACCTGGCCAACGCCCTGCGTCCCAAAGTGAAGTTCATCTCCGTGATGGGATCGTACGGATGGGCCGACAGGAGCGTGCCGGTACTCTCGGGACTGGTCAAGGATATGAAGGCAGAGATACTCGAGCCGGTGGTGCAGAAAGGAGCTCCTACCGAAGAGACCTTCCGGGCCATCGACCGCCTGGCGGATGATATAGCAGCAAAGCATAAGGAAGAAGGACTTGTGGGATAATGTTTGAATGCTTGAATGCGTGAATGCTTGAATGAGTGAATGCAATGCCTGACGAAGCCGGTTCCTGAGTAGCCGTAGGCTTATCGAAGGATGGTGAAGTCGGAATTGAATGCTTGGCCCGACAGAGGTGGGATGTAAATGCCTTAAATATATTTTTATGAAAAAGTTTCTGCTTTTTTTCCTGGCTCTGTGGGGGGCGGGGTTTGCATTTTCCCAGGAGACGACTTTGTGGTTCCGGCATCCGGCGGAGCGCTGGACCGAGGCGATGCCGGTAGGTAACGGGCGGCTGGGGGCCATGGTCTTCGGCGGTGTGGAGGAGGAACGGCTCCAGCTCAACGAGGAGAGTGTGTGGACCCACAGCGCCGACTACCATGACAAGCCGGACGGCTACAAATATCTCTCCCGCATCCGGAAGCTCCTCTTCGAAGGAAAATATACCGAAGCTCAGAAGATGTGCTCGGAGCATCTGCTGGCCAGGCGTCTTCCCACGGGCACCAACACCTACCAGACCCTGGGAGATATCCACATCCGCTTTGAGGGGGTGAAAGGTTACAGGGACTACCGGCGTGAGCTGCAACTGGCCAACGGGCTGGTGAAGACCACCTTTACGGCCGGGGGCGTGCATTACGAGCGGACGGTCTTTTCTTCGGCGCCGGCACAGACGCTGGTGATGCTGGCTACCGCCGACGCTCCGGGCATGATCACCTGTGACATCGCCCTTTCCCGTCCCGGCGAGGGGGAGCAGGTGGTGGTGACACCCGCCGGCATCACAATGGTGCAGGCGATACGTGACGGCAAAGGCGTGAACTATGAGACACGCCTGCAGGTGCTGGCCCACGGCGGGAAGGTGATCCCCGAAGCACATCATCTGCGCGTGGAAGATGCCGACAGCGTGGAGCTGCGCCTGGTGGCGGCGACCGATTATTTTGGGGATAACCCGGCAGAGAAATGTGACGGATACCAGGCGCTGGAGGTAAAAAAGGATTACCGGACACTGCTGCAGGAACATGAGAAGGATTTTCATAGCCTGTTCGACCGTGTTACGCTGACGCTGCCCCGCACTGAGGCGGCTGCTTTTCCTACGGATGAACGTATTGCGGCACAAAAGAACGGTATCCGGGATCCTTCCCTGGCGGCTCTTTATTTTCAGTTCGGACGTTATCTTCTCATCAGCAGCTCGCGCCCCGGCGACCTGCCGGCCAACCTGCAGGGATTATGGGCCGACGGTCTCAACCCGCCCTGGAACGCCGATTATCATATCAACATCAATATCCAGATGAATTACTGGCCATCGGAGGTGACAAACCTTCCGGAATGTCATCTTCCTTTCCTGCAGTTCCTCGGAGAGCTGCGGGAGAACGGCCGCAAGACCGCAAAAACCCTGTATGGGGCAGAGGGTTTCGTAGCACACCACACCACCGATGCCTGGCATTTCACCACAGCCATCGGCAAGCCCGAATATGGGATGTGGCCCATGGGTGCAGCCTGGGCGGTGACCCAGATATGGGAACATTTCCTCTTCACCGGCGATACTGCCTACCTGCGGGATCAGGGTTATCCCGTTATGCGCGAGGCAGCGCTGTTCATCTCGGACTATCTGGTGAAAGATCCTCATACCAAAAAACTGGTCACCGGACCTTCCATGTCACCTGAGAATGTCTTTGTCACCCCTGACGGCAAGAAAGCTTCCGTTTGCATGGGGCCGGCGATGGACCTGGAGATCGTATGGCGTCTTTTTACGGATGTGATCCGGGCTTCCGAGGTGCTGAAGACGGACGAGGCTTTCCGGAAGAAGATCTCCCGGCAGCTGGACAATCTGGCGCCGGTGCAGATCGGTAGTGACGGACGTATCCTGGAATGGTCGGACGAGTCGCTCAAAGAGTTGTGGCCCGGCCATCGTCACATGTCACATCTCTACGGGCTTTATCCCTCCCAGGAGTTTAACTGGAAAGATACGCCGGAATATATGAAAGCGGCGGAGAAGACCCTGGCCTACCGCCTGGAGCATGGCGGCGGTCATACCGGCTGGAGCCGCGCCTGGATCATCAACTTCTATGCCCGTCTGCAGGAAGGCGATAAGGCAGGGGAGAACCTGCATGCGCTCTTTGCCCGTTCCACGCTGCCCAATATGTTCGATAACCATCCCCCCTTCCAGATCGATGGTAATTTCGGGGCTACGGCAGCCATTGCTGAGATGCTGTTGCAGTCCCATACCGGCACGGTCCATCTGCTGCCTGCCCTGCCGAAAGAGTGGGATCACGGCAGTGTCAGCGGCCTGGTGGCCCGCGGTGGGTTCGTGGTGGATATCCAATGGAAAGACGGAAAACTGCTGCAGGCCAGGATCCTGTCACGACTGGGGAATCCTTGTGTGGTGAGATATGGGGATCAGCAGGTTACGCTGACGCTGAAAAAGGGAGAGTCCATCGTCCTGGGTCCGGATCAGCAAAGATAACAGGCTCCCGGCGTGTTTATCCGGAAAGTTTCCGTACCTTCGCGGCTCATTTAAAGAAAAATCATTTGAAATTTATTGAAACGGGCCTCAGGCCCGAATTACTGAAAGGGATCGAAGCGTTGGGCTTTGAGGAGCTGACGCCGGTCCAGGAAAAGGTTATTCCCGTCATCCTGGAAACGGAAAAAGATATTATCGCCCTGGCCCAGACCGGTACAGGCAAGACGGCAGCCTTCGGCCTGCCCGTGATCGAAGATACCGATATCGAAGAACAGGAGGTGCAGACCCTGGTGCTTGCTCCTACACGCGAGCTTTGTATGCAGATCACAAAAGACCTGCAGGGATTTGCAAAGTACTATCCCCGTTTGCGGGTGGTCCCGGTGTATGGGGGAGCTTCCGCAGACAACCAGATACGCGAGCTCCGTCGCGGAGCACATATCGTCGTGGCTACGCCCGGCCGCATGCTCGATCTCTTGCGCCGGCGGGCCGTGGATATCTCCGGGGTGAAGAATGTGGTGCTGGATGAGGCCGATGAGATGCTGAACATGGGGTTCCGCGATGAACTGGAGGGTATCCTCCGGGAGACACCGGCAGACCGGCGAACGCTGCTCTTCTCGGCGACCATGCAAAAAGAGGTGGCCCGCATGGCTGACAGGTACATGGAGCTGCCGGAGAAGATCACGATCGGGAAACAAAATGCAGGGGCGGAAAACATACGGCATACCTGGTTTGAAATATCGGCACGGCACCGTTATGAAGCACTGAAACGACTGGCCGACATCAACCATGATATGTACGGGATCGTTTTTTGCCGTACACGTCGAGAGACCCGTGATGTGGCCGAGAAACTGATCGGCGACGGTTACAATGCCGATGCGCTCCACGGTGATCTGTCACAGTCGCAGCGCGACCAGGTGATGCGGCGCTTCCGTAACCGGTCCCTGCAGATGCTCGTGGCTACCGACGTGGCAGCCCGCGGGATCGATGTGGACGATATTACTCATATCATCAACTACAACCTGCCCGACGATCCCGAAGTGTATACGCACCGAAGCGGCCGTACGGGAAGAGCCGGTAAGTCCGGGGTCTCCATAGCCATGATCACCCCGCGCGAGAAGAACCGGATCAGAGAAATAGAGAAGATCATCGGGAAAAAATTTACCAAAGGGACCATCCCCTCAGGTGAAGAGATCTGCAGGAAACAGCTCTTCAGACTGATCGACAGGATGGAAAAGGCAGAGGTGGATGAAAAGCAGATCGAACCGTTCATGGAAGAGGTGTTCAGAAAACTGGAGTGGATGAGCAAAGAGGAGATCATCCGGCATTTTGTATCCCTCGAGTTCAACAGGGTACTGGAATATTACAAAGATGCGCCGGATCTCAACATCCCCTCAGATACTACGAAGAAAAGCAGAAGAGAAGAGGATCAGCTTTTCCGTACAGGCGGCCGGAAAAAAGGGAAGACAGTTTATACCCGTTTTTTTATCAGTCTGGGGAAAAAAGATAAGATCGAACCGCGTAACATTATCGGGCTGGTGAACGATCTCACCGGCAACCGCGATATCAATATCGGGCACATAGATATCCATGACAGCTTTGCTTTCTTTGAAGCGGGCCGCGAGCATGCCACGCAGATCCTGACCTCCTTCCATGAGGCTTCCTACCGGGGCAGGGTCGTGCGTGTGGATGAGGCGTCGGAACGGAAAAATACCTCGAAAAAAAGATCCAAGAAAAAGAAAGTCCGTGCTGTGGCCTGACCTTCGGTTTCCGGATTATTTTTCAAAAAAAGCTTCCGGGCCGGGATAGTGATACCGCCGGATGGCCAGCTCCTGCGGGTAGATGAAGTAGGTGATGCGTCCTTCCGAGCATAGCTCTCCCTGTGCGTTGAACAGACGGGTGTGCATCGTGGCATAACGGTCTTCCAGGGACAGGATACGGGAGCGCAGGGAGATCTTTCCCTTGTTGACATATACGGGTTTGAGGTAGCTGACCTCCAGCTTGCTGGTGACACCGGCAGTCTCTGCCTTTACATAAACGGTCCACGAGGCGATCTCATCATGCAGGGTAGCCTGGATACCGCCGTGCAGGACGTTGAGATAACCCTGCAGGTAAAACTCCGGATCCCATTCGGTGATCACCTCATCCCCCTCTTCAAAGAAATGCAGATGTAACCCAATGGGGTTGGTGGGGGAACATCCGAAACATTTGTTCTTTTCCGGATCGTATGGATTGATAATTTTTCTCATGTGACTCGTTCGTGGTTCTTAGTTCGTGGTTGGTAGTTCGTAGTTAGTCGATCGTCTATCATCCTTCATCGTTCATCGATCATCCTTCGTCGTTCGCCGTTCCCTTATATTGGCTCCGGCAAAAATAATAAAAAGGATCCCAATGAGGGAGAGGATGACCGTACTTAATATGTCTGTGCCCAGGTTCTGTCGGGTCTGGGTGACGGGATCCGGCGGTTCGTTGAGGTGGGCGATCAGTCCTGCCACCGACCCGGCGATCATGATCACTCCCAGCCCTATGAAGATATAGTCGTACACTGCCGAGATGATCTGAGAGGTGCGGTAGATACGTGACTTGCGGAACTCTTCGTAACGTTTGCGTGCCGCAGCGGCAGCACGGGCCCGTGCCTTGCGGCGTTCGCCGGCCATCCACTCGCGGAAGAGCTCGTCGGCCGAAGGCTGATGATAGGGGGGACGGCGCCGGGAGGCGCTTCGGGTTGTCCCGTCTGCCGGAGGAGGAGTTGTGTGCAGATGGAGCAGGAACTCGTAGGCCTCATTCACCTCGATGAAACGCTCCTGCGCATCCGGCGCTTTGTTCAGGTCGGGGTGATACTGCTTGGCCCTGGCCCGGTAGGCCCGTTTGATCTCCTCCAGCGAGGCTCCCGGGGACAAGCCCAGGATACGATAATATTCAGTATATGAAGGACGGGATCCGTAACTCATGATAATGGCAAGGTAGGAATTTTTTCAGTTTTTTATTATCTTCATGCAAAACCATCCATCATGCCACGGACGATCGCTACAGGGAAGATACCGGTGAAGCTCTGGGCCGATGTGGTTGAGCCGGGAGCTATGGAGCAGATCATGAACCTGGCCGATTATCCCTTTGCTTTTCATCACATTGCCATCATGCCCGATTGTCACCAGGGCTTCGGTATGCCCATCGGAGGGGTGATGGCCACCCGCCGGGTGATCGTTCCCAATGCGGTGGGGGTGGACATAGGCTGCGGGATGATCGCTGTGAAGACCTCTCTGACCACCATCT
>JALVJE010000147.1 GCA_027028505.1 Bacteroidales bacterium
TCGATGTCCTTGTTCTTCAGCATCTCCTTGTAGTCGCCGTACATCTTCACGTCCACATATTTTTTCTTGCCGGTCTTCTGTGCGTAATAATCTTCTACCAGTTTTTTTCCGTCGGCCATGCGGTGGGCGTCGAGATCGCTCACGGCGACAAAGCGCACGTCGTCAAACTTGATCGTGGCCGGTATGTCCCACGCCCGTGCGATGCGGCCACAGCCGATCTGGCCGATGTTGATCTTGTTGCTCGGGGCATCCTTGCCAAAGACCGTGGAGGGCACGATCGTGGGGATCACCATGGCTCCTGCTGCCGTGGCAGCGCTTTTCTTAACAAAGTTTCTTCTTTTCATGATTGGGTTGTAAATGGTTGGTCATACAATAGTCATACAATAGTCATACAGTAGTCATTCAGTGGTCATTCATAAATCATAACTCAGAAATCAAAATTCAAAATTCGTCATTCAGTGTTCGTTATTCTTTATTCGACCTTCATCCTTCATCATTCATCGTTCCAATACCCATTCAATCCCTCCCCTCAGGTGCTTGCGGAAGAGGGGATCATCGTAAAAGGAGGCATCGTGTCCCAGGGCGGTGTACCATTCGCGGCCGCCGTCCCAGGTGTGACACCAGCAGAGGGGGAAGTAGTCGCCAAAGGTACGGCCCGGATACTCATCGCGTCCTTTGTCTTTCACGGTCGTCAGGTCGACTGACAGCAGCACATGGATGTCGGGGTTCAGCTCGTTGGAGTAATAACATTCGTCATTCACCGTCCATCGTTGGGGCAGAAAAGATGTGGAGGGGTTGTCCGGGTCGGTGACCGTGACGACGAACTGCTGGTGGGCGGCATGGCGGACGAACTTGCCTCCCACCATCGCCCACATCCAGGGCCAGTCACGCTCGGTGGCATTGGCCGAATGGATGCCTACGAAACCCCCTCCGTGGCGGATATAGTCCTGCAGGGCTTGTTTCTGGGCTTCGTTGTCAAAGACCTCGTTGTTGGTGTTGGAGAAGATCAGCGCATCGTACTGCTTCAGGTTCTTCTTCGTGAAGGCGCCCGGGTCCTCCGTGGCATCGGCCGTGATACCCATCTCCCGGCAGATCTCTTTCAGCGCTTTCACACTGGCCGGGATATTGTCATGGACATACCCTTTTCCGTTCTTTGTGTAGATCAAAACCTTCTTTCCTTTCAGATCCTTTTCATGGTGCCCCTGACCCCAAGCGGACGGGAGAATGAGCGCCAGGAGCAGGAAGAATGTTAGTTGTTTCATGGTTGGTAGTTTGAGGTTTGTGGTTTGTAGTTTGATGTGCCTGCGGCGCGTTTGAGGTTTGAGGTGCCGCAACTCTAGGAATCTATGATTCCAATAGAGTTGCGAGCATCCTCGAAAAACAAAGCAAATTGAAAATTTGCTGTTTTTCGGGATTTGATGCTCGCTTCGCGAGCGTTTGAGGTTTGTGGTTAGTAGTTGGTAATTTGTATTTATTCAATTCTCTCATTTCTCATCTCTCATTTCTCATTTCTCATTTCTCATTTCTCATCTCTCATCTCTCATCTCTCATCTCTCACCTCTGTTTTCACTTCCGGTGGATAAGCAAAACCGTTCCAAATCATCTCCGCCTCTTCCGGGTTCAGGGTTCCGTCAAAGATAAGCATTCTGTAGCGTAATGTGTATGATTTTCCCCGTTCCATGGTCCAGGGATGGTGTCGTATGGGGCAGAACTCAAAGAAAAGATCGCCCCGTCCCTTGTTGGCGTCTTCGGGCCATACGCGCATGGGCTCGGGATAGTCCCTGTTGCCGGGGTGGTCCATGAAAAGGATGCCGCAGTCTCCTTCCGTCAGGGTTCCTTCGATGCGGCACCAGCGGGCATTGGTGCCGTCGGCATCTTCACGGGTCTTTCCTTCGGAGGTGAGCACCGTGGAATTCTTGCGGGTCCATCGTTCCGTGGCCCTGTATCCCAGTCCTCCACCATAGCGGTAAGCATCCAGGAGGATCCCCCCGGGCAGGGGGCAGGATTGTGTCGTGGTGTAATCCACCAGCCAGGCATGATCTCCCACATCCCAGGCCCGTACCTGCAGGGTCTCGTCGAGGGCGGTACGATCGGGACCTTTGGCGCCGAAATCAATGTGTTCCTGGTGCACTTTTATGCCGCAGAAGACCGGTCCTTCCGTGAGCCCCAGCAGACCGGCATACCGTACGGTGCCCTGGCCTTTGCCCAGGTTCCAGAAATCCACCTCCCGCCCGTCGATATGGGTCTTGGTCCAGGGCCCCCAGATACCGTAATGATGACGGTGGTCGGGGGGCTGTATGCGGGTCAGCGTATCCCCGGCAGGAGACCAGAGGGGATGGATGTAGCCGCTTTTCTGATAGAGGGGATCCACGCCCGCAGGAGGCGCCTGGGTGCGGAAACGGTAACTCAGGACAGGTTGCCCGTCCCTTTTCAGGAGGTAGGAGGCGTAATCTTTCTCCACCTTCATCGTGGGGCTTTCTGCTGCTGATCTTCTCCTCTCCAGCAGAAAAACCCTGCGCGCACGGGCCGGGGTCGTCCCCTTTAATATGAACCAGATACCATTACCCTCCTGCTGGCAGGCGACCGGCTTTTTTTCTTTGCCGGTGATCTCCTGCAGAGACCAGACCAGGGAATCGGTGCGGATATCGTTCGGTATATCCCCGGGGATCTTCGCATATACAGGACAGTCTTTCCGGGCATGGTCGCCGGCATCCACAGTGATCTTCCAGGAGCTTTGTGCGAACAAAGGCAGGGTTGCCAGGGATATCAGGACGAGGGATAGTAAGAGATCTTTTCTTTTCATAAATAAGGGATCATTACAAAGTATTACGTACAGTTTCGATAAATGCCTCCAGGTTTTCCGTGGGGACCTCCGGGGGCATGCCTCCGCCGCAGGACCAGAGGATGCGGGTGTGATCGTTCGTCTCCAGGATCATTTTTTCAGTCTCCTCCCGGACGGTTTCCGGGGTGCCGGCGGCCAGCACGTCGCGGGGCGGGAGGTTGCCCAGCAGCGTTACCTCAGGACCTGCCAGGGAACGTATCTCGTTGAGGGAATGTTCAAAGCTGAAGTTGAAGAGGTTGACGCCCATCTCCTGCAGATATTTGGCGGTGATCAGCCCCTGGGCGTCGTTGTGCAGGAAACGCACCCGGCTGTCAAAAGCCCGGAAGATGCGCTGCAGGTAGGGGAGGGCGAAGGTCCGGAACTCCGCATCTCCGACAAAGCCTATGAGATCGTCCAGGATGAAGATCCCTTCGATGGTCGGGAACAGCTCCTTCTGGTGTTGCAGCCAGCGTATCGTGAAGGTGGTGATCTTCTCCAGCAGGGCATGTACCTCTTCCGGGTACATCATGATGTCGGTCATCAGCTCCGTGGTACCCCGCAGGTAAGAGGCAATGTTCAGCGGGCCCCGTGCCACGGCAAAACGGATGCGGTGTCCCAGCGTGGCGATCTCCTCTTCCGTATTCTTCAGCCGCTGGGTCATGAAGGGCAAAAGACCGTCTTTGGCCGGGTCGGGGATCTCCAGGGAGGCGATATCCGTGATCTCCCGGATCACCGTGCCGGCCCAGGGGAGCGAGTCCTCGTGCCAGGAGATCTTGCTGCCGAAAGCCGAAGGCTCGGTGGCCATACCGTATTCCGACCAGAACCCCGGCAGAAAAAGCACGTCCGGGAAGGTCTCCACAGCTTTTTTATTGGTCAGGAACCACGCCTGATCCGATGTGTAATACTGAAGCTTGGTCAGCCCGTTCCATCCCGGCAGCCAGGGGCTGTCGATGATGAAACCCACGTCTTTCCCGGATCCATTGCCGTCAAGGATCTCCAGCAGCCGTTGCCATTGTTTGTCTGTCATCCTGTATCTCTTTTGATATACAATTTTAAGGAAAGATGGAGGAATTAGCAAAAATAGTTCAGAGTTCTTAGTTCAGAGTTCATAGTTTTGATCCCCTGATAAAGCAGGATCTCTATTTCGCTTCGAGCCCCGATAAATCGGGAACTCCGCTTCGCTCCGACATCAAGGTTCGAACTTTTTATTGTATATTCCCATCTATTTTTATCTTTGTTTGACTAAAAATGACAACAACCCTCCAGAGAGGTTGTAATAAACCCCCGCAGCTATGGATATTTTTGACAAATGCCATTCTTTCACACGTGCCCGGGAAGCGGTAAAAGAAGGATGGTATCCCTATTTCCGGCCCATACAGTCCGGGCCCGGCACGCGTGTCATGGTGGATGGCCGCGAGATGATCATGATCGGCTCGAACAATTATATGGGCCTTACCGGTCATCCCAAAGTGGTGGAGGCCGCCATCGAGGCCACAAAAAAGTACGGTTCGGGATGTACAGGCTCCCGTTTTCTCAACGGTACCCTGGATATCCACCTGGAACTGGAGGAAAAACTGGCTGATTTTGTCGGCAAGGAAGCGGCCCTCTGTTTCAGTACGGGCTTTCAGGCCAACCAGGGAGCCATCTCGGCCCTGGTGGGGAAAGATGATATCGTCTTCGTCGACCGGGAGAACCATGCGTCCATTGTGGACGGATACCGTCTCTCCTTTGGCAAGGTGGTCAAGTACCGCCACAACGATTTTGATGATCTGGAGCGTGTGTTGAAGATGCATGAGCAGGAAGATGCGGGCAAGCTGATCGTCAGTGACGGTGTTTTCAGTATGGAGGGGACCATCGCTACTGTGCCCGACCTGGCCCGTCTGGCCGGGAAATACGGTGCCCGCCTCTATATCGATGATGCCCATGCCCTGGGGGTCCTGGGTGAACACGGTGGCGGCAGCATCGAGTACTGGGACGCCGGAGAAGAGATCGACCTGGTGATGGGTACCTTCAGCAAGTCTTTTGCTTCGCTGGGAGGCTTTGTCGCCGGCGGCGAGGAGGTGATCGATTACATCAAACACCATGCCCGCTCCCTGATCTTCAGTGCTTCCATGACCCCCTCGGCGGTGGCCGCAGTCATCGCCAGCCTGGAGATCATACGGTCGGAGCCCGAACGCATCGAGCAGCTCTGGAAGAACACCCGCAAGATGAAAGAGGGCTTTGAGAGCATGGGCTTCAACACAGGTGAGAGCAATACCCCCATCATCCCCATTCTTATCGGGGAAGATGAAGACTGTTTCACTTTCTGGAAAGAGCTGTGGGACAACGGCATCTTCGTCAACCCGGCCATCCCGCCGGCGGTGCCGCCCCACCAGGCCATCCTGCGCACCAGCTACATGGCCACCCATACGGATGATGACCTGGACTACGTCCTGGAGATGTTCGGAAAGATCGGAAAGAAACTAGGGGTGATCTGATCCGGCCAGCATCTTTATCTTTGTGATCTTTTCTTTGAGCACCGGGGTCTGGTCCTCCTCTGCCAGCAGGATCTTCTCGGCGGTGATGAGGTCGTTGCGGAGATGGTGCAGCGTCTCCTCCTGCATGTTCCCGATCTCTTTGTTGATCATCTCGGTGAGGAGGGATATCTCACGGTAGAGGTTCTTCTCTGCCTCGGTGGCGATGCGTTTGTGGAAGAATTTTCCAAAAGATCTCCGGAAGAGGGGCATGGGGATGAGGAACCACAGCAGATCGATGTTGGTGTCAAAGGCCCAGTACACCGACACGTCGGGTCGCACCACCTCGGGGAGGAGCAGCTCGACGGGCTGGTCTTTCAGCTCTGTGGAGAGGGTCTCCCTGATCTGCCGGTTCCTTTCGCGGCGGGCCTCTTCGAGATAACGCACGAAGTGCTTGTGGGGGCCGGTGAGCAGTTTTTCCCATGCTTCGCGGGTGTTCTCGGCCAGGAGATCTATCTCACGCACCAGGGTTTTGGCCAGCCACTGCTCAAAACGGCGGGAGATGGTGTTGAGGTTGCCCCGCCACGTGGGGTATTCGCGGGAGAACTCCTCCTGCAGCTTGCGGGTGACCTCTTCCAGGTGGGGCAGGAGGATCTCCGTCAGATGGTCGCGGGTGGCGGAGGTGTAGCTTTGGGTGATCACCTTCAGCTCGCGGCGGCGGCGGTCCATGTCTTTCCGCTGCTCTCCGATGAGTTCCGTCAGCTTCTTTTTCTCCTGCTCTGCGCTGGCCGCCGCCCGGTACGAGGCCTCCAGGTAACTGAGACAGGAGGAGGCCAGCGAGCGTGTCTTGTAATCGAGGATCTCGTCGGAGAGCTGGTTGCGGCGCTCGGCCATGGGACGGATGATGTTCTGCAGGATCTCCTGCCGGAAATGCGCATCGTTGCGCATCACGGAATAGCGGTACACAGGATAGATCAGATGGAAATGGTCCTCCATCGTCTTGCGGATGAACTGCTCGATGGTCTGCAGGTCTTTCTCTTCGTACAGATCGGTCTTGGTGAGCAGTAGGTAGATGCGGGGGGTGTAGGTGCGCAGCTCGCGGATCAGCGCCAGATCGCCTTCGGAGAGCGGGCTGCCCGGGTTGATGGCTACGATGGCCAGACCGGTGTCGGGCGTGAAATCCAGCGCCGCCTGGGTGTTGTGGGAGAAGATGCTGCCGACGCCGGGGGTGTCAATAAAACGCAGCCCCTGGTACTCTTTGAGCTGTGGCAGGCGTATCACCACCTTCGCCACCTGCCGGTGGTTGTTGGTGTTGATCTGTTCGTTGATGAACTGTGGCAGTTCCTTAGGATCGATGAGCCGCTGTTTGCCGTCCAGGAAAAAGACGGTGATCTGCTGCTCGTCGCCATATTCCAGGATCGTGATCACATTGGTGACAGGGGTCACCCCCACAGGCAGGATCCTGCTGCCGGTGATATGGTTGAGGAAAGAGCTCTTGCCCGCCTTGAACTGCCCGAAGACCGCAATGTTGATCGTCCGGTCCTTTTTGTACAGTTCCTCAATTGAATGGAAGAAAGGTCTTAGCCCTGGGAAAGGAAGCGGTTCACATACCTCCTTCAGCTTTTCAAAAGTGTTTGCTGTGGTTTCCTCTTTATCCATGCTGTTCAGACCTGCCGGTTTTGTATGGTCATTGTAGTGAAAAACCTTTGCGAAAATAGAAAAAATATCATCGTAGCCATTCGATCTGCAGTATCTTTTCGGTGGTGTCCGTGATCTTGTAGCGGTCGTCAAGGCGCATGCCGGGGATCCAGACGATAAAGTCGCCCTCGGTGATCAGCCAGATCTTCTCTTTCTCATCCAGCGAGAGCTTACGGTCGATGAAAAAATCACTCAGCTTCTTCATACCGCTCATGCCCAGGGGGCGGAAGTAGTCGCCCTGCTGCCAGCGGCGCACCACCAGGGGCCACGTGATCCTGTCGCGGTCGATGACGGCGATGTCCGGCGAGGCCGGGATGCGGAACTGCTCGTCACGGGTCAGGTAAGAGAGGCGCAGCCGCAGGGGTTCCGTGATGCCGGTGGCACCCTCCTCGATGTAATAGCGCTTCTCCTCTTCGCCGGCGGCGAGAGGGGTGATGATGAGGAACTCCCGGTCTTTGATGAGACGGTGGGAGGGGGAGAAGAACTGTTTTCCCGGCGGGCTGTCCAGGGCCCGCAGGATCTCTCCGACTGTGCCGGGGGAGAAGTCCAGGGAGCTGAGGAGCTCGAAGAGGATGGCGGCGCGTGCCGGCGCCTGCCGCAGCTTCTCCAGGGGGATCATCAGGCGGCCGCCATGCTCCACAAGAAACTGGGGCCGCACCTCCTCTATATATCTGGCGAAGATGCTGTCCACGCCTGCCAGGCGTGCGGCAGTGGCGGCGACGGTATCGACGAACGAAGGGTTCAGCTCTTCAAAGGCGGGGATGATCTCGTGGCGTATCTTGTTGCGGGTGTACTTGACCGAGCGGTTGGAGGAGTCCTCGCGCCAGCGGATACCTTCTGCACGGGCAAAGGCGGCGATCTCCTCCCGCCGGGCGAAGAGCAGGGGCCTTATCAGCTCCCCCTGGCGCGGGCGTATGCCGGTGAGGCCGCGCAGACCCGTGCCCCGCACCAGGTTGATGAGGAAGGTTTCGGCCAGGTCGTTGCGGTTGTGCGCCAGGGCGATGCGGTCGTAACCCTCCTCGCGGGCCACCTGCCGGAACCAGGCATAGCGCAGGTCACGCGCCGCCATCTGGATGGAGAGACCATGCTCTTCGGCATAACGCTCCGTGTCGAAACGCTTTGCGTAGAAGAGCAGATCGCGGTCGGCCGCCCACGAGCGGACGAACATCTCATCTTCGTCCGACTCCTCCCCGCGGAGGGAGAAATTGCAGTGGGCCACACCGCAATCGTAACCCGCCGCCGTCAGCAGATGGGCCATGACCATCGAGTCGATGCCCCCGCTGACGGTCAGCAACAACCGCCCGCCCGGGTCACAGAGCTCCTGCTCCGTGATGAAGGCTTCCATTCTTTCCAACAGAGTGGACATAGCAATGTTTTAGCGTGAAAATACAAAAAGAATGGGAAAATGGAATGATGGAAAGATGGAATAATGGAAAATTGGAAAGATGGAATGCTTTGCCCGCCGAAGCTTACAGCGAAGGCGGGTTGCTGGGTGGATCTGCTCTACGCGCTACGCACTATGCACTACGCACTCTTCCCACTCTTTGACTTTTCGACTTTTTGCCCCTTCGCCCTTCGAGCCCCGGCAGGCCGGGATCTCCGCTGCGCTCCGACATCGAGCTTCGCCCTTCCTTTTGCCTTCTGCCTTTTTACTTTTTCCTTACTCATGCGGTATTCCCCTTATATGCAGCATCAGATGCTCCCGGTCCTCGAGATCATCGAGCCAGCCGTAGTTGGCGTTGTCCTTGCTGTCCAGCTCGCGGATGTATGGTTTGATGTCGAGCAGGGGGGTGCCGTCGAGGGCGTCGAGGCCCGAGGTGTAGAGGCGGTTGCCTTCGATCCTGAGCAGTTGCACGATGCTCAGGCCGATGGGGTTGGGGCGCACCGGCGAGCGGCTGGCAAAAAGGCCCACCTCCAGGCCGTCGGCCCAGGGCGGCTCCACGGTCATGGAAACCGGCTTTTTCTGCCGGTCCATATAAAAAAGCAGGTAGATGTACCGGAACTTCTCCAATGCCTTCAGCCCTTCGGCATACTCCTCTTTCACCTCCACGAAGAAATCCTCTTTCTCCGTCTCCACCGGCTGGTACGGAGCGTACTTGCGGTAGGGGGTGTGGATCGTGCCGATGGGGGATAGTTCATAGTTCATGGTTCGTAGTTCGTAGTCCCGCAGTTCCCGGGATCTTGGATCCCGTTGGAACTGCGAGGATCCTCGAAAAACTACGCAAATGCCGCTACGGCATTTGCTGTTTTTCGGGATTCGTGGTTCGTGGTTCGTGGTTCACAGTTATTCGCACTTCAACCTTCGAGCATCGAGCTTCGAGCTTTTACCACAGTCCGTTCGTCTTGCTGTTGTCTTTCCATACCGGCAGCTTGAAATGATCGCCGCGCAGTTTCAGTACATCCCGCAGCCAGGCCTCGGGATAGCCTACAGATTGGGGCCAGCCTTTGTCGTTCTGCACGTAGCCGTCGTTGTATTTCCGTACCAGGTCGTTGCCCAGATCGCGCCAGCGGCTGACCACCTCTTCGCCGTGTGATACGCTGTAGCCGGTGAGAAAGGCGATGGCCGCCTGCGGATCCTCTTTGTAGATCTGTGCGGCAGCTTTCTCTATGGCCGGCTGCCAGGTGAAGAAATTATCTTCCAGCTCTTTCTGTACCTTCTGAATATCTTTTATCATGTAGGAATATTTGATATTGGCGTAGTTGGCCACGAAGTTGAACACCCACCAGGCCGATTCGGGGGAATATTTGTGCATGTTGCCTGTGGCAAAAGAAGGAGGAATGTCTGTGATCCCGCAATAAAGGGGGACATAACAGGTGGTATAGCTGTCGTCCATGCCGTACCAGAACACCCCGCCGATGGCGTCGGGCAGCCAGTCACGGGCCTGTGATACGAAGGTGTAGGCGGCCTGTTGGGTCGAGATGGGCCGCTCCCAGGCATACTCCACACTGTCCACCGTCCAGGTGATGGGACGCCAGCGGTTGGGCGTGCCGAAAGGACCGGCATCCACCCCTTGGGTCATATCGAAAGGAGTGCCTTCATAGTGATCCCGCATCAGCGACATCACATCGCGCACCGACAGTTTCTTGTCGGGTTTGATGAAAAGGGGATAGGGTTGGGCGCCTTCCACGCCCCGGCAGAAGTCGGGAGACAGATCGAGGGAGGGGGCGCTGCGGCGGAAGATGCTCCACACACGGCTGGAGGTGTAACGC
>JALVJE010000148.1 GCA_027028505.1 Bacteroidales bacterium
AAGCCGCCGATATTCTGAATGAGTTTGAAGTACCTTTTGAGATGATCGCTCTCTCGGCCCACCGCACGCCGGAGGAGGTGGAGGAGTTCAGTCGCACGGCCCGCGAACGGGGGGTACGGGTGATCATCGCCGGTGCAGGTATGGCCGCTCATCTGCCGGGAGTGATCGCCGCCCAGACCACCCTGCCGGTGATCGGCGTACCCATCAAGGCCACCCTCGAAGGATGGGATTCCATCCTGTCGATCCTGCAGATGCCTCCCGGCATCCCGGTGGCCACGGTAGGGGTCAATGCTGCCCGCAACGCCGGTCTGCTGGCCCTGCAGATGCTGGCACTCTCGGATGAAAGGATCGAAAAAAAATTCGGGCAGTTCAAAAAAGAGCTGAAGGAAAAAGTCGTCAAAGCCAATCAGGAATTACAGACCCTCGATAAATATGCATACAAAACCAACGGCCCTGTGTAACAGGATCTCCGGTAAAAGGATTCACCTCTTTTTTCTGCTTTTCCTTTTCACCGCAGTAAGTCAGAACGGTCTTCCCGCCCCCAACAACTACCTGCTGGGCGCCCGTTTTGATGCCATGGCCAATGCCACGGTGATGATCCCCGATCTCTGGTCGCTGTCACACAACCAGGCAGGCCTGGGATGGATACGTCGTCCCGTGGTAGGTTTCCATTTTGAGAACAAGTTCGCCGTGCCCCAGTACTCTCTGAGCGCTCTGGGTGCGGCCATCCCTGTAAAACCTGGCACCATAGGGTTTATGTTCTATTATTTCGGTTATTCCAAATACCACGATACCCGCTTTGCCGTCTCCTTCGGCAGGGCTTTTACCGAACGTTTTGCCGCCGGCATACAACTCAACTACATCGGCACATACATCGCCGATGAATACGGTACTTACAGTTCCATAGTGGCAGAGGGAGGGATCATCGCAGAGCCGGTAAAAAACCTGTACCTAGGAGCGCACGTTAATAATTTCACGGCCAGCAAAATGACCAACCCCGAGCGGGAGCGGTTGCCGGTGATCTTCCGTGTGGGGGCCGGGTACCAGATCCAGAACATCATCTTTTTTTCGGTGGAGACCGAGAAGAATCTGGATGAGAAAGCGGTCTTCCGCACGGGTGTGGAGCTGAGCGCCCTGCAGAATTTTTTCCTGCGTGCCGGGTACTCGACCAACCCCTCCCGGCCCTCTTTCGGACTGGGCTATCTTTTCAAAGGATTCCGGGGCGATCTGGCTTTTACGATGCATCCCCAGCTGGGATTCACACCCTATTTCTCACTGCTTTACACCTTCGGTGAGAGCAGGTGATCCCGGCCGGCAGACATTTTGAAATTACCGGGCAGGAACCATCATACAGATGCGTGCTTCACTGCACCATATCATTGTTGTGTGTCTTCTCACGGGGGCTATTTTTGTGCCTTCGCCCGCCCAGCAGCCGGAGATCCTTTCCGACCCGCTGATCCAGCAAGCTATTGAAGAGATCGTCCGGCAGCAAAAAGGACCGGGAGACGTGGCTGAGATCACCGATTACCTGCAACAGTTGCAGCGCCACCCCGTCAACCTCAATACTGCCTCCCGCGAAGATCTGGTACGGCTGCTGTTCCTGAATGACTTCCAGATCGCCAGTCTGCTGGAATACCGCAAAGAGACCGGCCCGCTGCTGAGCATGAACGAACTGCAGCTCGTTTACGGTTTTGACAGGGAGGTGATCCGGCGCATACGTCCTTTCATCACCCTGGCGCCGGGCAGGCAAGCAGACGAAGGGAAAAGGCTTTCTCCCCTGCGGCAGGAGGCGCTGGCCCGCATCCGTTTTTATACCGAGAAAGAGCAGGGATACCTCCCGCCCGAGTTGCCGGGAGATGAAAAGACCTTCAACGGCTACCGTGGCAGCCGGCCGGGCCTCCTGCTGCGCTACGCCCTGGATGCCGGCAACCGCCTGCATGCCGGACTGGTGGCTGACAAAGACCCGGGAGAGCCTTTCTTCCGCGATGTGAACCGGCAGGGCTTTGATTTTTACTCCTGGTATCTGCAATGGTCACCTCGCAGCAGCTGGCTCCGGCAGGTGAACGTGGGACATTATCACCTGCGCTTCGGGCAGGGTCTGCTCCTGTGGAACGGCTTCAGCATCAGCCGCCCCTCCGCCCTCCTCGACCCCGACCGGCATGCTCCGGAGGTGCGTTATGCCTCCTCCTCTGTCGAGAACAACTATCTGCAGGGGGTCTCCCTGGTGCTGGGGAAGGGAAATTTCTCCGTCACTCCCTTTTTCTCCCGGGCCCGCCGCGATGCCCGTCTCCTGCCTGCCGGCACCGATGACACAAGCCGTCTGGTGATCGTCTCCTTTCCCTCCTCCGGCCTGCACCGCACCCCCGCCGAGATCGCCCGCAAAGGCGCCGCTGCAGAGACCACGGCCGGCCTCCGCCTCGCCTGGAGTCGCGACAACCTCTCCGTAGGCCTCAACGGTCTCTATACCTCCTGGGATCATGCACGCCTGCCTGAGGAGAAACCGGAAAACGCACTGCTCTTCCGCGGGAGAGAGGTGACAGCCGGCAGCCTCGACTACCGTTTCTTGTTGCGGCGCCTCTCCCTTTTCGGCGAGACGGCCCTCAACAGTCAGGGCCAGGGCGCCCTCCTGCAGGGAATACGCTGGTACCTGTCGCCGCTGGTCACCACCAGCCTGCTGGTGAGAAGCTATGCTGCCGGCTACTTTTCCCCCTATGCCCACGCCTTTGCGCGCGGCGGCCGGGTGAACAATGAGACGGGCCTCACGGCGGGCCTGCAGGTAAGACCCCTGAGCAGCCTGACGCTGGCAGGATATATGGACTATTTCCGTTTCCCGTGGCTGCGCTACGGCATCGCAGCACCCTCCGGCGGCACGGAGGCAGGAGCTTCCGTCTCGTGGCTCCCTGCGGGGGAGATGCGTGTCGATCTGCAGTACCGGTATGAGACCCTGGCACACAACGCCTCCCCTCCGGAGGGGAACCTGCCGGAGGTGGTCCTGCAGAGCCGCAGTCATCTGCGCCTGCAGGTGAGCTATCCCCTCACCGGAACACTGACGGCCGTCAACCGGCTGGACCTTACCCGGGCTGCCGCAGCGGAGGAGGGTCTCCCCCAACACGGTTTTTTCGTCTGCCAGGATCTCAGCTACCGGCCCTCCCGCATCCCCCTCTCTCTGATCCTGCGCCTGGGACTGTTCGACACACAGTACCTGACCCGCATCTACACCTATGAGAATGATCTGCTGTATGCTTTCTCCACCCCGGCCCTGACGGGAAAAGGCATGCGGTGGTACATCACCGGCCGCCTGCCGCTCACCCGCCACCTGCAGGCAGGGGTGCGCATCGCACAGACACTTTACTACGACCGGGAAACCGCAGGAACAGGCCTGAGCTCCGTACCGGCACCCCACCGTACCGAGGTAAAAGCACAGATCAGAATGAGATTCTGATGGGGATCTTACGGAATTGGAATAATGGAATATTGGAAAAATGGGGAGTACGATGAAGGGATTTAACTCCAACCTCCACATGCCAAGAAGTTTGCTTGGTGCTACAAAGCCAGACCCCGGAGGGGTCTCAGTCAGGTAGCCACAGTAACGTCTGTGAATCAGGGCATAACCATCCGCCCACAACCCCGGCGGGGTTGAATTCAGGCTGAGTAATGAGATACTTTTCATCAAAATTAATCGCATATTCTTTGAATAATGAAGAATGCTATCAATTTTTTCTCAAAGGTTCGACAAATTTCAACCCCTCCGGGGTTGCGCGTTTATTGTATTGCATTTTACCCCGGACGTGACCGGGGCTACCTGACTTAAAGCCCTCCGGGCTTATTAAAATCAAAGGATTAATACCTTCCTTCCCTACCACCCCTTCTTCCCGGACACTCCGGCAAAGAGTCCTGCCATAGCAGAGAGAAAAATGTAAAAAGGATACAGCAGCTGCACCGGCAAAAACCAACGCATCAACCGCTGCTGCCCGTAAAAGGAGGTGACCTTTTCCAGGAGCATAAAGTCGGGAACGGATTTAATGATCCACAGAACCACCAGCCACAGCCACCAGCCGCTCCGGAAAAAGCCGGCCGTCAGTGTGACCAGCAGCGAAGCATTCATCAGGAACACCAGGAGGGCGGTGACCAGGGTGTCCCGGTCGCGGTAGGCCATGCCCTTGGAGGCCCACCGCCGCCGCTGCCGGAAAAAAGAAACAAGCCCGCCCCTTTCGGTGACGGTCACGACGGCCCTGCGCGACCGGAGAAAGCGGATCGTCTCCGGACGGTGTTTTTTGACCGTGTGCAGCAGGAAGACATCGTCACCGCTGGGCAGGTCTTTCCGCAGCGGATCCGGATCGAGGCCCAGCAGCTCCTTCCGGTAGGCCAGGCTGGCGCCGTTGCAAAAGAGCGGATGCCCCCTGCCGGCAGCCCCCATGCCGGCACCCGTGAGGCTATAAAACTCCAATGCCCGGAAACGGCCTGAAAAGCCTTTCGCTTGGAGCATCTCTACCGGGCCGGCGATAAGACCGGCACCTGTTTCTTTCTGAAATGCCATCAGCACGGAGATCCAGCCGGGGCCCGGCCGGGCGTCGGCATCCGTGGTAATGATCCATGCCGACGTGCTGTGTTCCACGCCGGTGAGAAGGGCCTCTTTTTTCCCCTGTCCGGCATTCCGCAGGATGCGGATGTTGCCGTACCGCCCGGCCGCCTCCTGCATCCGCTGCCAGGTGGCATCGCCGGAATGATCATCCACCAGCAGGATCTCCGTCAGCACAGCGGGATAATGCTGCCGTCCCAGAGCGGCGGTCAGCGCAGGGATGTTCTCCGCCTCGTTGTGGCAGGCAACGACCACGGTCACCCGCTCCCGGGGATCATCACAGTTTTTTTCAAAAGGTCTGAGAGCGGTCCATCCCCGCAGAAAAGCGAAGATCATAAGAGCATACAGCAAGGATACCGCCAGAAGCAATGCCTGGAGCAGGGGAGAGAAAAACAGAAAACGGACTATTTCATCCATTCATACAGGGCATAATGATCGCCGTCCATCTGCAGGCGGCGGTACACCTCGCGGGCCGTGCGGTTGTTCTTGTCCACATAAAGACGTATGCCCGACACCGCCTCATCGGCCAGCACCAGGTCACGAATGTGACCGTACATCGCCCGGAACACGCCCCGGCCCCGTTCCTGCGGCAGCACATAGACCGACTGTATCCAGTACACCAGGGTATTGCGCCAGTCGCTCCACTCGTAGGTGATCAGCAGGGAGGCCACCACACGGTCATCTTTGACGGCCACGTAGTATTTTCCCAGCTCCGGGCGGCGAAACACCTCGCGCACGCCACGCTCCACCACCGCCCTGTCTAGCGCCAGATCCTCCGTCTCGGCCGCCATCGCCACCTGAAAGCCGGCGATGACCTCATGTTCCGGGAGGGTCGCTTCCCGGACCGTGATCCTGTTTTTCCCGTTACCTGTACTCATCCCAAGAGCTGATGGAAAGGTCGGCAAGGTCGTACTTACAGAATGCCAGGATAAAAGCGCTGGCCAGACGGGCATTGGTGATGAGCGGGATATTATAGTCAACAGCCGTACGCCGGATCATGTAATCGTTGTCCAGCTCATCCTTGGAGAGGTTCTTGGGGATGTTCACCACCAGGTCCACCTTGTGTTGCCGGATCAGCTCCAGGGTGTTGGGGCTTTTCTCCTCGTCGGGCCAGTAGGCCAGGGTGGTCTCAATGCCATACTGATCGTAAAAAGTGCGTGTGCCACGCGTGGCATAGAGGGTGTATCCTTTCGCCAGGAGGGCCCGCGCGCTGTTGATCAGCTCCACCTTCGAGCGGGCAGGGCCGGTGGAGAGCAGCACGCCTTTCTGCAGCACATGATAACCCACCGACAGCATGGCCTTGAGGATCCCCTCGTAGAAATCATCTCCCAGACATCCTACCTCCCCTGTGGAGGACATGTCCACGCCCAGTACAGGGTCGGTGAGCTGCAGACGGGAAAAAGAGAACTGAGGCGCCTTCACCCCCACATAGTCGAGCTCGAAGATCGACTTGTTCAGCGGCGGCACCTCTTCACCCAGCATGATGCGTGTGGCCAGGTCGATGAGGTTCACCTTGAGCACCTTCGAGACAAAAGGCATGCTGCGCGAAGCACGCAGGTTGCATTCGATCACCTTGATCTGGTTGTCCTTGGCCAGAAACTGCATGTTGAAAGGCCCCGAGATATTCAACTCGCGGGCGATCTCCCGGGCGATGTGCTTGATGCGGCGTACCGTCTCAAGATAGATCTTCTGGGGCGGGAAGACCATGGTGGCATCGCCCGAATGGACGCCGGCGAACTCCACATGCTCGGAGATGGCATAGGTCATCAGCTCTCCCTCGCGCGCCACGGCATCGATCTCGATCTCCTTGGCCTCCTGGATGAACTCGGTGACCACCACCGGATACTGTTTCGACACCTCCGCCGCCAGCTCCAGGAAATGGTCCAGTTCATCCGCATTGGAGACCACGTTCATCGCCGCTCCGGAGAGGACATACGATGGCCGTATCAGCACCGGAAAGCCGATCTCCTCCACGAACTGATGGATATCCTGCAGGCTGGTGAGCTCCTTCCAGCGCGGCTGGTCCACCCCCAGCATATCCAGCATGGAGGAGAACTTGTGCCGGTTCTCGGCCCTGTCGATGGAGACCGGTGAGGTGCCCAGCACCGGCACCTGCTGACGGTGCAGACGCATGGCCAGGTTGTTGGGGATCTGCCCCCCCGTGGAGACGATCACCCCGTAGGGTTGCTCCAGATCCACGATATCCAGCACCCGCTCGAACGAAAGCTCGTCAAAATAGAGTCGATCGGAGATATCATAATCGGTACTCACCGTTTCGGGGTTGTAGTTGATGATCACCGAGCGGTAGCCTTTCTCCTGCACGGTGTTCAGGGCACTCACCCCACACCAGTCGAACTCCACACTGCTGCCGATGCGGTAAGCCCCCGAACCGAGGACGATCACCGACTTCTCCTCCCCTCCGGTTTCAATGTCGTGTTCATGGCCGCTGTAAGTGAGATAGAGATAATTGGTGAGGGCCGGGTATTCGGCCGCCAGCGTGTCGATCTGCTTCACAGAAGGAACAATGCCTTTTTGCTTCCGGTATTCCCGCACCTGCAGCAGGGCCTCGTCCATATCCTCCGAAGGAGGATCGGAGATAAAGCGGGCGATCTGAAAATCGGAGAATCCCAGCACCTTGGCCTCCCGCAGCTTGTCATCGTCCAGCTCTTCCAGACTGTTCACACCCGAAAGCTCGTTCTTCAGGTCAAAAATATTTTTCAGCTTGTAGAGGAACCACCGGTCGATCTTCGTCAGCTCGTGGATGCGGTCGATGGTGTATCCTTTCTCAAAGGCATCGGCGATCACGAAGATACGCATGTCGGTAGGCTGTGCCAGCTCCTCCTCGATATTATCAAAGGAAAGGCTGCGGTTGCCCACAAAACCGTGCATGCCCTGGCCGATCATACGAAGGCCTTTCTGTATGGCTTCCTCAAAGGTACGGCCTATGGACATCACCTCCCCGACGCTCTTCATGCTGCTGCCTATGAGGTGGGAGACCCCCTCGAACTTGTTCAGGTCCCAGCGCGGGATCTTGCAGACGATATAATCGAGCGCCGGCTCAAAGAAAGCGGTCGTTGTCTTGGTGACCGCATTTTTCAGTTGATGAAGGCCATACCCCACGGCCAGCTTGGCCGCCACAAACGCCAGGGGATAGCCCGTGGCCTTCGACGCCAGCGCCGACGACCGCGAGAGACGGGCATTCACCTCGATGACGCGATAGTCCTCCGACTCCGGGTCGAGGGCATACTGTATGTTACACTCCCCGACGATGCCGATGTGGCGGATCACCTTGATGGAGAGGGCCCGCAGCTTATGGTATTCGCTGTTGGTGAGGGTCTGCGACGGCGCCACCACAATACTCTCGCCGGTATGTATGCCCAGCGGGTCGAAATTCTCCATGTTACACACCGTGATACAGTTGTCATAACGGTCGCGCACCACCTCATACTCCACCTCCTTCCAGCCCTTCAGCGACTCCTCCACGAGGATCTGCCCGGTATAAGAAAAGGCCTTGCCTGCCTGCTCCCGCAATTCCTGCTCATCCTGACAGAAAGCACTGCCCTGACCCCCCAGGGTGTAAGCAGAGCGGATGATCACAGGGAAACCTAAAGTGTTCCCCGCTTCCAGCGCCTTTTCCAGGGTGGTGACCGCATAGCTGCGCGGCGTCTTCACATCGATCTCCTTCAGCTTATTGACAAAGAACTCCCGGTCTTCCGTATCCATGATGGCCTGGATGGGCGTCCCCAGCACTTCCACGTTATATTTCTCCAGGATACCTTCTTTATAAAGGTCTATGCCGCAGTTCAGGGCCGTCTGCCCCCCGAAAGAGAGAAGGATACCATCGGGTTGCTCCTTTTTTATAACCTGCTCGACAAAATAGGGGGTTACGGGAAGGAAATAGATCTTGTCGGCGATCTTCTCCGAGGTCTGGACAGTGGCAATGTTCGGATTGATGAGCACCGTGGCGATCCCTTCCTCGCGCATGGCCTTCAGTGCCTGCGACCCGGAGTAATCGAACTCACCGGCCTCCCCGATCTTCAGCGCTCCGGAACCGAGGAGCAAAACTTTTTTCAATGATCTTTTTTTCACGTGGTATGTTTTTCCTTATGTTTTTTGCTCATTCATGACCGGAGCAACCTCTTTTCCCCTCTTTTTTATCCTCTCCTGAAAGCTATTTTACACACTGCAAAGATAGCATCCGGAAGCTTCCTGAAAAATTGTGCGAAAAATAATTCAAAAATTTTTACTGATAAAATAAAAATGCATATTTTTGCATCGTAATTACATATTTATTCATCATGAATGACAAGAACAGCAGATTGTATCTGATCCGGCAGTTGATACGCGAGCACGACGTATACAACCAGGAGCAGTTGTTAAAGATGTTGATCGAAAGGGGATATCAGGTAACGCAGGCGACGTTGTCGCGCGACCTGAAATTTTTGAGGGCGGGGAAGATCCCGTTCCGTGATGGCCGTTACAAGTACGTGCTGGACGAGACGGCGCGCCTGGACCCGGCCACCGAGGCGGCACCTTCGGCGGGAGACGGTTTTGTCTCGCTGGAGTTTGCCCAGCAGCTGGCACTGATCCGCACCCTGCCGGGCTATGCCAACATGCTGGCCATCGCCATCGACAGGGCCCGGCGCTACGAGCTGGCGGGCACCATTGCCGGCGACGACACCATCCTCCTCATCCCACGCGACGGGGTGAGCCGCGAGGCGGTAAAAAAGGCCCTGCAGTGGATCTTCCCCGATATCACAGAAAAGATCGCAAAATCATAAATATTCATAAATTTTTTAATCCCTACAAACATGAAAAATCAGAAAATTGTCCTTGCGTACAGCGGGGGACTGGATACGTCTGTCATTCTGAAATGGCTGATCGATCGCGGCAATGAGGTCACAGCCTATGTTGCAGACGTGGGACAGGATGATAATTTTGACGAAGTGAAGGAAAAGGCTCTGAAGATAGGTGCCAAAAAAGTGATCATTGACGATCTGAAAGAGGAATTTGTCACCGATTATATCTTTCCGGCCATACGGGCCAATGCCATATACGAGAGCCGCTATCTGCTGGGCACGGCCCTCGCCCGGCCGCTCATCGCCAAGCGCATGATCGATGCGGCCAACAAGATGGGGGCCGGTGTGGTCTCCCATGGCGCCACCGGCAAGGGCAACGACCAGGTGCGCTTTGAGCTCTCCTTTTATGCGCTCAACCCCAAGATCATCGTCTTCTCGCCCTGGAAAGACGCCGAATTCCTCAACGAGTTCAAAGGACGCACCGACATGCTGAAATATGCCGAAGCTGCCGGTATCCCGGTGAAGGCCACCAAGGACAAGCCTTACAGCGAGGATGACAACCTGATGCATATCAGCCATGAGGCAGGCATCCTGGAAGATCCTGCCCTGAAAGCAGATAAAAAGATCCTCTCCAAGATCACCCATCCTTTTGATGCGCCCGACCAGCCGGAAAGTATCATCATCGAGTTCAAAGACGGCACCCCGGTGAAGATCACCAACCGGGAAGACGGTACCGAGAAGAGCGAGCCGCTCGAACTCTTTATGTATGCCAACGAACTGGGGTGCAAACAC
>JALVJE010000149.1 GCA_027028505.1 Bacteroidales bacterium
GATATTTGGTCCAGTGCACCAGGTCGTCCGACATGGCGATGCAGGAGTTCCATCCCTTGCGGCTCCAGGGGTTGTGGTCATTGGCATGGTACCAACCGTAGTATCTGCCTTTGTATTTGATGACCTGATCCATGGCCACGGCATACCGGTCATAAGCCTCGGGCCCCATGGCGATCACGGGATCGTCGCTGATGTTCTTCCATTGCTTCAGGTTGGTCGACGTGGCCAGCCAGATCCCCAGGTCGTTGCGTTCGTAGAAGAGGTACCAGGTGCCGTTCTCCACCCACACCGTAGGGGTGCCGTAGGGTCCGGGCACTTTTTCGTTGCGGGTGGTGCGTATGTCCAGCGGTCCTTTTTCCTCCCAACGGATCCCGTCCTTGGACACCAGCATGTGGGCCACGTCACGGAACCCTTCGGCGAACATGTAATAGGTATCATCAAGGTGCATCACATACATATCCTCCACCCATCCTTTTTGATAGATGGGGTTGCCGGGGTAACGCTTCCAGTGGATCCCGTCTTCCGAGGTGGCATATCCCAGATGGATCTCGTCCGTGCTGTCGGGGTTATAGCCCGAGTACCAGAGCTTATAGATCCCGGCCTCCTTGAGGATGAAGCCCCGTTCGCGGATCATTTTGTCCCAGGTGGCCGTGCCGGTGCCACTGAACAGAGGCCCCCGGCCGGAGGGTTTTATCCGCACCAACTCCGGCGGGAAACGGGCTGCCAGCTCTTTCTTCCAGGAGGGCGGCTTTTGCAGAAAATCCATGATTCCGGCAACATCATACCCTTTCACCTCTTCCCGGCCGGAAGAGAGGGGGTTGACCACCTTACAGGACCCTGCGGGGAGCAGGGAGACCAGGTCTTTGAAATCATAGTATGGCAGACTGCCGGGAGCCACATAATAGGCCTGGCGCGGATCATAATATTTTTCATGGATCAGCGATTCATACGAGGTGAGAGGAGCTGCCAGCACGATCTTATTGAAAGGATCTCTCTGAGCTGCATAGTGGAGGAAGGGAGAGGCCATCTCCTTTTCCACGAAAGCATCCACCTCCGCATGTTCCGTATTCTTTTGGTCCACGAACTGCATCAGGAGGTCTATGGCATCCGCCAGGTATCCCGGCAGGCTTTTCCCGGAGAGCTGGGCCCCGAAGGTATAGTTGAACGGAACATTTTTCACGTAGCCGTCGCCCCTGAAGTCGGGATCCCGGAGCTCTCCGGTCCCCGGCAGGTCGGCTGTAATGACGGTATAGCCTGCGCGTAAAAATCCGTGCAGGAGCCTGCTGCCGGGAATCCTGTCCTTGCCACCGGGGTGCAGCCACACCAGGATCTTTTTCACCTCTGCCTGCGGCGCCTTCACCACGAACACCGGCAGGGCGAAAGCATCCTTGTCATTCTCCAGGAAGTATTTTTCGATCTCAAAGGTATCTCCCGGGATCTTGCCGGAGAAGACGGCCGCGGTCAGATGACGGTCAAAAGCTACGCCCGAGATCTCCCTGACCTTATCCCGCAGGTCCGCCGCCGGCACCTCCTCTTTCTTAAAATATTCCTGGTTCAGGTCGAAAACGGTTTTCCCGTGCAGTGAGGTGCCCACCTGTCCGGTCCCGGTCACCCACAGCTCTTCCGGCGCGAAGGTCTCCACCTCCCTGTCCGTGCTGTCTCCCGGCACCTTCAAATACTTCTGGAAGAAAGCGTACATACTTTCGCGGTTCTTTTTTGTGGAGGTGTGGATCCCGAAGTCTTCCACTTTCCGGAGGTTTTCCGGCACCCCGAAAGCGGCATACGATCTTTTCGCTTCGGCAAAGGTCTCGCGGGCGCCCTGCTGGCTGAAGAAGTCGATGGTGGTGGTGATGATCAGCGAGGGTCTGGGGGCCCGCAGGTGGAAATAGTCGGGATGGTCGAAGCCCAGGGCGATGGCATGCCAGGGGTTCTGCTCGGCATCCTGGGGACCGATGGATTGCAGCAGTCTTTTGAAGTTGGTGATGTAACATTCCGGTGCGGCGGCGTACACCCGCCCGTCATAAGCTGAGATCATGGCCGTCTGGGTGCCGCCGCCGGAACGGCCCGTCATGCCGATGCGTTGCATGTCCACTTCCTTGCGGGTGGCCAGGTAGTCGAGGGCCCGCACCCCGTCCCAGACAAAATAATCCGAAAGGGAGGTGCCCGTCAGCAGGGTCTGGGCCCCGGCATAGGAATGTTCGGTGGTAGGCCCTCCGATCTTCGACTTGTTGGTTTTCTCATCCACATATTGCAGCCGCTCGCCCTGTCCGATGGGATCGACGGCAAAGACGATGAACCCTTTGTCCACCAGGTTCAGGATGATATGCTGATAGGTGGGGTCGCGGAAGGCCAGGGACGTATGTCCCGAGAGGTAGATGATGGCGGGGGCCGGTCTCTGCCGTTTTTTGGGGATGAAAAGGCAGGCCGTCACGTAAAAGCCGGGGTGTGATTCGAAAAGCACTTTTTCCACCCGGTAGGTGTCTTTTTTGATCGTTCCGGTGATCCGGGCATGCAGGGGCGTCTTTTTAAATTTCGCCATCCCGGGATAGAAGCGGGCCCGCAGCTCCTTTTGGTAATTCTCCCAGTCCTCCTTTGTTTTCAGCCCGGCGATCCGGGCTTCCCGCTCTTGGAGGAGCGCAAAGGCATCATCGGCAATGGTGCGGTAGAGCCACTGGTCATTGTCCCGGTACAGGATCCATTTGCGGGTCTTGCTGTCGGAGACCTGAAAGACCGAGTAGTCGGGGTTCTGTGCTGTGACCGTCAGGGAAAGCAGGGCAAAAAGGAAAAAAGCCATGCCCCTGCGCAGGCGTAAGGGGATGTTGTGGATGGGTGATCTCATAGTCATTGGTTTTTCAGGGCCGTAGCCATTATACGGGAACCCTAAAATTAATAATTTTCAGAAACCCCGGCCCGGCACCTTGTCACTTTTTGCTGATCTTTTGGTAAAAAAATACTGAAAGGGATATTCCCTGAAGCAACACCCTCCCGGACACCAAAAATGATGAAGTCTTTGATCAATCAGTCAAACAAGGGCAATAAATAAGCCAATGTATACTAATTTGTTGATTTTTGATTTCATAGATATTATTACAGTGATGATATTACTGCTGCTGATCCTGAATTAGCTGCAGATCCACCAGCTACAATAGCTAATGCACCCTCTCCAACAGGTCCCCAAAAAGCTCCGGCAACAGCGACTCCAATCATTCCAATACTTATACTTGACGCATCATATATTATCGCAGAACCTAAAGGTCCTGTTTTTCCCTTATAATTTCTATGTAGTTTTTGTATATGGGCATAAACAGGAACTTAGACAATCGGTATAAAACTACTTACGATACGCCTTATGAGCTTTGTTGCCACACATAGTTTTTTTATAGTCTTTTCCTTTTGGGATCTTGACGATTGTCAAAAAAATTCAGAAGAATTATTTTGTTTCCAATGATTCTGTAAAAAACATTTACCTGTTTTACAATCGTAAATCCACGAATTCCTTTTTCTTTGTTCTCAATGGTTCCGATTTCAGGAAATTCTGCAAGAATGTCTAAAAA
>JALVJE010000150.1 GCA_027028505.1 Bacteroidales bacterium
CACCTTGTAATAGCGGTAGGATTCCGGCTTATTGAAACGGATGACCGGCCGGAAAATATCTCCCAGAGGGAAAAGGGTGGTGTCCGCAAGACTGCCGTATCCTTTTTTCTCTCCCAGGACGGTCCAGTTTTTTCCATCATCGGATCCGGCGGCCAGGTATTGCCAGGATCCCTTTTTACCATTATAAACGCCCCGCAGGGGGATCTTCAGAATGATGCCGTCGATGGCCGGGAGGGTTTTGCGGCCCTGCAGACCTATCTGTACCCAGGCATGGGACCCGGGGATATGGACGGTGGTGACCGGGTTGTCGTCGGTCAGCATCTCCCTGACCCTTTTGTTCAGGGGGGCTTCCGCGCTGGTGGCGGCCGTGAGGGTCCACGGCATGGCCGTATCCACGATGCCATCGGTGATGAGCTGGGCGGTCAGGTTGTAATCATAAGAGGAAGAGTGCCATGAGGCCCGGAGCAGGGCCAGGTTGCGGGTGCTCTTTCCTCCGGGATGCGGTACGGGGGCGAAGTTTTCAGCAGGATCGCCGGGGTAATGGCCCGGAGGGAGGTTGAAGGCGCTTCTCTCTTGCGTGGTGGGAGAGGAACAGGAGGAGAGAATGAAAAAAACGGCCGTTGCCAGAGCGAGAAAAGGAGAATGGATATTTTTCATGACGGGATGGTTTAGATAAGAGATCACAAAGATCAAAATTAATCTATCCCGCCGAAAATACAAATACAGGATCTCCCCGTCTCATTCAGAAATCAGCATTCCGTTCGTAGTCTTTATTATCGGAACGAAAGCGGACGCCCTCGCGAAATTATATAGTAATTAGTTCGCTCCGCGAACGAAATTTACTCGCTGCGCTCGTGAAATTAAATAGAAATTAGCTCCCGTTGGTCGCGAAATTAAGTAGCCGGGTGGTCTGGTCCTGGAACCTGGAACCTGGAACTTCTTTCTTCGTCCTTTAAGCTTCCTTTACAGCTTCCTCATCATCCTCCTGATCATCTCATCAAAATAAGGCCCGGTATAAGGCCCGAACCATGACATGAGGCGCGACTCGTATTCGTTGAGGTGGTAATATTTGTCGGGGATGATGTACCCCACGTAGGCTCCGTTGAAGCTGGTGACCATAGCTTTCAGTCCCCGGGCTTCGGCGGCGGCCTGGTAGTCGAGGGCCAGCTCGCCGGAGAAATCGCAGGGTGCGGTGATCCAGATCATATCCCCCAGACGGGCGGTCTGCAGACAGACATCCCCCACGGGCGGGAAGATCTTTTTCACCAGCGAGGGGCGCAGGCGCAGGTTGTCGGTGACCCGCACATGGAACGGCGGCAGCGCCATCTGCAGGGTGAGGCTTTCCAGGGTAAGGGTGTCCTGCAGGGCAGGGGAGGAGATGTGCTGCAGCAGGCTGTCGGCGAGGGTCTCGCCCACGAACTTCGGCTTGTCGAACTTCTCCCCCCGGCTGCGCACGCTGTGGCTCCCCACGGGCCCGGCAAAGAAAGCGGCCAGGTCGTAGCCGTTCTTCTCCATCCTGCGTTCCCAGTAGCCGGGGTAGTCGCCGCTGATGAGCATGTTCCAGCCCCCCAGCGTGGTGGGATGGCCGGCATAGGAGCCCAGCACGGCCCGGCGGCCGCCGGCCTGCCGCACCGTCAGCCAGGCGAACTGCCCGTTCTTGAAGCCTTTATCGCCGACGAGGCGGTTCTTGACATATTGCGGCAGGTCGAGGGTGCCGGAGGCCAGGGCCGCCGGCTGCAGGTCCTGCACGGCCTGCGCTATGGCCGCGCTGTACTGCTGTGCCAGCCACGTAACGACCGCCCCGTTGGGATCGCCGGCAAACTCCTTTCCTACATACTTGTCCGACCAGGCGCCCACGCTGGAATGGGTGTGCGTGGCGGAGAAAAAAAGGTTCCTGCGCCGGAGTCCGGTCTTTTTATGTACGGCTGCCGTGGCTACCGAAGAGACATTCTCCGGCACGATGAGGATGTCGGAGGCGATGAGCACGAGGGTGTCGCGGCCTGTGCTCAGGGCGATGGCCCGAACGAAGATGCTGTCGTGGATGCCTTCGGCAGGCCGGCCCTCCCTGTCGCCGAAGCCGGCCAGGGGAACGACCCGGAAAGCGCCCGTGCGGGGATCGTCCTCCGGAGCCCCCAGACGGGGCGTGATGCTTACCTTCGCAAAGCCGGCATACAGCCGGCCCCGCTCAGGATGGGCGGTATGTGTGATGCTGTCGAGGCGGGCCCGTGTGGCGGCGTACCAGGGGGTCTCCCAGTAAGGCGTGTAATCCACCTTCTGCAGCGCCCACACCGCCACCAGGATCAGGATCGCCACCAGGGTGGCCAGCGACCAGCCCAGGATCTTCAGGAACTTTTTCATGACGCAACAATTATGATCGTTGCAAAAGTAGGAAAAATAGAGAATGCGCCTAAGGCGCGTTTGAGGTTTGATATCCGCTACGCGGATGTTTGAGAGTTTGATGCTCGCTGCGCGAGCGTTTGAGGTCCGCTGCGCGGACGTTTGATGCAGCCTGCGGCTGCGTTTGAGGTTTGATGCTCACTGCGCGAGCGTTTGATGCAGCCTGCGGCTGCGTTTGAGGTTTGAATTGTTCCAGGTTCCAGGTTCCAGGTTCATCCTTTCCATATGTGAATAGTCTGAAAACAGAAAAATATTTGTGAAATTTATATTTATATTTTATCTTTATTTGTTCAGATTCAGGGAGATACTGTGCGGGTGATTCTGATACAAAACCCGTTAAAATGAAAAAGGAGTATAAATCATGAGGATAAGTTTTAAACTGATTACGGTTCTTGTGTTGTTATCCTTACATATTTGTTGTAAGAATAATAAAAGAGATGCTTTCAATTTTCCGGTAACCTATGAATTGACCGGACATCTTGTTAAGAATGTACCTATTAGCAATAGAGTTAGTAGTTTGGTAATTATTGATTCTTTTCTTCTCTTAATAGACCGGAATAATTATAATGGGAGGTTCCTTCAGTTTTTCGGTTTGGAGAATTTTAAATTAATAGCTTCTGCCGGTATGATGGGTAAAGGTCCGGGAGAAATTGAGAATCCGGCTAACCCGGTATATGATAATAAAAACGGTATTATATGGCTGCCAGATTGGAATAGATTGGTTATTTGGAAATTTCCTATTGATAGTATACTTGATAATGAAAAATATTATCCTACCTATTCTTTCCCTATCAAATCATCGATCTTCCCTCTTATGAATCTGGAATTATATAATGATAGTATATTTGCCTTCAGGGGGTTAGGAAGTACACTGATTTCCTTTTTAAATACAAAAGGAGATATTATTCAGGGAATGTCAATAAAAAATCATTTTGACAAAAGCATTTGGGATAATTCTACGGTAATGGATGTCCCTTTTATATTTTCTTTTTTCCCGGAGAAGGATAAAATATTGATCGTTATGATGAATGCTTATATTAATTGAAAAGTAGTCCACATTTCAATTGAAAAGTGTACCACTTGTCGAACCGGAATGAGAGATTAACTTTCGTTCCTAAAAACGATGATAAGTATGTACACAAAACAAGAGATCAT
>JALVJE010000151.1 GCA_027028505.1 Bacteroidales bacterium
AATCGACCAGTTTCCCTTGCTCTCCCGAGAGGATGAAGCTGAAGTTGAGATTGCCCCGGTCGTGGTATACGGTCCCTCCGCCCGTCAGGCGCCGCACCACGGGGATCCCCCGCCGGGCGGCAAAGGCCAGGTTCACCTCCCGGAAGACGTTCTGGTGTTTTCCCACGATGACGGACGGAGCATTGACATAGAACATTACAAAGTCTTCTTTTCTGCTGCGCAGGAGGAACTCCTCCGCCGCCAGGTTGCGGGCCGGATCGTCCCAGGGGCTGTCAACACAAAAGAACATCACGAAACGTTTTCAGTACCTTCGAACCAGGGTCGCCGGCTCATCCATTTCTTATCGGTGAAAAGCCACAGGCGGTACATGATCCACCCGATCAGTGTACCCAGCAGCGCCCCTCCCAGCACATCACCCGGGAAGTGCACGCCCAGGTAAACACGGCTGTAGCCCACCCAGGCAGCCCAGAGGAAGATCAGCCAGGTATAGAGGCGGTTGCGGATCAGCAGGGAGGAGAACATGGCCACGCCGAACATGTTCGTGGCATGGCTCGAGACAAAGCTGTATAGTCCGCCGCAGTGTCCCTTTACCAGGTGCACGGAGGCGGCCAGCGCCTCCTGGTGACAGGGTCGCAGACGCATGAACACCTTCTTGAACAGTTGCACCGAAGCCTGGTCGGTGAAGACCACCAGCAGGACGATGAACAGGAGCAGCACCCAGAAACGGCGGCGGTAGATCTTTATCATCCATCCCAGGATAAAGAGATACAGCGGCAACCAGGTGAGTTTGGCGCTGACGGCCCACATCACCGTATCCCAGAAAGGAGTGTGCCAGCCGTTGATGAGGCGGAACAGGGATTCATCCAGTTGCAGCAGTCGGTCCATCATGGTGTTTTTTCATTGAGTCCCTGCCATATCAGGTCTTTCATCCTGTCGATGCCCTGGCCGGTGACGGCCGAGATAAAGACCCACGGCACCTCAGGCAGGTCGGGTTTGATCTCCTCCGTCAGCTCCTCGTCGAGGAGATCCGATTTGGTGATGGCCAGGATCCTTTTTTTGTCCAGCAGCTCGGGGTTGAACTCCCGCAGCTCCTTCAGCAGGATCTCATATTCGTGCCGGATATCCCTGCTGTCGGCCGGCACGGTGAAGAGGAGGAGGGCGTTGCGCTCTATGTGACGCAGGAAACGTGTACCCATGCCTTTGCCCTGGTGGGCATCCTCGATGATGCCGGGGATGTCGGCCATGACGAAAGAGCGGTTGTCACGGTATGCCACGATGCCCAACTGCGGCACCAGGGTGGTGAAGGGATAGTCGGCGATGCGGGGTTTGGCCGCCGACACACGGGACAGCAGGGTCGACTTGCCCGCATTGGGGAAGCCTACCAGGCCTACGTCGGCCAGCAGCTTCAGCTCGAGGATGAACCAGCCCTCCTGGCCGGGCTCGCCGGGCTGCGCAAAACGGGGTGTCTGGCGTGTGGCCGACTTGAAATGTACATTGCCCAGTCCCCCCCGGCCACCGGGCAGGAGGATCTTCTCCTCCCCGTCCTCCATGATCTCGAACAGCATCTCGCCGGTCTCCGCATCCCGGGCCACCGTTCCCGGCGGCACCTCGATCACCTCATCGCGTCCGCCGGCGCCGGTCTTCATCGCTGCCGATCCTGCCACACCGTTACCGGCCTTGATATGCTTGCGGTATTTCAGATGGAGGAGGGTCCACAGCTGACTGTTGCCGCGCAGGATGATATGCCCGCCCCGGCCGCCGTCACCGCCGTCAGGTCCCCCCTTGGGGTTGCTGCGGTCACGGTGCAGATGGGCCGACCCGGCACCACCCCGCCCCGACTTGCAGAAGATCTTTACATAGTCTATGAAATTACTGCCAGGCATAGGGGTTCAGAGTTCAAAGTTCAGAGTTCACAGTTCACAGTTCAAAGTTCAAAGTTCAAAGTTCAGAGTTAGGAGTATCGAGTTTCGAGTTGGGAGTTGGGAGTTGGGAGTTGGTGGTTAGTGGTTTATAGCACTTGATTCCTGGTTCTTGTCTCTTGGCTCTTTGCTCTTAGCTCATCGCTGGTTCCTGAGTAGCCGCAGGCGTATCAAAGGACTCTTGGCTCTTAGCTCTTCCTCAGGATCGCACAGATCCGTGCATTCACCTCCTCAATGGTGCCGACACCATTCACGGGATAGAATTTCCCCTGTTTCTTGTAATGTTCGATCACAGGCAGGGTGGTTTTTTTATACACTTCCAGCCTGTTCTCGATCACCTCCAGGGTGTCGTCGCTGCGTCCTTCCGTCTTCCCGCGCAGGAGCAGGCGCTTCACCAGCTCATCATGGTCCACGTCCAGGAAGATCAGGTACTGGATCTCCGAGCCTCTCTCTTTCATCATTTGATCGAGAAAGCCTGCCTGGTCGAGGGTGCGGGGAAAACCGTCGAAGATAAATCCCCGGGCTCCTTCGGCGATATAACGGTCTACCGCATTGGCCAGCATCTGCTGCACATCCTCGTCGGGCACCAGTTCACCCTTGTCCATGTATTGTTGTGCCAGCACCCCCAGGGGTGTCTTCCGCTCGATGGCGCTGCGCAGGATCTCTCCCGTGGAGATATGCACCAGTCCCTGGCTGGCAGCGACTTTTTTGGCCTGGGTCCCTTTGCCGGATCCCGGCGGACCGAACATAATGACATTCAACAGTTTCTTTTCCATATCTTATCAGATGATACCGGCTGCCGCCGGCGGGTTAATCTTCATCCAGCACATAAAGGCTCTCCAGGTTCCTGCCGTAACCGTCATAATCCAGACCATACCCCAGGATGAACTTCTTGGGCACCTCTATCCCCACATAATCCAGTTTGATGTGGTGATGATACACTTCCGGTTTCAGGAGGAGGGTAGCGATGTGGATCTCCGCCGGCTGAAAGCTGCTGAGCTGACGGACGATATGCTCGAGGGTGGTCCCCGTATCCACAATATCTTCCACCACAATGACGATACGGTCGCGGATATCCTCGCTGAGGCCGATCAGTTGTTTCACCTCTCCCGTGCTGTGGGTCCCCTGGTAGGATGCCAGCCGCAGGAAGGTGATGCGGGCATCCAGCCGTATCCTGCGGAACAGGTCGGCGGCAAAGATGAACACCCCGTTGAGGATCCCCACAAAGATCACCTCCTTCCCCGCAAAATCCCGGTTGATCCTGTCAGCCATCTCTTCCACGGTCTTCCGGATATCTGCGGCAGGGATATAGAGCCTGAACTGTTTGTCGAGGATCTTGATCTTTTCCATAAAAATTGATTATCTTCGTTATTATTTCTGCTAAAATATCAAATCTTCATGTAAAACCCGAAAATAAGATCATTTAACAATAAAAACATTTGCTTATGGATCCGCTTGTCTCGATCATTATGGGCAGTACCTCCGATCTGCCGGTCATGGAAAAAGCCGCCGATATTCTGAATGAGTTTGAAGTACCTTTTGAGATGATCGCTCTCTCGGCCCACCGCACGCCGGAGGAGGTGGAGGAGTTCAGTCGCACGGCCCGCGAACGGGGGGTACGGGTGATCAT
>JALVJE010000152.1 GCA_027028505.1 Bacteroidales bacterium
ACCTTGTCTTCCCCGTCGATCAGCACCAGCCCGTGCATCTGGTAGGAGATGCCGATGGCTCCGATATCCTCCGGGCCTGCCTGGCCCGTGGCCATGACGGCGGCTGTGGCTTTCTTCAGGTGCTCCCACCACATCTCCGGCGACTGTTCGGCCCATCCCGGCCGGGGCGCGTCGATAGGCATCTCCTGACCGGCGGGCGAGGTGGCATGGGCCACGACGGTCCCCTTATCCCCTTCCAGCAGGGATACTTTCACCGAGGAACTTCCTACGTCATATCCTATAAAAAACATAAACGCGATCGCAGATTAATGATCAGGCATCAATATTGGCATATTTGGCATGCTTCTCTATGAACTCCCGCCGTGGCGGTACATCATCGCCCATGAGCATGGAGAAGATGCGGTCGGCCTCGGCGGCGCTCTCGATGGTCACCTGCCGCAGCGTGCGCGTCTCGGGATTCATGGTGGTCTGCCACAGCTGCTCGGCGTTCATCTCACCCAGACCTTTGTAACGCTGTACGGCCACGCCGGCCTTCTCGCCCCCCATCTCCTCGACGGCCTGCTGCCGCTGCTGCTCGTTCCAGCAATAGCGGAAGTTTTTGCCTTTTTTAACCAGATAGAGCGGAGGCGTGGCGATGTAGAGATATCCCTCCCGGATCAGGTCCTGCATGTAGCGGAAGAAAAAGGTCATGATCAGTGTGGTGATGTGGCTCCCGTCGACGTCGGCATCGGTCATGATGATGATCTTGTGATAACGCAGCTTCGACATGTCGAGGGCTTTGCTGTCTTCTTCAGTACCGATGGAAACGCCCAGGGCGGTGAAGATGTTCTTGATCTCCTCGTTCTCAAAGATCTTGTGCATCATGGCTTTCTCTACGTTGAGGATCTTACCCCGCAGAGGCAGGATGGCCTGGAACTGGCGGTCTCTGCCCTGCTTGGCCGTGCCGCCTGCCGAGTCACCCTCGACGAGGAAGATCTCCGTCCCCTCGGGATCCCTGCTGGCACAGTCGGCCAGTTTGCCCGGCAGGCCGGAACCGGAGAGCACGTTCTTGCGCTGCACCATCTCCCGCGCCTTACGGGCGGCATGACGCGCCTGCGCCGCCAGGATCACCTTCTGCACGATGATCTTGGCCTCTTTGGGATTCTCCTCCAGGTAGTTGGACAGAGCAGTGCTCACCGCCTGGTCGACGGCTCCCATCACCTCCGAGTTACCCAGCTTGGTCTTGGTCTGCCCCTCGAACTGAGGCTCCTGCACCTTCACCGAAACAATGGCCGTCAGCCCTTCGCGGAAATCATCCCCGCTGATATCGAACTTCAGCTTGGCCGTCATGCCCGACCGCTCTGCATAGTTCTTCAGGGTACGGGTCAGCCCCCGCCGGAAGCCCGACAGGTGGGTACCTCCCTCGATGGTGTTGATATTGTTCACATACGAATGGATGTTCTCTGTGTAAGAGGTATTGTACTGCATGGCGATCTCCACAGGGATGCCGTTCTTTTCGGTCTCGATGTAGATCGGCTCCTGGATCAGGGGATCACGCGTCTGGTCGAGGTATCTCACGAACTCCCGCAGCCCCTCCTCCGAGTAGAACTCATCATGACGGTAACCGTTGCCATTGCCGTTGCCGTTGCCATTCTCCATCTTTTCCCTTTTATCGGTGATGGAGAGCCGGATCCCTTTGTTCAGGAAGGCCAGCTCACGCAGACGGGCAGCCAGGATCTCATATTTATATTCCGTGGTAATGAAGATGGTATCGTCCGGCTTGAAAGTGATGATCGTCCCGGTGCGGTCGGTGGTGCCTGCTTCTTTCACGCTACCCAGCGGTTTTCCTTTGCTGTACTCCTGCACGTAGATCTTCCCCTCCCGGTGGATCTCGGCCCGCAGCTCCACGGACAGCGCATTGACGCAGGATACCCCTACACCATGGAGTCCTCCGGAGACCTTGTAGGAATCCTTGTTGAACTTACCCCCGGCATGGAGGACCGTCATCACCACCTCCAGCGCCGAACGGTTCTCTTTTTCATGAAGATCGACAGGGATGCCCCGGCCGTCGTCGCTGATCGTAACCGACCCGTCCTCGTTGATCACTACGTCTATATTTTTGCAGTACCCGGCCAACGCCTCATCAATGGAGTTGTCCACCACCTCATAGACCAGATGATGCAAACCTTTCTCGCTCACATCACCAATGTACATCGCCGGCCGCTTCCGTACCGCCTCCAGCCCCTCCAGGACCTGGATGTTCTCGGCAGAATATTCATTACTGCCCTGCACTTTTTTCTCTTCTTCGCTCATGTTAATTTTTTTATATAATACCCTTTTTCCCCGGAAATTCTCCGGGAAGATTTTACCTGTTTTTCCAAGATTGTGATCAGGATTTCCGGTCACATTTTCAGGCTGATGAAAAGACCGTTCTCCGGTATTTTTTTCTACTGTTTATCGTTCTCCGTAAAACCTTAATTAACAACATAATAAGATCTCTTCAATCCTTTTCTTTCCGTTTCATGCAAATATACTAAATTTTAATGATAATCAGGCGATTATCCTCTGTTTTCAGAGGTGTATTTATCAACAGAAAATCAACATATACAAAAGAGGGAAAAACAGTACATTTTAAGGCAAAAGTAAAAAGGCAGAAGGCAGAAGGAAGGATGATCAACGAAGGTCGAACAGTCAAAAAGTCGAAAGGGTCGAAAAGTCAGAAGAGTCTGAAAAGTGCGTAGCGCGTAGAGCATAGAGCCAATCCACTTGGCCCACAGCACCCACTTTGTCCGCCATAGCCCGGAGGGCGAAGGCGGAGCACCTTGCAACAGGTACCTTTACTACTTAATTTCGCGAACGCGCTGCCTCCGGCAAGCCTATGGCGGGCAAGGCAGTGAGCTAATTTCTACCTAATTACTACCTAATTTCACCCCGACACAGTCGGGGCTAATTTCACGAGCGAAGCGAGTAAATTTCGTGAGGGCGCAGCCCGAACTAATTTCGGCTGCGCAGCAGCCAAAAAACTTTTAACTTTAGGCACTTTAGCGCACTTTTAACTTCCAACTCCACACTCTAGGCACTCCACCCTCCACATGCCGCAAATCTCCGACACCGAAAATTTCATTTTCGAGTGTGCTCGCTCGCGGCATCTGCGAGCATCCCCGCCCGGCTGACGCCAGTCGGACGGGCTCGCAACTCTAAAGGATCGAAGATCCTAAGAGTTGCGGGACTCCACACTTCCTACAACGAGTAAGTAAACCCTCCCATCACAAAGAACCCCTGCGTCGGGAACTGGTTCCAGGGCTGGTACCTGACCGAGATGATATTGTTGAAGTTCAGGAAGAAAGAGAGGATCTTCCGGTACCGGTACTCGAATCCGAGGTTAAGATCGGGATAAGCTTTCAGTTGTATCACCTGGGAATCCGGCGTGGTGGCATACCGCTTCCCGACATAGCTAAAATCACCCCGGACGATGATCTTGTCATGCAGACTGTACTTTGCCCCCAGGGATGCCTCGAAGGCGGGTTTGTGCCAGGGTTTCTCCAGCACGCTCATGCTGTAGCTGTTGAAGGCCCCTTTCAGGAGCAGGGAGAACTTGTCGCTCACCCGGCCCATGAACTCGCCCGAGAGACGGAAGAGCTGCACATCATCATAAGTCACGATAAAACGGTTGCCCAGGTTGTCCGACGTGTCATTGATGAAGAACGGCATCTGGTCTACCAGCGAGAAAGATCCCTTCAGCTTGTATTCGGTGCCGGGCGCCAGAGAGCCTGAGAGGCCGAGGTAGAACTCCATCTTATGGTCCGTGTTTTGAATGTAAAGTCCCGGTTTGATAAAGGGATTCTCACGCGACATCGAGAGATAATCGTTCACCTCCATGCGTCCGTCCATGCCCAGGTAGGTGAGCAGATAACCGGGAATGATCCGGAATTGAAAATGGATGCGTGGATAGAGCCGGATATCCGTGTTCCCTTCCGTCAGGTCAAAGGTACCGGCAATGGAGGCTTTCAGCCTCCACTCCTCGGTCGACTGGTAGAACCACGGCTCTACCGTGATATTGGCATCGTGGTCCCCCACCGGATAAAGATCGCTGTTGAAGTAAAGCACATCCGCCTTGAAACCGATGGTCTTGCCGCTGAAGACCTTGAACAGGCTTCCGGAAAAGTTCACGCCATGCTGGGCATGATCGTATTTATCACTGAAATAATCATAACGCACGGAAGCGCTGTAGTTGACATGGTTGGAATCGGCATGGGTAGAATGAATGCTCAGCTGAGCGCCCGGATTGAGGTAGTTCTGCCGTATGCTGTCCTTCACCAGCGAGGTGTCCAGCAGCGGGTTATATCCGTAATAGAGCATCTTGTCATTCCGGAAGAACACGCTCCCGTCAAAAGTGGCGGACCGGAAGATCTTTTTGCCGTAAAACTCTGCCTTCAGGTTCCCGTAATTCCCGTCCACCTTTTTCCCATTGTCCAGTTTTACATTACCGTACGAAGAGAGAGATCTGACATACATCCCCAGCACATGATCTTTGGAACGCAATGAAGACATGTTGAACTCCAGAAGGGGCGTGATGTAGTTGCCCATGCCCAGTTTCAGGTAGCTCTTGTAAAGTTTGGGAACACTCTCTGCCTGCAGGCGTGCCGGTTTGATGGGCCGCGGATTGTAGGGGGCCATCATCGGTTTGGGTGAGATCGAATAGGTGATCTTCGGACGGTATCTGGCCGTATCTTCCAGCACCGGCGTGATGTTAATCTTGGTCGCTCCCGACAGGCTGGGTTCATAGGGTTTGACCACCCTCACCTCCTTGCGGATGGTGTCCCGCTGGGCATACACCATACCGGAGGGCAGCAGGAGAAAGGCTGCCATCAGCACGACCGGGAGATATGTCATTCCTTTTTTCATTCCGTTCTTTCTTTCGGTTGTCCGCCCCCGGCACCTTGCGGGGAGGTGTCGGCAGGCTCATGGATCAACGTGTCGGGAGCCACTTCGATGCTGTCCGGGGCATTTCTCAGTTTCTCGATCCGCGCGATGGCCTGCAGCTTCTCCCGGGCTTCATCCAGGATGCCGTCAGTGGTCACCTTATAATAGTCAATGAGACTCTTCAGGGTGTATTTGGCCTGCAACAAGTCATCCTTGTCCAGGCTGATGTCCGAGAGGAGCAGGAAGGCCCGGGCCATCCAGTAGGTATGGGGCGTGCTCATGTTGATGAATTTGAGGATCACCTTCTCCGCCTCATCTTTCTTGTTCTCTTTATAGAGCAGCTCCGCCACGCGGTACATCGACTCGGCTCCTTCGCGGCTGGTCACCTCCACCGCCACCTTGCGGTAGGTCTGCAGCGCCTTGTCCGTCTCACCCAGGGCCTGATATGCCTTGGCCATTTTGAAATAGGCCTCCCGCGCCACCTCTTCCGTGATATTGGGCATGGCGACGATCTCCTGCGCCACGGTCACCACCGACCGGTAGTTCTGCATCTTATAGCTGCAGCGCAGCTGTCCCAGGCGTGCCGTAAGGATATTCTTCTCCAGCTCGGCCACCCGTTCCAGCAACACATAATCCTCCAGGGCCGCAGCGTAATCTTTCCTTCCGTACAGGAGGGCTGACGAGGCCACCAGCGCAGATTCGCTAAAAAGATTGCGCGGCTGACGGATAACATACCGGTAATGCTCCAGCGCTGCGGTAGTGTCACCGGCCGACCGGGCACACTCCGCCAGATAGAAATGGGCATTGATACGGAAAGTGCCGTCGGGAAATTTCTTCAAATATTTGTTCAGGACCTCACCTGCCCGCTCACAGTCCCCTTTCATATAAAGATTTTCCCCGGAGATGTACAACAGCGAATCCTCCTCGGCCAGGTCAACACTGGCATAGCTGCCCAGCTGGCGGGCATAGGAGAAATAGGCCTCCACATCGTTCATATCCACATAGACGTTCTTCAGCCCCGTAAGCGCATACCGGGCCTCCGGAGTGCCGGGATACTTCTCCAGCACCATCTTGAAGCTGCGTATCGCCATCTTGTAATCATTGCGATTATAACTCACAAGCCCCGTCTGCAGATAAGCCTTGGGCACATAAGAGCTGGTGGGGTAATTGTTGATGATCTCGCGGAAGTCGGCCAGCGCCCTGTTCTCGTCATGCACATCGATCCACGCCTTGCCCCGCTCATACAAAGCATCATCCACATAAGAGGATTTGGGATATTTCTCTATGAGGGTGGTGAGGTCCCGGATCTTGGCACGGGGTTTTTTGATGAGTCCGTAAGTAAAGCCCCTCTGATACAGCGCATAGTCGGGATTGACACGGCCCGCCTGGTAAGCCTTGGTGTAGTACTGTATCGCCAGCTCGAAATCGCGCAGCACAAAAGCACAATCGCCCAGACGGCTGTAAGTGTCCGCCACCAGTACCGGATCTTTTTTACCGCGAAGGTCCAGGTACTTCCGGAACCATACCGAGGCGCTCTTATAATCCTTCCTGTTAAAATGGATGTATGCGATATTGTAGTGAGCTTTGGCATACTCCGGAAGACCGACCGCCCCGGGGCTGTAGATGAACTTGTTGAAAGCCTCCAGGGCCTGGTCATCCTGTTTCAGCCGGTACCAGGCTTCTCCCAGCCAGAACCAGGCACGGGCCCTGATGACCGGATCATACGAACCGTAATCCAGCGAACGCGTAAGCAGCGTGACGGCATTGTCGGGATCACCTGTCTTCAGCAACTCCAGCGCCCGGTAAAAGGCCACCCGCTGATAAGCCTTTTTGAGCTCGTCGTTCTTATCCTTGATCTGGTTGAGAGACTCTAGCGCCAGCTTGTAATTCTTGGCATTGAGATATGCCATTACCAGGTAGTGATAAGCCTCATTGACCCGTTTGGAATAAGGATAGGTGTCAATGTATTTTTTCAGGGCGGTGACCGTCTCGTTGAAGGGGGAATAGGAAAGCTCAAAGGTCAGCTTGGCATAATTGAACAGGGCATCCTCCTTGATCTCCGGGTCAAAATCCATACCCGCTGCCGCAGAGAAAGCAAAGCCGGCGTTCTTTTTGTCCCCGAGATGCAGATAACAGTCGGCCAGCAGGTAGTAGGTGTTCTGGGCCAGCCGGTCCTTTGCACCCGTCACATATCCGAACTCTTTGGCAGCCAGGTCATACTGTCCCGCCTTGTAATAACAATACCCCAACTCATAATGCTCCGTGCGCGTCAGCTTGTTCTTGGCTGCATACTCTTCCAGGTAAGGAAGGGCTTTTTTGTAATCTCCCTTGCGGAACCAGGCATCCCCGATATATTTCCGGATCTCATTCACCCTTGTGGGAGTGGCATTTTTCAGAAGGGCCGGAGCATAATCCAGGATCTCATCATACTTTTTCTGCATGTACAGGATCTGTACAATATAATAAGGTACGATAGGCGCAAAGTTCTTGTCATCGGTAAGACGCCTGAACTCCTTGAGGGCCGTCTCGTAATTCCCTTCGGTATAAGCGATGTGCGCATAGTAATAAATGGCGGGAGGTGTATAATCACTGTGGATGTCCTTGATCTCGTAAAATGCCATTTTGGCCTTGTCAAACTCTTTCCGCATGAAGAGCGAATAACCGTATTTGAAATAATATTCCGCCTTCCGGTCCTGCGGCAAGGAGGAGACATCCACTTTGGCAAACCAGGTGACGGCTTTCCGGTAGCTCTTTTTCTGGTACTGATAAAAAGCCATGTCCAGGATCGCATCTTTCACCAGGGCGCTTTCCGGGTGATTGCTGATAAAAGCGAAGAGACGGTATTCTGCATCTTCATTGAAGAGGTACATGGCACAACGTGCCGCATAATACTCCGACAAGGCTGCCAGGATATCCCCCTTCTGTTGATAACGTTCGACGAACTCATCAAAGGCTTTCTGGGCAGGAGCATACTTCTCTTTCTGATAAAGGTCCTGCGCCCTGCGATAGGCATACTCCTCAGTGGTAAAATAGTGAGGCGTCTGTGCCCACCCTTCCGTGAACAACAGGAAGAGTAACATCAACATTGTTGCTGCATGCCTCACAAAACGCTGCATAATCTTTTTTTTCGGGGGCTAAAGTTAGTTATTATAACGTGGAATGTGACAAGTTCGTACAGGTTTTAATTAACATTGCATTGTTAATTTCCGGGGCAGGAAGATGCCGGTGTTAAACAAAATTGTATTTTTGGGTTGACGTAAACAACAAGCAGGAGACGGACCTATGGAGGAAAAACCTATCATTGAATTCAAAAAATGCGACCTTTTTCAGAAAGATCATCTGATCCTGAAAGATGTATCATTTGAGATCTATCCCGGCGAATTTGTCTATCTGATAGGCCGGGTGGGCAGTGGCAAGACGACCCTTATAAAGACCATCAATGCCCAGCTGCCCCTGAAAAAAGGCTATGCCCGTGTGGGGGATCACTTTCTGAAAACCCTCAAAAAAAGGGAGGTTCCCCTCCTGCGAAGGAACCTGGGTATCGTCTTCCAGGACTTCCAACTTCTCACCGACCGGACTGTATATGAAAACCTGTATTTTGTACTGAAAGCTACCGGCTGGAAAGACCGGAAGAAGATCAAAGAACGTATCGCCGAAGTCCTGCGGTCGGTGGGAATGGAATACAAGGATTATAAAAAACCCCACCAGCTCTCCGGCGGCGAACAGCAACGTATCGTCATCGCACGGGCCCTGCTCAACCATCCCCGCGTCATCCTGGCGGATGAGCCTACGGGGAACCTCGACCCCGAGACCTCCGAAGGCATCCTCCACCTGCTGAAAGATATCACCCAAACGGGATGCGCCGTACTCTTTGCCACACACAATTATGCCCTGCTGAAAAAATACCGGTCCAGAACGCTTAAATGTGAAGATCTGAGCCTCGTAGAAATGGACCGGAAGGAAGAAATTGATTTCTCTTCCCTCATCCACGAAGAGTAAGAGGTCAAAAAGCACTGACGCTCAAAAGATCCTAAGTGCCGGGAATTGTGTAAATGCCCCCTGACCCAGGCACGATATAATTCGAACTTTTCAATAATAATAAAATCGAAAAGAATTTTTTTTAACTTTACCTGTCCTTTAACCTAATTAAAATTCAAGGAGGAATTATTATGGCACTAATGATCACTGACGAATGTATCGCATGCGGAGCATGTATATCCGAATGTCCCAATGAGGCGATCAGCGAAGGAGAACCTTACGTGATCAACCCGGACCTGTGTACTGAATGTGTGGGATTCTTCGATACTCCGCAATGCCAGGAAGTTTGTCCGGTGGATTGTATCATCCCCGATCCGGATCATGAGGAAACGCATGAGCAACTCCTCGAAAAAAAGAAAAAGATCCACGGGGAATAAAAAAAGAGGCGGTTGCCTCTTTTTTTTATTCCTGATCGTAGCCCCGGAAGAATCCCTCCCCCTGTTATATCACATTCTGCATGCCCGCATCACGCACCGGCAGGGTCCGGACCCTGGGCATGCCTCTGCCCCGCTTTTTTGAAGCGGTCTGTGCGGCCAGGTATTCTGCCTTCATTTCTCCCAGCACCTCTTTCACTGTAGTGATCTTATCGGCACGGTAGGCATTGCTCCCGGCAAAGACAAAGCCGTTCTTCAGTTTCCCTTTGGCAGCATTGACCAGCGCCAGGGTGATACAATAGGGTGCGGTCTTGTAATCGCAGGTCTTCAGGCACTGCCAGGGACAGTTCACCGGGTGTCTTTTACCGCCGGCCACCTCTTCCAGAAAGGTGTTCCGTATGGCCCGCCCCGGCAATCCCACCGGAGAATCAATGATCATGATATCCTCTTTGGTGCTGTTGATATATGCTTCCTTGAATTCAAGGGAGGCATCGCACTCTTCGGTAGGCACCAGACGGGTGGCGATCTGCACCCCTGCAGCACCTTTCTGCATGATGCGGTACATATCTTCACCGGTATAAATGCCTCCTGCTGCGATGACCGGCAGATCACGCCCGTACTCTTCAGCATAAGGGGCCAGGGCCTCCACCACTTCGGGGACCACGGTATCCAGACCATGGCGGGGATCCGTCAGGTCTTGCTTTTTGAAACCGAGATGTCCGCCGGCAGCAGGACCTTCCACCACCACACCGT
>JALVJE010000153.1 GCA_027028505.1 Bacteroidales bacterium
GCGTGGCGATGCCACCCTGCAGGCGTCCGTCCTTATCGGACAGGCGGCCTCCTCTTACAATATTCCCAAAGTCAGCTATGAAACCGATGATGGATTCCTGCGGTCAGAAACCATAAAAAACTACCACGTTTATATCTCTTATGACAAACAGGAAAAATCCGGCGCTGTTTTCGTCATCCTTACCAGCAGTCCGCAGACTTCCGTTTTTGTGCTCACTTATGAAAATACTGACTGGGAAAAGGCCCTTGATCTGGCCAAAAAATTTGACTGGGATGCCATGAAAAAGATTGCTAAAACGGTAAAATAGTCATTCAATAGTCATTAGGCTGCTTCGCTGCAGAAATTAGACCCGACAACGTCGGGACAAAATGAGGTAGAGATTAAGTAGTGATTTATAGCTGTGCTGTATGCTCTCCTCTCTAAGCCCTTCACCCAGCACCGTAGAAGAAGTTTGGAGTACTTGGAGTGCCTAAAGTCCCGCCATTCTAATGTGTTAGAATTGCGAGCCTGCCTGCCGCAGGCAGGGATCCTCGAAAAACTACCCAATACCATGAGTGGAATTTGCTGTTTTTCGGGATGCGCTAAAGTTAAAAGTTGTAGGTTGCTGGGTGCTGGGTGCTGCCCGCCCGGCTGACGCCAGTCGGACGGGGGTGCTGGCTGGATCTGCTCTATGCGCTATGCCCTAAACGCTACGCACATTTCTGACTTTTCCCACTCTTCATACTTTTTCCACTTTTCGACCTTCGCCATTCGCCATTCGCCGTTCATCCTTCCTTTTGCCTTCTGCCTTTCTTCGTCCGCCGAAGTCCCGGTACACCGGCACGAAGGCGGATGCCTTTTGCCTTTTTACTTTTGCCTTTTGCCTTATTACTTCTGCCTTCTAAATACTCTCATGCTCCGTCCTTCTGATGATCTCGTTCTGCAGATCGGTGCCCAGATCGTTGAAGTAATCACTGTACCCTGCCACGCGCACGATCAGGTCCTGGTATTTCTCGGGATGTTTCTGCGCATCGCGGAGGGTCTCGGCCCGCACCACATTGAACTGGATATGATGCCCGTCCATCCTGAAATAGGACCGTATCAGAGCTGTCAGTTTCTTTTTGGCATCCCTGTCTTTGAAGAAATCCGGGGAGAATTTCTGGTTCAGCAGGGTTCCTCCCGTCCGCAGGTGATCGATCTTGGCCACGGAGTTGATGACCGCCGTGGGCCCTTTCCTGTCGGCGCCCTGCACAGGTGAGATCCCTTCGGAGAGAGGCTCGCCGGCCTTACGTCCGTCAGGCATGGCGCCGATCACCGAGCCGAAATAGACATGGCTGGTAGTAGGCAGCAGGTTGATGCGGAAGGTACCGCCGCGGCTGGTGGGTTTGCCGTCCACGGCCTCAAAGAACATCTCAAACACTTCCTGCGCCAGCACATCGGCATAGTCATCGTCATTGCCGAATTTGTGGGTAAGATAGATCAGCTTGTGACGCAGCTCATCATAACCTTCAAAATTCTTCTCCAGGGCCTTCAGCATGCCGTCCATGGTAACATCTTTCTGCTCAAAGACATGCTCTTTCAGGGAAGCCAGGTTGTCGGTAATGCTGCCCAGCCCTACGCCCTGGATGTAGCTGGTATTATATCGGGCGCCGCCGGCGTTGTAGTCGCGGCCGTTGGCGATGCAGTCGTCGATGAACAGCGACAGGAAGGGCGCTGGCAGGTACTGCGCATTGATGCGCTCGATGATGTTGTTGCCCCGTATCTTGATGTCCAGGAAATAGTTTAGCTGTTTGCGGTAGGCTCCCATCAGATCGTCAAACGAGCGGAACGTCCGCGGGTCGCCTGTGGCCAGACCTATCTTCCTGCCCGTGCGGGGATCGGTGCCGTTACGGAGGGTCACCTCCAACACCTTGTTGAGATTAAAATAGCCTGTCAGGATATAGGCTTCGGTGCCAAAAGCGCCTGACTCAACACATCCGCTGGCACCGCCTTTCCGTGCATCCACGATGTCCTTGCCCTGGCGCACCAGCTCGGCGATGATGGCATCGGTGTTGAAGACCGACGGCTGCCCGAAGCCGGTCTTGATGATATCCAGGGTGCGGAGGATAAAACGGTCGGGGTTCTTGCGGCTCACCTGGATCATCGACGAAGGCTGCAGGATGCGCATCTCTTCGATGACGTCCAGGATCAGGTAAGTCAGTTCGTTGACGGCATCCTTGCCGTCGGGGGTCACGCCCCCCAGGTTGATCAGGGCAAAGTCGGTGTAGGTATTGCTCTCCTGTGCCGTCACGCCGATCTTGGGCGGCGAGGGGTGGTTATTGAACTTCACCCAGAAAGCCTGCAGCAGCTCGCGGGCCCGCTCTTCGGTGAGGGTCCCCTCCTCCAGTCCCTGACGGAAGAAAGGCAGCAGCTGCTGGTCGAGACGGCCGGGGTTAAAGGAGTCCCAGGGGTTGAGCTCCGACACCACACCCAGGTGCACGAACCAATAGTACTGCAGCGCTTCGTGGAAGGTACGCGGAGCGCGGGCCGGCACCCACCGGCAGACGGCCTCCATCTCCTGCAACTCGCGGCGCCGCCGGGGATCTTTCTCTTTTTTCGCCTCTACATGCAACAGGTCGGCATAGCGGGCGGCAAAGCGCATCACCGCGCCGGCGGCGAGGCTCATGGCCGTCAGCTCCTCGCGTTTATCGTAGGCCTCCGGATCGTTGGCAAAGTCAAGCGCCCGGATGTGGCGGCGTATCTCGCGCTGCAGGTCAAGCAGACCCAGGCGGTAGATCTTGTCCCCCAGAACGGTGTGGCCGGGGGCGCGCTGCTCCTGGAACTCGGTGAAGACGCCGGCGCGGTATGCCTCCAGCCAGGGCTTCTCCATCGCCGCCATGATGCGGTCGCGGTTGGTGCGGCCTTTCCAGTACGGGATGATCTCCTCGCGGTATACACGCCGCACCTCATCATCCACTTTGAAAGAGACCTTGGGACGGGTATCCAGGATCTCCAGGTCCTTCAGCGAGTGCAGGGTGATCTCGGGATAGGTGGGCGTGGCCTTGGGTGCCGGCCCGCGCTCCCCGACGATCAGCTCTCCCTCGCCCAGCCAGAGATGCTTATGACGCAGGAAATGATCCAGCGCCAAAGCCCGCTGCACCGGGACCGACCTGCCCCGGGCCCGGGGACTCTTGTAAAACTCCGTGATGAGCACCGCCCGCTCGGCCGAAATGCGGTTGACCGCCTGCAGGCTCTGCTCTCTCAGTTTTTCTATTCTTTCAGTCATGTCAGTTTCGAGTTTCGAGTTTTGAGTATCGAGTTAATAGTATCGAGTTATCCGTTCATCTTTCATCGTTCGTCGTTCCTTATCCTCCAATCTTAACCCTGAATCCGGCTTTCTCATACCTTACCTTCAGTTTTTCCATCTCCTTCTCTCCCGGCTCGGGCACACCGGCCATGCGGTATTCCATCCCGAATTTCTCATACTTGTGAGCTGCCAGAGCATGGTAAGGCAGCAGATCGACCTCTTTCACGGCCCCGTTCAGCCCTTTTAGGAAACGCAGCGTTTTCTCCGTATTTTCCTCCCCGTCGTTGATGCCGGGGATCACGGGGATACGGATATACAGGTCTTTCCCCTCTGCCGCCAGGAAGGTTAGGTTCTCCAGGATCTGCCGGTTGGAGACACCGGTGTATTTCAGATGCTCCGCCTCGTCCATGTGTTTCACGTCATACAGGAAGAGGTCCGTCAGCTCCAGGATCTTCCGCAGGTTCTTCCTGGAGGTGTGCCCGGTAGTATCCACCGCCGTGTGGTAGCCTTCGCGCTTGCATGCCAGCAGCAGGTCTTCCAGAAAATCCCCCTGCCAGAGGGGTTCGCCTCCGGAGAGTGTTACCCCGCCGTCCGACTCCTCCATGAAAACACGCTCCCGGTTGATCTCCCGCATCAGCTCTCCGACGGTCATCCACCGGCCTACCGTTTCGCGGACGGGAAAGTCTTTCCCCTCCATCTTCTGCACCGTGATCACCTCTTCCGGCTCCTTCCGGATCCCCTCGGGGTTGTGGCACCACCAGCAGGAGAGCGGACAGCCTTTAAAAAAGACCGTCGTCCGGATGCCCGGACCGTCATGCACCGCATATCGCTTAATATCGAAGATTAAACCTTTCATCGAAAAAGGAAATGGAAAAAAACAAAAAAAATGTGGAGAAAAGAGGGACAGGCACACCGGCCGGACAGGAGGGATCCCTAGTAGATCCAGCACTCGAAGAGATGGTGCACGAACAGTTTCTTGTATTTTTTGATCGCAGGCATAGAAACTCCTTTGTTGCTGCAAGTTAGGAAAAAGCCCGGAAAAAACAAAAAGAAAGATCACCAAGTGGATATGTGCAGATATCAGGAATTATGCTCAGACATATTTACACATGGGATAAAAGAAATCAGATAGAAATTAGCTCACTGCATTGCCCGCCGAAGGCTTGCCGGAGGCTGGACGTTCGCGAAATTAGCCCCGACTGCGTCGGGTCGAAATTTAGTAGAAATTAGTTCGCTAACGCGAACGAAATTTACTCGCTGCCTTGTCCGCCGAAGTTCCCATAAGGACGAAGGCGGAACGCTCGTGAAATTAGCGCCTGCGGCGCGTCATTCAAAGATCATCAACTTATCGGTGGTTTCTGAATAGCCGAAAGCGTATCAAAGGACTCATCGCTCATAGCTCATCGCTAACTTTTCCCACTCTTCAGACTTTTTAGACTTTTTGACTTTTTGACTTTTGACCTTCGAGCATCGACATTCGACCTTCAGAACGCTTCCCCGAACCCCAGGAACACCGTATGTCCTCCTTTGGAGAAGCCTATGTCCATGCGCAGCACCGAGCTGGTAGCCTTGTCCATCAGGATCCGCAGGCCGCCGCCCCCGGCATAATGAAAGCCGTTGCCTTTAAAGTCCGGCAGGTGGGGTTGCACCTGCCCCATTCCTCCGAATACAGCCCCCCCCACAATCCAGAAAATCGGGAACCGCATCTCCAGCTGCGCCAGAGCCAGGGATTTGTCACGGAAACGCCCCCGGTAGATCCCCCGCATCCGGGACTTCCCCCCGACCTGCGCCAGCGACTGCACCGGCACCTCTCCCATCCGTATCTCGGAATAGAGCTGACCGGCAAAGGTCAATTGTTTGAACAGGGTAAAATATTTTCGCAGATCAACGGTAATATTTCCATAATCGAATTTACTCCCGAAGATATGACTGTACAGATCATAAGAGAGATAAATGTACGATCCCTTTGTCGCCTGCAGGCGGTTGTTGCGGCCTTCGCGGAAATATTTGATCCCAAACCCCGACTGGATCCCCTCATTCCCCTCCAGGTCAAGATCGGGGAATGTATCCTTCTGCTCGACATGCATAAAATTGTTAAACGTATAGCGAAATCCTATATAATTGACCGTAACGATATTGTAATTAAAGCCGGGTTTGAGGAGCAGGTTTTTAAAATCTGTGAGCACGGCATTGGTTTCCGGCGTATTATTTCCCACCCCGTAATAGAGCATGGGAAAATCCCGGAAAGTAAACTCAAAGACCGTATTGAAACGGTTGGGACCGAACATCAGGTCCCCTTTCAGTTTGATCTCATATTGCTTGTTGAGGGTATAAAAACCGTAAAGAGAAACACTGGAGAGTTGCATCAGGGAATCCGGCAGATGCTTGTTATGGAACTTGAAAGCATTGTATTTGATAATACCGAAAGTGAGATTTGTCTCGGTGGAATATCCCAGATATGGGACCGGCATGTATTTGAACAGTTTGCCGAACAGGCTCTCGGCCTCTTTGGCATACACCTCTTCCGGCAGTGTATCATGCCTCATCAGAGAGTCTGCAGAACTACCTGTGGGACCATACAGGAACGAGGTGTCAGGATTTTCATAAAATGACGCAGCCCTTAGCCCCTGAACACAAAAGACCAGTATAAGTATAAGAATCCCCCGCTTGATCATGCTCCGCTAAATTTATTTTCCGAACTGATACTCTTTTGGGGGCTCGGTATCAAGCAGGTATCGCACGAAGTAGTCCCATTTCCTCCGCATCATATATCTTGAATCGGATCCGTAACCATGGGACCGGTTCGGGAAGAGGATCAGGTCGAAATCCTTGTTGGCTGCGATCAGGGCTTCAACCAGCACCAGGGTATTGTTCACCGGCACATTGCCATCCATGGTGCCATGGGCCAGCAGGAGGTGTCCTTTGAGGTTCTTCGCCAGGAGCTGGTTGGCCTGGTTGTCATAATTGCTGGTGCCGTCCGGATTCACTTTCAGCAGTCCCTGCCATTTCTCGCCCCAGTCATCTTCATAGATCCTGTTGTCGTGGTTGCCCGATTCGCTGACGGCCACTTTGAAAAAATCAGGATAACGCAGGATGGCGTCGGCTGCGGCATAACCTCCCCCCGAATGGCCGTAGATCCCCACCCGGGTGGTGTCTATCCACGGATATCGCTCTGCCAGTTGCCGCATCCCTGCGATCTGGTCGGGCAGCCCGTTATCGCCCATATCCCCGTAGTACGCTGCATGGAACGATCTGGAGCGCATAGGTGTGCCCATGGCATCCAGCGAAACGACGATAAATCCCAACTCAGCCAGGGCCTGTTTATCTCCCCGTGCAGGCAGGAAACTCCTCCCCCGCACACTACCGGTCTGGGGCCCCGGGTAAATGGCATTGATGATGGGATATTTCCGGGAGGGATCCAAATGAGTAGGCTTGAACATCAGCCCGTACAGATCGGTTTTCCCGTCACGTGCTTTCACCACGAATGGCACAGGAGGCTGCCAGCCCATGGCCAGCAACTCCGAGATATCCGCCTTCGCCAGGGTGAGCAGCTTTTTACCCTTACTGTTCCTCAGAACTGTGACCTGCGGCTGTACCGGCGTTGAATATGTATCGGTAAACCAGGTACCTTCAGGAGATAAAGAGACCGAATGATCGGCACTGTCCGGCGTCAGCAGTCGCAGATCCCGGCCATCCATACGCACACTGTAAAAGTATTTGAAATAGGGATCTCCCGGCTCTCTTCCGGCACCCATAAAATAGATCTTCCGCTCCTTTTTATCCAGTCGCAGGATATCCAACACATTCCACGAACCCGAAGTGATCCTGTTCTTCAGCTTTCCGGTCGTCAGATCGTACAGGTACAGATGTCCCCAGTTATCCCGCTCGGAAAACCAGATCACCTCATTGCTCTCCGGCAGGAAACGCCAGTTGAACGCATTGTACCCCGACTCAAAAAAAGTGGGGGTCTCCTCTTCCAGAACATCTCTGACCTCACCTGTGGCAGCATCGGCGACACGCAGAACGACCCTGTGGTGATCCCTGGAGACAGACACAAAGGCCAGCCGGCTGGCATCCGGGCTCCACGCCACATCCAGGAATTTTCCACCCCGCCCCACAATATCGTCCGTCACAGTGGAGCGGTGTTGGTCCGGTTTCATTTTCAGTTCCACCACCTTCGGGCCATCGAGGGAGATGATCACCCGGTGCAGGCGGAAAATGACCGAATCTTCGGGTAAAGGATATCTCCAGGCCTTCAGATCCGGATGCCCCACCTTGGTGGAGACCATGTACATCATACCTACCCCACGCTCATCCAACCGGAAAGTAGCGATCTTTCTGGAATCGGGAGACCAGAGCAATACCGGCCGTGAACTGCGCCTCCATCCTGCATTGTCAGTGGCATATCCGAAATCTTTCACACCCTCAGTGGTCAGCTGCGTCTCTTTGCCGCTTTCCAGATCACGCACCCACAGGTTATAGTCACGGATGAAAGCTCCATATCTCCCGTCCGGGGATTTCACATAGTTGCTCCTCATGTAGGAAGCATTCCATCCCCTTGCGACCGCTTCTTTCTTTCCCTGCTCCTGAGCCCCGGCATCCTTTTTCACGGACAAACGGTTCGTCTGCCGGTTCCACACATATTCTCCGGATCTGACACGAAAAGTGATCTCATGCCGGTCATCTGAGAAGGTGATCCTGTAAAACGGCAGCTTCAACGGATCGTATTCCTTTCCCAGCGTGTCTGAGAGAGCTGCAGCAAGTTTCTCATGGTCAAAAGCCCGCTCAACAGATCTTTTGCGGGCATTTCCCAGGAGAAACTCCGTCCCTCCCTCCACATCATGCCTGTACCAGAAAAGATCCTTATCGATCCAGACCGGCCGGATGCTCATATTGCGCACCAGAGAAAAAGTATTTCCCGAAAGGAATTTTGCGGCACGGGCATAGTCGTCACTTGTAACAGCTATATTGTCCAGTGGCTGTGCCTGCGCTTCCGTAACAAGAAATACGGACAAAATAAAAGAACCAACAAATCTTCTCATAATACCCGGATAAAACGAATAATACGCCGGTTTTCAACTAACCAACAAAAACTTGAAACATGGAACATGGAACCTGAAACCTATTCTTTTACAGGCACATGTTTCAGCGTTTCCACCAGGAAGTCCCAAAATTTTTGCACCGAAGCAATGTTCACTTTTTCGTCGGGCGAGTGGGGATAGCGGATCGTAGGACCGAAAGAGATCATGTCCAGTCCGGGATATACCCCTCCCAGCAGTCCGCACTCCAGACCGGCATGGATGGCCTTGATCTCGGGGATCTTTCCGAACCGGTTGTTGTAGATCTCACGCATCTCTTTCAGGATGGGTGAAGCCATATTGGGTTTCCAGCCGGGATATTCTCCGTCGAAGGTCACCTCGCCACCAGCCAGGGAGGCAATGCTGCTGAACACATTTTTCAGGTCTTCCCGTGCCGTATCCACCGAGCTGCGCAACAGGCACAGCTCCTCGAATGTCCCATTGGACATACGTATCACGGCCACATTGTTGGAGGTCTCTACCAGCCCCTCCATGTCGGTACTCATACGGATCACCCCATGCGGGCTGGCATACAATGCATCCAGGATCTTTTCCTGCGATTCCGTATCCATGACCTTGGCAGGTGTCTCGCTACGTTCAGCCGTCACGGTGACCCAGGGATCTGCTGAGCTCAGCTCATCTTTGAGCACCTGCTCCATTTCGGCTATGTATTTCACAAATGCCTCCGAATTATCTTCCGGAACGGTCACCACGGCATAAGCCTCCCGCGGGATGGCATTGCGCAGATCCCCTCCTTTCATATCCGCTATGCGTATCCTATAAGCCCGCGCAGCAGTCCACAGGACACGGTTCAGCAATTTATTGGCATTGCCCCGTTCGAGAGCAATATCCACCCCTGAATGTCCCCCTTTCAGGCCGGTGAGGGATATTTTGTATCCCACGTGCCCGGCAGGCACTGCCTCTTCCTTATATTTATAAAAGAGATTGGCATTGGTACCACCGGCACAACCCACATACAATTCCCCTTCATCTTCAGAGTCCAGATTGATCAGGATCTCTCCCTGAAGGATACCGGGCTTCAACCCGAAAGCGCCCGTCATCCCGGTCTCTTCATCAATGGTAAAAAGCGCCTCAATGGGACCGTGCTGCAAATCTTTGGACTCAAGGACAGCCATGGTGGCAGCCACCCCGATCCCGTTATCGGCCCCCAGCGTAGTGCCCTTGGCAGTGACCCACTCCCCATCAACATAGGCATCTATGGGATCCTTCTCAAAATCATGATCCACATCATTGTTCTTCTGCGGCACCATATCCAGATGCCCCTGCAGGATCACCCCCTTGCGGTTCTCCATCCCCGGCGTGGCCGGTTTGCGGATGATCACGTTCCCCACCTCATCCACGATGGTTTCCAGTCCCAAACGTTCACCGAACTCTTTCATGAACGCAATGACTTTCTCCTCTTTTTTGGACGGACGGGGTATTTGTGTTAACTCATAAAAATGTTTCCAAACCTCTTTGGGTTCCAGATTTAAGATCTCTTTGCTCATAATGTGCCTCCTGTTTAGTTTTTATTTTATACTGCCGGAATTCCGTTCTTTTTGTTCCGGTAATCCAAATTTTTGTAAAAGTAAAAAATTTCCTCCGATGGTATGATATTTGCAAACTTTTTATTTTGAACAAATCCAAATAACTAAATATTTATATCTTTGCAATCCAAATGTGAAAACACATTTTGAGAGAAAGTTAAAAGTATAATTGATAACAGAGTTAAGATGAAAAGAGCGTTTGTTACATTCGGGATCCTTCTTGTTTTTCTGGGATACGGTATGGCACAGGAGGACGGTGTGAAATGGCTGACGATCCAGCAGGCCCAGGAGCTGAACAAAAAAGAGCCCCGCAAATTTTTTATTGATGTATATACCGACTGGTGCGGCTGGTGTAAGAAAATGGACCAGACCACTTACAAAAATCCGGTCATTGCCAAGATCCTGAATACCAAGTTCTATCCGGTCAAGTTCAATGCCGAGTCCAAAGAGCCCGTGGAATTTGCCGGACATAAATTTGTCAGTGAGACCAATGGAGGAAGAAGCACACACCAGCTGGCCGTAGCGCTGTTGCAGGGTAAGCTGGCATTTCCGTCGGTAGCCTACCTGGACGAAAAGTTACAGTTGCTTACGGTAGTCCCGGGATATTTCACTGCCGATGGTCTGGAACCCATCCTCCAGTATTTTGCCACCAATGCATACAAAACCACCTCCTGGCAGGATTACCAGAAGAATTTTGTGAGCGAGATCAAAAAGTAGATCGTTTTTTCTCCGGCAGGATCACCCGTGCCGGCAATCCGACCTCAGGTCCGAACTGGCAAATGGGTATATGTTTTTCTGCCAGCACCCGGTCACTGTAAACCACACGCACATGGGTCAGGGCCGGGATACGGTACACCAGCGTATCATGCAGGACACCCCCCTCTGCAGATAACTTCTCTGATACCGTACTTTCCGGAACACTATACTGCAAATAGACCGGGATCCCCTCACAACCTGTCGTATTGCATATCCCCGTTTCAGGCGAAAACTTGAAAAGTACCGGTTGTTTGGAAGCATCCTCCGGCGTAATGATAAAACGGTAATACCATTTCTGGGAAACTTTTTTCCCTGTGAACAGGGCAAGATATTCATTCTCCAGACGGGTCATCTCTTTCACGGCAAATTCCAGTGCCTCATCTTTCGGATACACATCATACTGACCGGCCATCAGCTTGAACCGCCGTTTACGGATCTTGATGATGAAATTGGCCGCTTCTTCCGCTTTCTGGTCCAGGGTCTTTTTCTCATAGGTCTTCCGCACAACAGGAACACGCACAAAACCGGTATCCTGCATCATGGTACGGTAAACGGTATCTGCCTTTTCATAAAAATTCCTTTTCACGGAGAGATCGGTAAAATAGGGTTTACCGTCTGGTTCATCATGGGTCACCTGATAAGCCGGCTCGTCCTGAGGCGGACAGGCTGCCGGATCCAGGATCAGACCGTTCTTTGTCATCGTCAGGGCATTCTCCGCCAGTATCCCGCTGGTGGTGATAACGAAATATTTTTCAGGATCGGGTTCCCTGAAAGAAGATAGTTCTGCTTGCTCCAGTGTCCACCGGGTACGTGCTTGGGTCACATAAGGCTTGATACCGAGATATTTCTCGGAATAGGCCCGGAACGGGCCGGGCACATAGATGTTCTTTACGGCCGTCACGCGCACCACCAGGGAGGTCCTGGGCAACGCATACAGGATCTTTCCGGCCGTCCCGGCACCTGCCTTATAAGGAGCCACCGTGGTCTGCACTTCCTGTGGCGCATGACAGGAAGAAAGGAATAAAGCGATAAAAAATATACTTAGGATGCTGGTCTTCATAGGGTGGTTTTTAGTTCAGAGTTCAGAGTTCACAGTTCAAAGTTCACAGTTCAAAGTTCACAGTTCAAAGTTCACAGTTCAGAGTTCAAAGTTTAGAGTTCAAAGTTTAGAGTTCAAAGTTTAGAGTTCAAAGTTTATTGGTTTGATGGGTCAAAGTGTATGGCTGGAATTTTTTACCCGGAGGAAAGCCTTGCCGAGGTGATCTATGATATCGGAAGCGATCAGGGCTTCTTCTCCTTTTTCATCGCGGGCCAGGTCGCCGGCCAGACCATGAAGAAAAACCCCGGCCATAGCGGCTTTCGTCGGCGGATACCTTTGTGCCAGCAGGGAAAGGATAATACCTGTCAGCACATCTCCGCTGCCGGCCGTAGCCATCCCCGGGTTACCGGTCATATTGAACCATATCTCACCTTCCGGTGTGGCAATGGCAGTGTGAGCACCTTTGAGCACCACGATCACTTTGTATTTCACTGCAAAATCCATGGCTTTATGGACCCGTTCATAGCCATTGACGGCAGGACCGGCGAGCCGTTCAAACTCTTTGGGATGGGGTGTGAGCACCGTACCTTCCGGCAACTCTTCATACCATTCCGGATGCAGGGCCAGCATATTGATGGCATCGGCGTCCAGTACCAGCGGCACCCGGGCACCGGTGATCAGACCGTGTAAAGCTTTTTGGGGGTTGGAACGGGTGCCCAGCGCCGGGCCGGCGCCTACAGCCGAATAACCCGTAAGATCAGGCACATCACTGAAAAGGATATCCGAGGGATCATCATCCAGCATCGCTTCCGGTACCGCCGTTTGCATGATGTCATTACCCAGACGCGGCACATGAACCGTCAACAGGCCCACGCCGCTGCGCAGGCAGGCCCGTGAAGCCAGTACGGCTGCTCCCATCCGGCCGTATGATCCGGAGATAAGCATGGCGTGCCCGTAAGTCCCCTTGTGACTGAACTTACGACGGGGTCGTATCATCCTGCCAACCTCCTCTTCCGTCAGATAATAATAGGGTGTGGGGGTGGAAGCAATAATATCCGGATGCAGACCGATGTCCAGCACCACCCATTCACCGGCAAAGTCCTCATTCTCCGGAAAAAAGAAAGCCAGCTTGGGAAACTGAAAAGTAAGGGTGTAACGGGCTTTCAGGATCTTCGTGGGATCGTTGTCCCTATTGTCTTCTCCGAAAAGGCCCGACGGCACATCAATGGCAATGACCACAGCGCCGGAAGCATTGATACGCGCCACGGCTGTCTCAGGCAGGCCTCTCAGAGGACGGCTCAGTCCCGAGCCGAAGATCCCATCGATCACCAGCACCTCCTCAGGGATCTCCGGCAGTTCCTTTTCACGCGTCACCATCGTCACCGGCACCTTGCCCGTTTTCTGAAGACGTTCCAGGTTGGTACGGCAGCTTTTGGAAATATTATCGCTAAAACGCAAAAAATAATCGGCTACCTCATAGCCCTCCTGTGCCAGCATACGTGCCAGCGCCAGGCTGTCCCCACCGTTGTTGCCGGGCCCTGTGAAGACCATCACCCTGTAGTGCCGGTCAAAATGTGCCCTGATCCATTCAAACAGTTTTCCGGCGGCACGCTCCATGAGATCGATGTCGGCAATGGGCTCATGCTCGATCGTATAAGCGTCGATCCCGTGTACCTCGGATGTCCTGAACAGTTTCATGGCTGATCCTTTTGTTCTCCCGCAAAGTTAATAAAGAAGAACGTCATTCCCATGAGAAAAAAGAAAGATCAACGGATACAGGATTTGTCATTAAAAAAAGATAATTATTTTTGTCAGGTACAGGAACTTTTCATTCTTAACCCTTAAAACCGGCAGATCATGTTCAAAGGACACCCCAAAGGATTGTATGTTGCTTTTTTTGCCAATATGGGAGAACGTTTCGGCTTCTACACCATGATGGCCATTCTTGTTCTCTTCCTGCAGGCAAAATACGGACTCTCAGCCGAGAAAGCCGGATCTGTTTACAGCACATTCTATTTTGCCATCTACGGCCTGGCCCTGCTGGGCGGGATCCTGGCCGATGTCACAGGCAAACTGATGCGTACCATCCTTTCGGGACTGGTCATCATGTTCCTGGGGTATGTGCTGATGTCCATTCCCGGTTTCGGGCTGGGGGTTTCCCTGACAGCCCTGGGGATCATCGCCTTTGGTAACGGTCTTTTCAAGGGCAACCTGCAGGCGCTGGTAGGTAATCTTTATGAAGATCCCAAATACTCCCATCTGCGCGACCGGGCCTTCACCATCTTTTACATGGGCATAAACATCGGTGCTTTCTTTGCGCCCAGCGCTGCCACAGGCGTGCGTAACTGGTGGCTGAAGACGCACGGCCTCGGTTACAATGCCAACCTACCGCAGCTGGCACACGGTTATCTCAACGGCGAACAGATCGACCTGACCTCTTTTCAGTCCCTGGCCAACCAGGTCTCCTCTGCCCCCGTCACCGACCTGAAAGCATTCGCTTCCCATTACATCGACGTTTTCAGCCAGGGATATCACCTGGCCTTCGGCATCGCTGCCATTTCGATGGTCATCTCCCTGATCATTTACCTCGTCCTGAACAAGTACCTCCGGTACGGGGACATTGCCAACAAGAAAAAAGATGAGCTCCCGCCTTCCATGCAGGAGATCTCCCCCCAGGAGACCCGCCAACGTCTCACCGCCCTGGGCCTGGTATTCATCACGGTCATCTTCTTCTGGATGGCTTTCCACCAGAACGGCCTGACCCTGACCCTCTTTGCCCGCGACTATATCCGCGAGCATGTCTCCCGCTGGTCTTACATCTTTTTCGACCTGCGTTCATTCCTGCCCCTGATCTTTGCCATCATCGGACTGATCTATGTGCTGAACAAAAAACTGGATACCCGGTCACGTGTCATCGGCCTGGTGGTCATGGTATCCTCTCTGATCCTCTTGTTCTATGTTGTTCAGGGATTCAATAACCAGATGCCCATAGAGCCTGAAAAATTCCAGCATTTCAATCCCATCTTTATCGTATTCCTGACCCCGGTGGTCGTCTGGTTCTTCGGATGGCTGGATAAGAAAGGCAAGGAGCCTTCCACCCCCCGGAAGATTGCCATCGGGATGTTCCTGGCGGCTGTGGCCTATATGTTGCTGGTGATACCCTCCTTCCATCTTCCGGCGCCGAAGGTCATCGGTGATGCCGGATCGCCGGAGAGGATCTCCGAGCAATGGCTCATCTCCACATACTTTATTCTCACCATTGCGGAACTCTTCCTGAGCCCCATGGGGATCTCCTTCTTCTCAAAAGTAGCTCCTCCCAAAATGAAAGGATCCATGCAGGGTGTATGGCTGGGCGCTACGGCGGTGGGTAACCTGCTGTTGCAGGTAGGCACTTTTTTCTGGGTGCGTCTCGAGCTGTGGCAGGTATGGTCCATTTTCATTGCGGTCACTTTGCTCTCAGGCCTCTTTATCGTATCCATCATGAAAAAACTTGAAAAAGTTGCGAAATAATCAAATCCACAGATCATGAAAAACTTTTTTGTCTCTCTTCGTCCCGGAGGTCATGCTCTTTTGTTCGCTCTGATCTTGGTGATCCTTTTACCGGGCACCTCCTGTAAAAAGGAACCCGACCGTTCCCGTCCCAATGTGGTCATTATTTTCATTGATGATCAGGGCTACGGGGACATAGGCCCCAACGGCGCCATTGATTACATCACCCCCAACATTGACAAGCTGGCAGCCGAGGGGATGCGTTTCACCAATTTCTATGCGGCACAGGCTGTTTGCAGCGCCTCCCGCGCCGGTCTGCTCACCGGATGTTACCCGAACAGGATCGGTATCAGCGGCGCCCTGATGCCCTGGGCAAAGATCGGCATCAGCGATCAGGAGATGACCATCGCCCAGCTGCTGAAACAGAAAGGTTATGCCACCGGCATGGTCGGCAAGTGGCACCTGGGCGACAAGAAACCTTTCCTGCCCCTGCAGCACGGCTTTGACGATTATCTGGGCCTGCCTTACTCCAATGACATGTGGCCGGTGGATTTTGACGGAAAACCTATTCCAAAGGATTCCAAGTCCTGGAAAGCGAAATACCCGCCCCTGCCTATTATCGACGGCAACGAAAAAGTGGGCGAGATACGTACCCTCGACGACCAGGGCAAGCTCACTACCATGTACACCGAACGGGCACTAAAATTCATTGATGAACACCACAACGAGCCTTTCTTTTTATATATGGCCCATTCGATGGTACATGTACCCCTTGGCGTTTCTGACAAGTTCAAGGGAAAAAGCAAGCAGGGCATGTTCGGGGATGTGATGATGGAAGTGGACTGGTCAGTTGGAGAGGTAATGAAAGCCCTCGACAAATACGGTCTGACGGACAACACCCTGGTCATCTACACCAGCGACAATGGTCCGTGGCTCAATTTTGGTAACTGGGCCGGCTCCACCGGAGGCCTGCGCGAAGGTAAAGGCACCAGCTGGGAAGGGGGTCAGCGCGAACCCTGCATTATGCGGTGGCCGGGAGTCATCCCCGAAGGGACCATCTGCAACAAGCTCTCCTCTACCATTGACATCCTGCCCACACTGGCTGAGATCACCGGCGCCAAACTGCCGGACCACATCATCGACGGGGTCAACATCCTGCCACTGATGAAAGGCGAGGAAAATGCCAATCCCAGAAATGTGTTTTATTACTATTATCAGCGCAACAGTCTCGAAGCTGTACGAAAAGGCCACTGGAAACTGGTGCTCCCGCACAAATACCGCAGCTACGAAGGGGTGCCCCCCGGCCACGACGGCTTCCCGGGGCCATATGCCCATGATTCCACAGACCTGGCCCTTTACAACCTGCGCAGGGACCCGGGCGAGAGATATAACGTGATCGATCAGCACCCTGATGTGGTCAAGGACATTATGATAGAAGTGCAAAAAGCCAGGGAAGACTTGGGCGATGATCTCACCGGCAACCCCGGAAAAAACAGACGCCCCCCGGGAAAACTGGAGGAATAGCGATAAAACTGATCGTTTTGAAGCCTTTTTGATTATTTTTAGTAATTTAGTTCCGCTATTCTGTTAAACCAATACGGTATGGAACCCATCAACATAGAGGAAACCGTAAAGACCCCGCTGATACGTTATCTCCCGGAGCTCAACAAGATCGAGATCCATGGAAAATCCATCCCCGAAGACCCGCGGGAGTTCTTTAACCCTATCCTCAAATGGTTCGAAGAGTTTTCCGCTGCCCCGCCGGAAAATACTACCGTGGAGGTCAAACTGGAGTATTTCAATACCAGCTCCTCCAAAACATTTCTCCAGATCTTTAAAAAACTGGAGAATATCGTCAGGAAAAAGAAAAACGTGAAGATCAACTGGTATTATGAAGTGGATGACTACGACATGAAAGAGTGCGGAGAAGATTACCGGAGCATGCTGAAAGTCCCCTTCAAAATGATCGAAGTCCTGGAATGAGAAGAAATACGATGACCGAAATGTGCTGCGCCTTGAACAAGGAACTGTGAACTACGAACTATGAACTATGAACTATGAACTATGAACTATGAACAAAAAAAGGAGGTCCCCGACCTCCTTTTTTTGTAGCGAGAGAGGGACTTGAACCCTCGACCTCAGGATTATGAATCCTGCGCTCTAACCAGCTGAGCTACCTCGCCCTGAAATAAGCGGTGCAAATATACAATTTCCTGCCAAAATGCAATCCTAAAAAACACTTTTCCCCTAAAAATACATCTGCACGATCAGGGTATAATATGATCTTTTAAGTTCCTCCCCTTCACCATCGTGTAGCCCGGATTTTTATCCCTTTAAAAAAAACAGGAAAAATTTTTTTTCTTTATATTTTTCCTATATTGCAGACAAACAGATATTCTTTTTAATCAAGCCGATGAAAACAAAATACGAACTGGAATATACGATCAATACCTCCCCCAATGTCCTTTTTAACAGGCTGAGCACAGCCGGTGGTCTTTGTGAATGGTTTGCCGACGATGTATATGTGGACGGGGATATCTTCACTTTCATCTGGGAAGGAACAGAACAGAAAGCCCGCATGACCGGGCTGAAAGAGAATAAATATGTCCGTTTCCACTGGCAGGATGACGATGACCCGAGGTCCTACTTCGAGTTCCGTATCAATATCGATGAACTTACCAAAGATGTTGCCCTGATGGTAACTGATTTTGCCGAAGATGATGAAAAAGACGATGCTGTCGACCTCTGGAATACCCAGATCGCCGAACTCAAAAGGAACCTGGGCCTTTGACCCTTTTCCCCCTGCCTGAAATATCTTACTTTTGTTCACGTTCCTTAAACGTAATCCATTGCCCCCGGCATGAAACGACTGCACCGTTATATACTTCGTTCTTTCGTCGGACCGCTGGTGCTGACCTTCTTCATCGTCATGTTCCTGATGATCATGCAGTTTCTTTGGAAATACATCGACGATCTCGTCGGGAAAGGACTGCAGGCACATATCCTGGCCGAGTTGCTTTTTTATCTGGCCGCCAGTTTTGTGCCCATGGCCCTGCCGCTGGCCATATTGCTGGCAGCACTCATGACTTTCGGCAATTTCGGAGAGCGTTTCGAGCTCACGGCCATGAAATCCTCGGGCATACCGCTGCAGAAGATCATGCTCCCCGTTTTCTACCTGATGATCTTTCTCACCGCTTTCGCCTTTTATTTTGCCAACAACATCCTGCCGGTAGCCAACCTGAAATCCAGGGCCCTGATCTGGGACATCCAGCAGCAAAGACCCGAGCTGAACATCAAAGCAGGAGAGTTCTACAACGGGATCGAAGGATACAGCATCAAGATCGGAAAGAAGAATTTCAAGACCAACATGCTGTACAATATCCTGATCTACGATCATACCGAAAAAAGAGGGGCGGTATCCGTCACCTATGCCGATTCGGGCAAAATGATCATCACCCCCGATAAAAAAGACCTGGTCTTCAACCTGTACCACGGACGCTCCTACTACGAAATCCCTCCCGGGAAGAAACACCCGTACAAAAGGACCAAGACATTTCCTTTCCGGCAGGATCATTTTCAGGAGCAGACCATCATCATCAAACTTACGGGTTTCGGCCTGAAAAGGACCGACGAGAACCTTTTCAAGAACCACTACTCAATGCTGAACCTAAAGCAGCTTACTCATTTCACCGATTCCCTCAACCAACAGCTTGAAAAACGGCAACAGGCTGCCCGGAAGACCCTCCGGGCCCAACTGTTCGGCGAATCCCGGTACTTCAAAAAAATGCATGAAAAGGACACCCTCCAGGACACCCTGGCCATAGCCCCCGTCCCCTTTGACCTGCAAAAGACCTGGGACACCCTGGCGCCTTCCCTGAAACAAACCATCGCAGAGGATGCCCTCACTTCGGCACAAAGCACCCGTGATTACGTGCGGAACATGGGGAAGATCATTGAATCCCATATCAAGTACATCCGGAGGTATCAGATCGAATGGCACCGTAAATTCACACTGTCGCTGGCCTGTATCATCTTCTTTTTCATAGGGGCCCCGCTGGGCGCGATCATCCGGAAAGGCGGCCTGGGCATGCCTGTGGTCATCTCCGTGCTCTTTTTTGTTTTTTATTACATCATCTCCATGTCGGGCGAAAAATTCGTCAGGGAAGATGTCTGGTCGCCCTTTACCGGTATGTGGATCGCCACTTTCATCCTGCTACCCATTGGCATCTACCTCACCTACAAATCCACCAACGACGCAGCTATCATGAGTTCGGAAGCCTACAGCCAGTTTTTCGGTCAGCTGTGGAAAAATATACGCCGGTTCTTCCCCCACCGGAAACATAAACCGGAAGAAAAAACATGAAGATACTGATCCTTACGCCCAAGCCTCCTTTCCCTGCCAGAGACGGCAGCTCACTGGCCACGGCTCAGGTGATCGAAGGCCTGGCCGCCCAAGGACACCAGGTAACGGTCTTCTTCCTGAACACCTCCAAACATGCCAGTAATCCCCGTGACCTGCCCGAAATAGAAGGGGTCTCTTTTTTCTCCGCTTTCTGCAACACTTCCGTAAAACCCTGGCCGGCGCTGACTTCACTCCTGGCCGGCCAACAACCCTATACGGTATCCCGGTTCATCACCGCAGAAACTGAAAAAAAACTGAGAGATATCCTGTCAGGGAATTCCTTCGATATCATCCAGGTGGAAACCCTGATGATGACCCCTTATCTTGAGGTGATCAGGGAATCCTCCGAGGCCCGCATCATTTTCAGACCCCATAATGCAGAATATCTCATCTGGTCCCATCTGGCGGAGAATGAAAAAAACTTCCTGAAAAAGGGATATTTCAATATGCTGGCACGGCAGATCAGTAAATATGAACGGACTGTTTCGCGGCAATTCAGCCACATTCTGCCGATCAGCGACAACGACGCTGAGATCTTCTGTTCCTGGAACCCTGAAGCCCGGATGATGACGCTGCCTTACGGCATAGAGATCAGGACCGGCCCACAAAGAACCGGGCGGCGCCCTCCGGCCGTTCTTTTCCTGGGAGCCCTTGACTGGCGGCCCAACGTGCAGGGAATAGAATGGTTCCTGAAAAATATCTGGCCTTCCCTGGCACAGAACATCCCTTCGGTCCGGCTCTACGTTGCCGGCCGCAACCCCGGTGCCCGCATCCGGGAGACCATCCGGAGCCATTCCACAGGAGGGAAGATCACTTTCCTGGGGGAAGTCGAGGATCCGGAAGATCTTTATTCGAAGGGAACTATTTTCATCGTGCCCCTTTTTGCCGGCAGCGGGATCCGGATAAAGATCCTGGAGGCCATGGCCCACGGGCTGGCCGTCATCTCCACCTCCACCGGCGCAGCCGGCCTGCCTGTCAGGGATAAGGAAGATATACTCCTCGCCGATACTCCGGAAGATTTCAGGGGAAGCATTGAAAAACTGATGCAGGATGAGGCTTTTTACACCAGGATCACTGAGAATGCCTTACATTTGCTACGGGAAAAGTTTGACCGGCAAAGCCTTCTGAACGATCTTGAAAAATTTTACCTTCAAGCATGATCCTTCTGCTCCACATACTCTTCTGGATCCCTGTGGTCCTTCTCTTTCACTCCTATATCCTCTTTCCGCTGTGGCTGGAGATCAGGTTCTCGTTATCAGGAAAAAAAACACATCCTGCACGAAAAGACCACAGACCACCCGTAAGTGTGATCATCCCCGCCTATAATGAAGAAAGCATCATTGAGGAAAAGATCAGGAGCATCTATGCCGGGGATTATCCCATGGACAGAACCGAAGTCCTTGTCATGTCCGATGCCTCCACCGATCGTACCGACAGTATCGTCCGGAAGTTGACGGAAGAGTTTCCCACCCTTCATTTTTACCGCACCGAACGGCGCACAGGCAAGCCCGGCATCCTCAACCAGCTGGTCCCCAAGGCCACCGGTGAGCTGCTTCTGCTCACCGATGCCAATGTACTGCTGGACCGCAATACGATCTCACTCCTCGCTGCCCACTTTGCCGATCCGGAACTGGGCCTGGCCGACACCCAGCTGGTAGGACTGGGTCAGGAACGAGGCATAGCGCTCCAGGAAAAAAAATATGCCGGCAGGGAGGTGAAGATCAAATTCCTGGAAGGCTGCCTCTGGGGAATCATCATGGGACCCTCCGGCGCCTGCTACGCCCTGCGTAAAGACCTATACACCCCCATTCCGGACAATTTCCTCGTCGACGATTTTTACCTCAACATGAAAGTTCTGGAGAAAGGAAAAAAAGCGATCGTCGAGCCGGAGGCCCGCGTATATGAAGATGTCACCCAGTCATTCAAAGAAGCATTTCGGCGGAAAACCCGCATAGCCACAGGCAATTTTCAGAATCTCCGGGCTTTCCGGCACCTCTACCGCAATATTTTCCGGCCCACGGGATTCTGCTTCTGGTCCCACAAAGGCATCCGCTGGCTGGGCCCCTGGCTCATCCTAACCAATCTTCTGGCAGCTATACTTCTGGCACCTTACCATCTGATCTACCTCCTGGCCCTCGGTCTGCATCTGTTGATCTTCCTTTTGATCGCACTGGATAATCTTTTAGGGTTTTTCGGAAAACAAATTGTAATTTTGCGGTTTGTAACACATTTTTATTCGATGAACCTGGCCCTGGCCTCGGGATTCATAAATGCTTTGAAAGGAGTGAGATCAAATGTCTGGGAACCAACAAAAAGAAACCCACAAAGAAAACAATAGAACGCAGGAGGTCGTCCTCGACTCCATCCCTTCCGCCATAGAAGATATAAAGAAAGGCAAACCGGTCATTGTGGTGGACGATGAAGACCGGGAAAATGAAGGGGATTTCATCGTTGCCGCCGAGCTGATCACCCCGGAGATGGTCAACTTCATGGCAGCCGAAGCCCGGGGGCTTATCTGTGTGGCCCTGACCGAGGAACGTTGTGAGGAGCTGGACCTCAACCTCATGGTGGGAAAGAATACAGCCTTTCACGACACCCAGTTTACGGTCTCGGTAGACTACCTGGGAGAGAACACCTCGACAGGTATTTCTGCATACGACCGCGCTACCACCATCAGGGCCCTGGTTGACCCACATACCAAACCGGAGGACCTGGGCCGCCCCGGTCATATCTTCCCCCTCAAAGCTAAGTCGAACGGAGTGTTGCGCCGGGCAGGCCACACCGAGGCCGCTGTCGATCTGACACGGCTGGCAGGTCTGCGCCCCGGAGGAGCCCTCGTAGAGATCCTCAACCGCGACGGCACCATGGCCCGTTTGCCCGAACTCTACCGCCTGGCAAAAAAATTAGATGTAAGGATCATTACTATCAAGGACCTGATCGCCTATCGCATAAAACATGAAAGCCTCATAGAACGGGGTGTGGAAGTGAAGCTGCCTACTGTTTACGGTAAGTTCCGGCTCATCCCTTTCCGTCAGAAATCCAATAACCTGGAGCATGTCGCCCTGCTGAAAGGCCACTGGACACCCGATGAGCCGATCCTCGTGCGTATGCACTCCTCCTGTGTCACCGGCGACATCTTCGGATCGATGCGGTGCGACTGTGGCGACCAGCTTCACAAGTCCATGGAGATGATCGACAAAGAAGGCAAAGGGGTGGTCGTCTACCTCAACCAGGAAGGACGGGGCATAGGCCTTTTCAATAAGATCAAAGCCTACAAGCTGCAGGAGGAAGGAAAAGACACCATTCAGGCCAACATCGAACTGGGCTTCCAGGCCGACGAAAGGGATTACGGCATCGGAGCTTCCATCCTGCATGAGCTGGGCGTGGGCAAGATCCGCCTGCTCACCAACAACCCTGTAAAACGTGCAGGGCTTGAAGGATATGGCCTGGAGATCGTCGAGGTGGTGCCCATAGAAGTGAAACCGAACAAATACAACGCCTACTATCTGCAGACCAAGAAGGTGAAAATGGGCCATTTCCTCGAACTGGTCAATCCCGATGATATAGAGAAATTCCCCCACGACGACGATGACGACTGATCCCTGCCATGATGACCGACGCCCCCTCCATCGTTTTTTTCGGCACCCCTGAGTTTGCGGCAGGCATCCTGGATCATATCCTGGCTTCCGGGATCCCCGTGCGAGGCGTCGTCACCGCTCCCGACAAACCGGCCGGCCGAGGCCGCCAGCCCCGGCCGTCGCCGGTGAAAGCCTATGCCCTCGAGAAACAGATCCCCCTCCTGCAACCTGAGAAACTGAAAGACCCGGAGTTCCTGGAAGCGCTCCGTGCCTGGCAGCCGGACCTGCAGGTTGTGGTAGCTTTCCGCATGCTGCCCGAGGCCGTATGGGCCCCACCTCCCCTGGGGACCTTCAACCTGCATGCCTCCCTCCTGCCCCAATACCGCGGCGCAGCCCCGATACAGCATGTGCTCATGAACGGCGAGAAAGAAACGGGCGTCACTACCTTTTTTATCGACCACAAAATAGATACCGGCAGGATCATCATGCAGGAGAAGGTTCCCGTCAGTTTCGATGACAATGCCGGCACCCTCTCCGAAAAGCTTATGCGTGCAGGAGCAGAACTGGTGGTGAGAACGATCCGGGCCATCCTGGCAGGAGAGGTGCAACCTGTCGAACAGCAACATATTCAGGAAAGCCCGCTGAAGACAGCTCCGAAGATCACCAAAGAAGATCTCATGATCAACTGGCAACGAACCCCGGAAGAGATCTATAACCACATACGTGCCCTGAGCCCGTTGCCGGGAGCACGTACCCGGCTCAGGGATAAGGACGGAAAAGAGATGCTGCTCAAGATCTTCGCAGCACGGCCGGTTACCAGGGAACATGAACTTCCCGTACCCTCTTTTGTGACAGACGGTAAAACGCACCTGGACGTAGCCGTTCCGGGAGGGTTCCTTTCACTCAAAGAGTTACAGCTGGAAGGAAGAAAAAAAATGGAAGTACAGGATTTCCTCCGGGGCATCCGCCCCGGTGAGCTCACTTTCTCAGTTTAAGCTTTTGACCCGGCCGGGGCTCCTCTCCCGGCTTCATGCCGTTCATCTCATACAGATATTTCAGACGGATGGCATACTGCTGCGATATGGAATACATCGTCTCCCCCTCTTTTACAATATGCTCCTTTTTCCCCAACTCCGCCTGCTTTCGCTTGGGCTGCAAATACAGGATCTCACCCTCTTTCAGGGTAGCATGCTTGTCCAGCTCATTGTATTTGGGCAGCTCTCCCGGTACCAGTCCCAGCTCTTTGGTCAGCGACTCAAAAGTATCCCCTTTCCGCACAATGATATAGTTCACCCGGTTGTTCATCATCACCTGTCGCCGGCCGGCGGGAGCCACCGTAAATTCTTCTGACATCTCCGGCGGAGAAGCTGTCTCTGACATCTCCGGCGGAGAGGCTGTTGACGACATTTCCATACTGTTGGCCGTAGTGTCCCTGACACCGGACGGATTCGGTGTTCCTTCGGCTACAGCAGTGGAAGATGCCGCCGGGGGATTGTATTTCCTGCTGTCCAACTCATACAAGCGGTTGTCTTCAATGATCCCGATCAATAACTGTGCATAGTGCGGATTGGTGGCATAACCGGCCTTTTTCAGACCCTTTGCCCAGGCTTTGTAATCGTCAGGAGGCAGTTTGAAAAGGAAAGCATACCGGTTCTTGTTCATCAAAAAATCCGAATGGTCCCGGTAAGATTCTTCCACATTATTGTATTTCCTGAAACATTCATGCTTGGAGTCATCGTCATAGTAGATCTTTTTCCCTGTCCAGTCACGGTGGCATTTGATCCCGAAATGGTTCTTGCCATATATGGCCAGGTAGCTGTTCCCGTCGTTCGACTCGAGCAGGGCCTGGGCCATGGTGATACTGGCCGGAATACCGGTGCGGTGCATCTCTTCAATGGCCAGGGGCGCGTATTTCTCAATGTACTGGGCACGCTCGAGTTTCACCGCCGGAGAGACCGATGCCACTTTCCGGGAACTGCCGCATCCCGAAAAAAGGAACAACACTGCCAGCATGATCCCTGCTGTCACATAGTAGCGGTATCCGGTAATACATTTATACATTTTCAGGTACTTCACAGCCCAAAAATATAATATTAATGGCAAAAATTGTACATTTGTTAAGATCCCTTTGCAAAAAACAAGATGAAAGAGAAGAAGATCACGATCCGGATCAGGCAATACACCCGTGAGGAGCTGGATGAAGAGAGCAGGCATCTGCTCGGGGAAGCTGACAAGGCTGCGAAAAGCGCGTATGCCCCCTATTCGGCTTTCCGGGTGGGGGCGGCCCTGCTGCTCGAGAACGGTAAGATCATTACCGGGAACAACCAGGAAAATGCCGCCTACCCGTCGGGGTTGTGTGCCGAGCGCGTGGCGGTCTTCTATGCCGGAGCACAATACCCTGACGTAGCCATCACAGCCCTGGCGCTTACCGCCCGCACCCCGGCCGGCATCACAGGAGAGCCCGCCTACCCCTGCGGAGCCTGCCGGCAGGTATTGCTCGAATCCGAGAGCCGCAGCGGGAAACCTATTCGCATCATCATGGCAGGGAAGGATACCGTGGACGTGGTAGACTCGGTAAAAGACCTGCTACCCAAGAATTTTGATAAACGCTTCCTGGAAGGATCATCCCGCCAGTGAAAGAAATACCTCCCACAACACATCTGCCGGAGGATCAGCGACCAGGCGTACTTCCTCTTTTTTTACAGGATGGGTAAAGACCAGTTCCCGGGCATGCAGATGGATTCCTCCGTCCGGATCGGAACGGGGATAACCGTATTTCAGATCCCCCCGGATGGGACAACCCAAGGCCGCCAGCTGGGCACGTATCTGATGATGCCTCCCCGTGAGAAGAGTGATCTCCAGGAACCAGTAATTATGTGAACGGCCTACCGTCCTGTATAGCAGCTCGGCCTTCTTTGAATCCTTCACCTCTTTTGTATAAGCAAAGGACTTGTTCATCTTGTGGTTGCGCACCAGGTAATGGACCAGATGGCCCTCCTCCTCCGGCGGCTGCTCCCGCACCACAGCCCAGTATTTTTTCACCGTCCGGCGGTCCCTGAACTGATCATTCATGCGGGCCAGCGCCTTACCCGTACGTGCAAAAAGGACCACCCCGCTCACCGGCCTGTCCAGACGATGGATCACCCCCAGAAAAACATTCCCGGGCTTGTGATACTTTTCTTTGATATAGGACCTGACAAGATGGTCCAGGGAAAGATCGCCGGTACTGTCCCCCTGCACAAGATCAGAGACCCTTTTGTTCACAGCGATCAGATGATTATCCTCATACAGTATTTCCGGATACTCCATCGCAGGGGTCAGTATTGTTCCTTCTCATTCGGAAAGTCTACCATCCTCACATCATTGATATAGGCTTTTACGGCTCCACTGATCTCCTCGTACAGATTGTGGTATCTCCGCAGGAAACGGGGTGAGAACTCCTGGGTAATCCCCAGCATATCATGTAAAACCAGCACCTGTCCGTCCACCTGGGCACCGGCGCCGATGCCGATGACCGGGATCTTCAGATCACCTGCCACCTTGGCCCCCAGCTTCGCAGGCACCTTCTCCAGAACAATGGCAAAACAACCTGTTTTCTCCAGAAGATAGGCATCTTCGATCAGTTTCTGTGCCTCCGCCTCATCGCGGGCCCTCACCACATAGGTACCGAACTTATGGATCGACTGGGGAGTCAGGCCCAGGTGCCCCATCACAGGAATACCCGCAGACAGGATCCGCTCCACCGACTCGATGATCTCGCGCCCCCCTTCCATCTTGACCGCATGGGCCCCTGTCTCTTTCATGATCCGTATGGCGGACGACAGAGCCTCCTTGGAATTTCCCTGATAGGTGCCGAACGGCATGTCCACCACCACCAGCGCCCTCTTCACGGCCCGCACCACGGAAGCTGCATGGTAGATCATATTGTCAAGCGTGATGGGCAGGGTCGTCTCATAACCCGCCATAACATTCGAGGCCGAGTCCCCTACCAGGATGACATCGATCTCCGCCTCATCAATGATCCGCGCCAGTGAATAATCATAAGCCGTCAGCATGGCGATCTTCTCCCCCCGTAGCTTCATCTCATGCAACACATGTGTGGTCACACGCTTTACCTGTTTATAAAAAGACATGACAAACCGTTTTTGTTATCATACAAATCTACAAAGTTTTACAGATAAAGTAAGATTTTTTTCTTCCTCTCCCTTTCCACAGAGATCAGGAGGGCCTATTTCCACCGGCCAACTGTCTTTTTGTCACGAAACCAACAAAACTTTTCCACCTTCCGGCCCGGGAAGCCGTTTTTTCTTATGACAGCGGCCTCTTGCTGAGCAAACAACGAGAAACAAGGATATCATGAATCGCATCGATCTATCTCACTGCCACTTACAATACATACAGGTATTCTTTTCCCTACTCCAGTCCTCCTGCATCAGACATAGCTCCGGTCCATTTTTTCTGCCAGATTATCAGGAAAAGACAAAAAATCCCACTGTGGCATAATGATTGAGTAAGAAGGGCGAAACATGGAAAACATTGAAAAAAAAGAAACTGAATTTTTAACATAAAAAACTGAATTGTATGAGCAAGATAATAGGAATAGACTTAGGGACGACGAACTCGTGCGTCGCAGTAATGGAGGGCAATGAGCCCGTCGTCATCCCCAACAGCGAGGGTAAACGTACGACTCCGTCGGTCGTAGCATTCGTGGATAATGGTGAGCGTAAAGTGGGAGATCCGGCAAAACGCCAGGCCATCACCAATGCAAAAAGGACCGTTTACTCCATCAAGAGGTTGATGGGGGAGACATATGACCAGGTGCAGGATGAGATCAAACGGCTCTCCTACGAAGTGGTCAAAGGGGAGAACAATACGCCGAGGGTGAAGATCGATGACCGTTTGTACTCACCCCAGGAGATCTCGGCCATGATCCTTCAGAAAATGAAGAAAACGGCCGAGGATTATCTGGGACAGGAAGTGAGTGAGGCCGTGATCACCGTACCGGCATACTTCAACGACTCGCAGCGCCAGGCTACCAAAGAAGCTGGTGAGATCGCCGGCCTGAAAGTGCGCAGGATCATCAACGAACCTACCGCCGCTGCCTTGGCCTATGGCCTCGACAAAAAAGGCCGCGATATGAAGGTGGCCGTGTTCGACCTGGGAGGAGGTACCTTCGATATCTCCATCCTGGAACTCGGGGAAGGTGTCTTTGAAGTAAAATCCACCAACGGGGATACCCACCTGGGAGGAGATGATTTCGACCAGGCCATTATCAACTGGCTGGCTGATGAGTTCAAGAAAGAGAACAACATCGATCTGCGGAAAGACCCCATGGCCCTGCAGCGGCTGAAAGAAGCTGCCGAAAAGGCCAAGATCGAACTCTCCAGTTCTACGAGCACAGAGATCAACCTGCCATATATCATGCCGGTAGACGGTATACCCAAACACTTGGTCAAAACGCTGACAAGGGCACAGTTCGAGAAACTGATTGATCCTTATGTGGCCAAATTCATTGAACCCTGCAAGCAGGCGCTGAAAGACGCCAGCCTCAGCACCTCGGATATCGACGAAGTGTTGCTGGTAGGTGGATCGACACGTATACCCCTCGTGCAGCAGAAGGTGGAAGAGTTCTTCGGGAAAGCTCCCTCCAAAGGGGTCAACCCCGACGAGGTGGTGGCCATCGGTGCCGCTATCCAGGGAGGCGTGCTGACAGGAGAGGTGAAGGATGTGCTGCTCCTCGACGTCACCCCGCTCTCGCTCGGTATTGAGACCCTGGGCGGTGTGATGACCAAACTGATCGAGGCCAACACCACCATCCCGACAAAGAAAACCGAGACCTTCACCACAGCCGCCGATAACCAGCCGTCGGTAGAGATCCATGTGCTCCAGGGCGAAAGGCCCATGGCCAAGGACAACAAAACGATAGGGAGGTTCCATCTCGACGGCATACCGCCGGCACCCAGAGGAGTGCCTCAGATCGAGGTGACCTTCGACATCGACGCCAACGGCATCCTGAACGTCTCGGCCAAGGATAAAGGCACCGGCAAAGAGCAGAAAATACGTATCGAAGCTTCTTCCGGCCTCACCGAGGAAGAGATCAAAAAGATGCGCGAAGAGGCCAAAGCCAATGAAGAGGCTGACAGAAAAGCCAAAGAACGTATCGAAAAGCTCAATGCCGCTGACAGCCTGATCTTCCAGTCGGAAAAACAGCTGAAAGAGTTCGGAGATAAATTGCCTGCCGATAAGAAAGGTAACATTGAGAAAGCTCTGGAAGCGCTGAAACAGGCCCATAAAAGCGAAGATCTCGCAGCCATAGACAGCGCTACAGCCGAACTGAACGCAGCCTGGCAGGCCGCAAGCCAGGAGATGTACAACGCAGGTCAGACCGGTGGCCAGGCAGGCGGTCCTTCGGCAGGAGCAGGTGCAGGTGCAGGCACTCAGGAAGAACCCAAAAGCGGTGATGACGAAGTGACGGATGTCGACTTTGAAGAGGTCAAATAACGTGCTCACCAGAGATGTATAAAAAAAGCTGTCCTGAACAGGGGCAGCTTTTTTTTTATGTAAATTTACAACCGTTAAGAACTACTATGCGTTCATAGGGTAAAATGTTTGATATGAAGATCCGCGCATTTCTGTTTTTCCTGCTGACTGTGCCACTCCTCTCCCTGCAGGCACAGAACATAGCACCTGCCGATACCGTCAACCGCACCGACGCCAACGGTTTAAAGCAGGGATACTGGGAAAAACACAATTCCCGGGGCGTACTTGTGTACCGGGGCTATTTCGTGAACGGGCAGCCGGTAGGCGAATTCAAAAGATATTTTGATAACGGAAAGATCAAATCCATCCAGTTTTTTCATCCCCACAGCGATACGGTGGATGTTACTTTCTTTTATATGAACGGTAAACTGGCCGCTACCGGACAATATGTGAACAAAAAAAAGAACGGGGAATGGAAGTATTATTCCTATTACCACGACAGCCTCACCTATATTGAAAATTACAGGGATGACATCAAGGACGGCCCCAGTATAACTTTTTATCCCGAAGGGGATACGGCAGAGATCGTTCACTACAGGGCCGGGAAAAAAGAGGGTCGCTGGACCCAGTACTATCCGGGAGGACGGCTGAAACTGACAGCTCATTACTCCGCAGATAAGCTGGAAGGGAAATTCTCCATGTACCAGCCGGATGGCAAGAACCTCCTGGAAGGTACCTACCGGCATGATGTACGGAACGGCAAATGGTACCTTTTCGACAAAAAAGGGGATCTCATCCAGACGATCACTTACACCGATGGCATTCCCAACAACCTGGAAGAACTGACACGCCAGCAGAGTGCCCTCCTGGACTCCCTGGAAAAAAACAAAGGAAAATTTCTTGATCCTGAAAAATACGGGATCCGGGGCTTTAAAAAATGATCCTCTATTCCTGCCATCCGTATGAAACTGATCCTCTCAAGTATCATCTTTCTTCTGACGATCCCCTTCGGGCTGCCGGGTGGCGCCCAGTCCGGCGGTATTTATACCTTTCACCTGAAAGATAAAAAAGGCTCTCCCTTTACGGTAGAGCGTCCCGGAGAATTCATCTCTCCCAGGGCCCTGGCACGACGGGAACGTGAACATATACAGGTGACCGGGGAAGACCTCCCCGTTTCACCGGCCTACCTGGACACCCTGAGATCCCTGGGGCTGGAGATCCATTGCTGCTCCCGATGGTTCAATACCGTCACAGGTCACGTCAGCAATCCCGCCCTGCTGGATATCCTCGGGAAACTGAACTTCATTGACAGCATACGACTGGTCAAACCCGATCTCACAAAGAAAAGTATCCGTGACAAATGGCATGAGAAACTCTGGCAGGAAGAGACCCCTGATTACTTGCAACAACTGGCCATGTTGAACGGTCCGGCGTTGCATGAAAAAGGATACCGCGGCCAGGGTGTTCTCATAGCTGTGCTGGATGCAGGGTTTTACCGCGTGAACGAGCTCCCTGCTTTCGACTCCCTGCGTGCTGCCGGCAGGATCCTCGGCACACGCGACATGGTCGCCCGCAATGCAGATGTGTGGGATGACCACACCCATGGCATGAATGTCCTGAGCATCCTGGCCGGGATCATCCCCGGCAGTCTGATGGGCGGCGCCCCCGACGCCTCTTACTGGCTGATACGCACCGAGGACGTTTTCAGCGAATACCCTGTCGAAGAAGAGTACTGGCTGGCCGGGGCTGAGCTGGCAGACAGTGCCGGCGCAGACATCATCACCTCCTCGCTGGGTTATTACACCTTCGACGACCCCCGCTTTGATCACACCTACGCCGATATGAACGGCCGCACCACGGTAGCTGCCCGGGCTGCCGTGATGGCTGCCCGCCGGGGGATCATCGTAGTGAACAGTGCCGGTAACGAAGGCAACAAACCCTGGCATTACATCATCACCCCTTCCGATGCCGACAGCATCCTCGCCGCCGGAGCTGTAGACATCAACCTGCAACCTTCTTCGTTCACTTCCTACGGCCCCTCCTCCGACGGACGGATCAAACCCGATGTGGCAGCCCTGGGCGTGGGCGTGTACGTACAACTGCCCGACGGCACCGTAGGTCGGGGCAGCGGCACCTCTTTCTCAGCACCCCTTATATCAGGGATGACCGCCTGCCTGCGCCAGGCCTTCCCCAACATATCAGCCCAGGAGATCATACGAACCGTTCGGGCCTCCTCCAGCCGGTTCACGCACCCCGATGACCTGTTGGGTTACGGGATCCCTGACATGAAAAAAGCATGGGACTTACTGTACCTGACAGGAAAACTGAAAGAAGAGAACAAACCGCTTGTATTCCCCACCCCCTGCACCGACAGGCTTTCCATCGCCCTTAAAACCGAAAAAGAAGAAGAGATATCCGTCACCATCTTTGACCCGACGGGTGCCAGGATACTGGCCATGAAAACCCATGCCTCCCCGGGGATCAACCTGCTGCATACCGACCTCTCCTCCCTGTCGGCAGGCACCTATATCGTGGAGGTCATTTATAACGGGAGATCGGTCACACAACCGGTCATCAAGATCAAATAGGCTATGGAAAAGAAAACGATCTCTCTGCTTGAGCTCAACCAAAAGATCCGGAATGTCATGGAGACGAACTTCCCCGACACTTACCGGGTAGTGGCAGAGATAAGTGAGATCAAAGTAAATGCCCGGGGCCACTGTTATCTGGAACTGATAGAAAAGGCTCCCGACAGTGACCAGCCGGCAGCCAGGGCCCGTGCCATGATATGGGCCTATACCTTCCGCATCCTGAAACCCTACTTCGAAACCACCACAGGACAAACCCTCACCGCCGGCATAAAAGTGCTGGTGGAAGCGGAGGTCACCTTTCATGAAGTATACGGACTGTCGCTGAACATAAAAGATATAGACCCCGCATATACTTTGGGAGAGATGGCAGTAAAAAGAAAAGAGATCATTGAACAACTGCGCAGGGAAGGTATCCTGGAGATGAACAAACAGCTCCCCTTCCCTCTGGTACCCCAGCGTATTGCCATCATCTCTTCCGAAACCGCCGCCGGATACCAGGACTTCGTTCATCAGCTGCTGAACCATCCGGGCCGTTATCATTTTGATCTGGAGCTCTTCCCTGCCATGATGCAGGGGAAAGAAGCAGGCGACACCATCATCGCCGCACTGGAAACGATCTATAAAAGAGAAAAAAAATTTGATGTGGTGGCGATCATCCGGGGCGGAGGATCCCAGGCCGACCTGAGCAGCTTCGACAACTACAGGCTGGCTCAACATATTGCCCAGTTCCCCCTGCCGGTGATCACCGGTATCGGCCATGAAAAAGATGAGACCGTAGCTGATCTGGTGGCTTTTGCCGGACTGAAAACCCCTACAGCTGTGGCTGAATTCATTCTTGACAGGATCAGCAACTTTGAAGAAAAACTGCTTTCTCTGGCTGCAGGGATCAGCTACCGCACCAAAGAGACACTTACAGCCTATCATCAGGCACTGAAAGATCACGGCTGGAAACTGAAAGAAACCGTACAATCCCACCTGGTAACACAACACCGCAAAATGGACGGCATCCTCCGCAAAACGGTTTATTTGTCAAAAAGCCTCCTGGAAAAAGAAAAAAACAAACTGCAACAAAGGAAACTGATCCTGAAAAAAAACGGGGAAATGTTCATCTCCCTGCATCTGCAGGATCTGATAAATGCCAGGCAGTCTATGGGCAATCTGTACAACAATAATATCACCCGTTTCAACCACCAACTGGAACTGTTCCGGCAAAGTATCACCCATCTGGATCCAGCCCGTATCCTTGAACGGGGGTACTCCATCACACACTTTCAGGGAAAAGCATTGAAGAACGGGGAAAAAGTAAAAAACGGAGATATCCTCCACACCCGGTTATATAAAGGCTCAATAACCAGCAAAGTGGTCAAATAAAAAACCTGCTAAACATAACACCTGCAGTATTTTTGCGTATATAGAAAGAAATTGTTCTCTTTGCCCTCTGGCATATGATAAAAAGGAAGGACATACTTATTTCTATTCTCTTGTTTCTGGCAGGAACAATGACCGTTTCAGCACAGGCTTTCTATCTGGACAGCCTGAACACCCGGCTCCGGACAGCGAATGATTCTGAGAAAGTTTATATTCTGTCTGATCTCTCCCGGTACTACATGCGTTACTCTTTGCTTACCAGCATGAAACTGGCACTCGAAGCAAAGAACATCGCCGACAGTCTGGGCAGTGACCGGCTCCGTGCTGAAGCCATCAACAGGATCGGCTCCGTACATTATCTGTTCCATAACAATGAAAAGGCTACTGCTTACATCCTCCAGGCCCTGCGTATGAGGGAAAAGCTGCATGATTCCGCCGGGATCGCTTACTCCTATACCAACCTGGCACTGATCTATGCAGCCAACAACGACTTTGATAAAGCCATTGAATACAACAACAAATCCATCGAGCTGAAGAAAAAACTGGGCCTGGAAAGCAAGATAGGGGCCAACTACAATAACATGATCAATTTCTATTCGATGAAAGGCGATCTCTCCGAGGCACTTACCTGGGGGTACAAAACACTGGACTTCTGCAAAGAACACAACCAGATACGCAGCATCGGAGACTCCTACCTGAACATCGGCAGCGTCTACCACTGGATGGAAAACTATAAAAAAGCGGAGGAGAACTACCTTGTGTCGCTCCATATAGCCGATTCCATGAACGACACCTCGGCTATCATACAGAACCTGATCAATCTTTCTGCTGTATATCTGGATCTGAATTCACCGGCCAACTGTTACAAAATGCTCAAACGAGCAAAACCCCTGGTTTTAAAGTATGGCGACCCGATAAACATCAGGGATTTCTATGCTAATCTGTATCATTACTATCAGAAAAAGGGAGAGGTGGAAAAAGCATGGGAGAACATGAAAAAATATTCGGCCTACGAGGACTCCATCAACTCCGGTATCTCCCTTGAGAAGATCACCAACATGCAGATCGAGAACAAAGCCCAGGAATTGGAATTTCAGATCCAGACTTTAAAAAGAGACCGCATCATCAAAGAAATGACCCTGAAAAAAGAAAGAAGAAGGATCCTTTCTTTTCTCATATTCTTCTTCCTGCTGATCTTCCTGAGTATATACATACTCCTGAGCATCCGTAAACTGCGCACCCTGAAAAAGGACCTTTCCGACAAGAACCGGAACCTGGAGGAGGCAAATAACAAACTGATGGAGTCGGAGAAAAAACTCGATTCGATGATACGCACAAAGGATAAGTTCTTCTCCATCATTGCCCATGACCTGATCAACCCTTTCCAGCCGTTGCTGGGTCTCTCCGAACTGCTGGTAACAGATATTGACAAACTGGGAGACGATGAAATAAAAAAATATGCAGGTCTGATCAAGGAATCGGCGATACGCTCCTACAACCTCCTGAGCAACCTCCTTAAATGGACACAGTCGCAGACCGGAAGACTCTCCTACAATCCGGACGACATCTATCTTTCTGAGGTCATTGAAGAAATACTCTCGTTCTATAAAGAGAATGCCCGCATCAAGAATATCCATCTTCTTAACCACGTGGACAGAGATCTCATTGTCTATGCAGACAGGGATCTGCTCAGCTCTGTCATCCGTAATCTGATAAGCAATGCCATTAAGTTCACCGGCCGTAACGGCTATGTAAAGATCGAAGCCAAACGTACGAACGGGTTTATAAGGGTCTCTGTCGAAGACAATGGCATAGGGATAAGCGAAGACAAGCTGGATAAATTATTTGAACTTGCCTCTGCCACCTCCACAAAAGGTACGGAAAATGAGGAAGGCAGCGGGCTGGGTCTGATCCTCTGCCGGGAGTTCATTGAAAAAAGTGGCGGAGAGATCTGGGTACAAAGCAAACCTGGAAAAGGTACTACCTTCTTTTTCACCATACCTTGCCCGGGTAAAAAAAACAAAAAAGATCAAAAATGACAGGAAAGATCCTCACCGGCATATTCCTTATTTGCCTGAGCCTTCCCCTGAGGGCACAGACAAATGAGGTGGACAGTCTGAAAGAGATCCTGTCAAAGAAAGTCTCTGATACCGTGGAAGTACGGGTTGGGCTTAAACTGGCCCAGGAATATCTGTTCACCAACCGGGAGGAAAGCCTCCGTTATGCATATATCGCCTATGAGGCAGCACTCAAAACCGGGAATATCAAGGCCATCAACCAGGCCCTGCTGGATATAGGGAATGTTTACTCCGTGGAAAATGCCTATAACACAGCCATGGAGTATTACATGAGCATCCTTAAAAATGTCGGAAAATGTAATTGCAAGGATCTCATATCAAAAGCATATATGCAACTGGGCCAGACTTTTATTGAACTCAAGCAATACGATTCCGCACAGGTGTACCTGACCCGGGCAGCTGAGCTGATGCGCAACCATAACCAGCGGCTGATGCATACAAATCTCCTTTTTATCAGTGACGCTGAGCTGAATACCGGACAATACGATTCCGCCTATAAACATATACAGGAATCCCTGGACTGGTTCACCCGGAATAAGGATATCCGGGGGCAGGTCATTGCTATGCAATATCTGGCCGGATATTATGACAGACTGGGCGATTACAATGAGGAAGAGAATGTACTCCTGGAGATGATCCCTCTCAGCAGAAAAGCTGGATACAATGCTTTCCTTTGCCGGCTTTACAGCATGCTCGCAGCCACTTGCCTGAAAAAGAAAGAGCCATCCAAAGCACATACTTACCTGAACAAAAGTACTGCATGCATGAAAAAACATGACCTCCCGAAAGTCAGGCTAAAGAACATGAAGCTCTTCTCGGAATATTATGCCACCACAGGCAACTATGACAAAGCAATAGAATACACCAATAATTATCTGGATCTCAACGACTCCCTGCGGACAGTCCAACTGAACAACGTAAAAAAACTTTTTGACATCCGCTACGATATGGAGACCAAGATCAAATCCCTTGCTCTCCTTAAAAAAGACAACCATATCCGTGAGCTGACCTACAAAAAGAACCTGTTCTTCAAGAATATCACCCGGATATTGCTTATTTTCTTTGTTGTGATCTTCCTCATCCTCTTCTATGTTTATCTTGAGCAGAAAAGATCACATAAGAAACTGCTGGAAGCCAACCGCAAACTGGAGACTGTACATAAAGAACTGGAAAAGAAGAAACTTCAACAAGAACAGGAGAACCAGATCCGCAATAAACTTTTCATGATCCTGGCCCATGATCTGATCAATCCTTTCAATGCCCTTCTGGGATTTGCAGAGCTTCTTTCAGAGGAGATCCATAACTTCGAAAGGAAAGATATCAAGAGACACAGCGAATTTATCTTCCAGGCAGCCAAGCAGCTCCACTTCCTCCTCGAGAACCTTCTGCACTGGGCCCGCATCCAGACCAACCGGATACAATTCCAGCCCACTTATTTCGAGATGAACAAAGCCATGCGGAATGTCGCGGAAATGTACAGATATATGGCAGAGAAAAAACAGATCAATCTGATGCTACAGTATACAGATGATCTGATCGTATATGGGGATGAGAATATGATCACAGTGGTGCTTCGCAACCTCCTCCACAATGCTATAAAATATACGGATAAACTCGGAGTGGTTACCATGGAGGCAACCCGTCAGGATGGCCAGGTGACAGTGTCGGTAACAGATACAGGTTGTGGCCTCACTGAGGAAGATAAAAAGAAACTCTTCAATCTGGAATATCATTTCACAAGAAAAGGAACGTCAGGCGAAGAAGGAACAGGTCTGGGACTGATCATCATCAAAGAGTTCCTCTCTTACCATTCCTCCTCCCTGAAGATCGAAAGCTCGCCCGGTGAGGGCAGCCGGTTCTCCTTTTCTCTTGCTGTCACCAATAAAACCCAATAACCATGGCAAAGAAACAACTTACCTATGCCGAAGCTATTGCTGAGCTTGAAGAGATCCTTGCCGGAATAGAAAAAGGGGAACCCGATGTCGACGATCTGACACGCCATGTTAAAAGAGCTGCTTATCTCCTACGCTACTGCCAGTCAAAACTGCACAAAGCCTCCTCCGAAGTGGAAGATATCCTGAAAAGCCTGGAAGAAGATACGGAAACAGCAGAGGAAAGCTAACACGCTGCACGGAAACACCCTGCAACCTGCACCTAGCACCCAGCACCCTCCCCCTTCTCTTACTCCTTCTTCTTCATCTTATGCGGCTGGAGCATATGCTCGGGGGAGAGCAATTTATCCAGTTCCTTCTTCGAAAGGAGTTTCTTCTCCAGTACCAGATCATAAACGCTTCTCCCTGTAGCGCCGGCCTCTTTGGCCAGCATGGAGGAGGTCTCGTACCCCAGCACCGGATTCAGGGCCGTCACAATGCCTATACTATGCTGCACCATCTCACGGGTCCTCTCAGCATTGGCCGTGATCCCCTCGATGCAGCGGCGTCGCAGGGTTTTCATACCATTTTTCAGCATCTCCAGCGACTCAAAAAGGCTCTGTACGATCACCGGCTCCATAACATTCAGCTCCAGTTGTCCCGCCTCACCGGCCAGGCTCACCGTCAGGTCATTGCCGATCACCTTGAAGGCAACCTGGTTGACCACCTCGGGGATCACGGGATTCACTTTGCCCGGCATGATGGACGAGCCGGGCTGTACGGCCGGAAGATTAATCTCGTTCAGACCGGCCCGGGGGCCACTGGAAAGGAGACGCAGGTCGTTGGAGATCTTGGAAAGTTTTAAGGCCAGACGCTTAAGAGCAGAAGAATACATCACAAAAGCCCCGGTATCCTGGGTAGCCTCCACCAGATTTTTGGCCGTCTTCACCTCCAGGCCTGTGATCTGACGGAGGTATTTGACTACCAACCGAGAATAGTCGGGATCTGCATTGATGCCCGTACCGATAGCAGTCCCCCCCATATTAATCTCTAAAAAAAGATCCACATTCTCGTTCAGCCGCTGTATCTCCTCGTTCAGCGTTACAGCATACGCCTCAAATTCCTGCCCCAGAGTCATAGGTACAGCATCCTGAAGCTGGGTCCTGCCCATCTTCAGCACATTGGCAAACTCCTCCGACTTCTTCCTGAAAGCATTGGCCAGCTCCTCCAGAATAATGATCAGGCTCTGGTTGCTGAAGATCAATGCCAGTTTGACCGCCGTGGGATAAGCATCGTTGGTCGATTGGGAAAGGTTTACATGGTTATTGGGGTGACAATACTGGTATTCCCCTTTTTTATGTCCCATGATCTCCAGCGCCCTGTTAGCGATCACCTCATTGGCATTCATGTTCGTAGAGGTACCTGCTCCTCCCTGGATCATGTCCACCACAAAATGCTGGTGGTACTTACCCTTGATGATCTCATCACAGGCCTGTACAATAGCCTTGTACACAGCATCCTCCAGTAATCCCAGTTCATGATTGGCCTCGGCCGCCGCCTTCTTCACCATGGCCAGCGACTCAATAAGCACGGGATAGAAACTGAGATTCACACCGGTGATGTTGAAATTCTCCATGGCTCGCAGTGTCTGTATACCGTAATACGCCTCCGCCGGGACTTCCCTGTATCCCAACAGATCGTGTTCCTTTCTGGTATTACCCGACTCATACTGTGCTGCCGCATGCAGGATCATCGCATTTGAATATTTCATCCTGCGTGAGATCACCCGGATAACGTTAGAAAAGATCCTGACAGCTGTTTTGCCATGCTTAAAGAAATAGTCCCTGTCAAGGATGAGTACCTGCGAATCCTCCACAGCCCTGGCGGAAGTAGAATGAACATCGCCGGCAATGGCACCTTCCCCCAGAAAATCCCCCTCGTGGAAAGTGACCAGCTTCTTCTCCGCCCCGGTAGGCAATACCTTGATCAGCTCCACCTCTCCCTTGTATATGATGAACACCTCCTCGCGGGGATCATGTTCGCGGAACAGGAACTCCCCACTCCTGTATCTTCTTTCCTCCAACTCAGTCGCCAGTAATTGCAACTCATCCTCTTTCAGACCCTTGAACAACTCTATGGCCTTGATGAACGGTAAGATCTCTTTTTTATCCATGATCGTTTTTTATTTTTTTTACAAGATAAAGATTTTTTACTGAACGGGCAGATCCAGATGTACAGAAACCAGATCTTCCAGAGGATACCTGATGATGCGGGTCAGAAGGATATCGTGCTCCCGGGCGGTCTTCTCCAGGATCTCCCGGAAATGCCAGGCCACCGAGCCGGTTGCTCTCACCTCTTTCTTCCCGGCTTTTCTGCAAAGAGGCTCCAGGTCGACCCGGAACAGTCTCCGGAACTCATCCTCCACGATCCCCCGGATAGCCCTGACGCCGATATGTTCAAGAAGGAACGGTGCAAATGACGCAAGAAAATAATTGGGTTTCTCCTCCAGGTAAACTTTCTCCTTGATCTTCTGACGGGACAGACCTGTTTTTTCCCGGAAAGCCGAGACCACCTCTTGCGGCAACATATTATCGAACCAGGCTTTTACAAATCGCAATCCCAGCACAGCCCCGCTTCCATGATCTCCCAGGAGATATCCCACGGTCATGCTTTTTGCCGTGATCTGTGTACCGTCCCAGATCCCTGCATTGGTACCGGTACCCAGGATCAGTGCGACACCCTTTTCTTTTCCGTAAAGAGCCTTTGCAGCACCGGTAAGATCATCCTCCACCGTGACCACAGCCCGCGGGAAGAGCTCCTGCAAGGCCTCTTCTGCCTTCCGTTTAGCCGCCTCCCGGTCACACCCCGCTCCGTAATAATGTACACGCTTGACGTTCCCGGCATCAAACCGGTTCTCCCTGATCCAGGAGGCCAACTCCTCTTTCCAGGGGATCTCTGTACTGAAATAAGGATTATACCCTGCGGTCCTTACATACCTGACATCTCCGGGACCTTCTGCCAGGGCCCACTCTGTTTTGGTTGAACCGCTGTCGGCGATCACGATCATGGTTCCGTCACTTTGGTTGAATCGCCGTCAAGATAAGAAGTTTCACGGAACAGAACACACCTCAGGTACTACTCTCTTCCTCTTTTATCAGAAACTTTTCGATAAGCGACAGCATCTTCCGCGGTTGGATGGGTTTTGCAATGTATTCATCGCAGCCCGCCTGGATGATCCGTTCGCGGTCTTCCGACATGGCATACGCTGTCTGGGCAATGATCGGAAGATCCGGCCTGAACTTCTTGATCAGCCTGGTAGCCTCATAACCATTGAGCACAGGCATCTGGATATCCATCAGTACCAGGTCAACATCTTCATGCTCCCTAAGCAGGTCGAGCGCCTCTTTTCCGTCGTACGCCCGCACCAGCACTGCTTTTTTAACACTCAGTACAGCCTTGAGGAACTCGTAATTCGAGTCGTTGTCCTCGGCGATCAGGATCTTCTTGTCTCTCCAGTCGGTAACCGTCTTTTTTTCTTCCTTGATCTCCTGCCGTCCTTCCGGGATCTCCACGTCCTTATCCAGCGGGAGCTCCACAAAAAAAGTAGAGCCCCTTCCCGGGTCAGACTCTACCTGGATAGACCCACCCATCAGCTCCACCAGATTGCGCGACACCCAAAGACCCAATCCCGTACCCCCGTATTTCCGGGTGGAAGAATCATCGGCCTGACGGAACCGTTCAAAAATAACCTTTTGCTGGTCTTTGGGTATACCGATGCCCGTATCCCTGACAAAGAAACGGATCATCGTATCATTGGCTGTCAGACGGTAACCAAATTCGATCTCCCCCTTCTCTGTGAATTTTACCGAATTGTTCAGGATGTTCTGTAAGATCTGTTTCAGTCTGAAAGAATCCACATTGATCATAAATTCCCCGTCAAAAGGCACAGTAAGGGACAGTTCTACCTCTTTGCCATTGACCAGGAGGTCCCGTTTTATGCTCGTGTACAGTTCTTTCAGCAGACTGGTGATGTCGATCTTATGAGGGATGATGCGAATATGACCGGCCTCGATCTTGGCCACGTCGATGATATCATCGATCAGATTGAGCAGGGCCTGGCTGCTCTGATTGATAATGGCAAAATATTCCTCCCGGAGCTGGGGCTCCAGCGTGTCGGAATGCAACATCCCCGTAAAACCGATAATGGCATTCAGGGGCGTCCTGATCTCATGGGACATATTGGCCAGAAAAGCCGTTTTGAGCCGGTCCGATTCTTCCGCTTTTTCCTTCGCCCTGATCAGCTCCAGCTCGGTCTTTTTTCTCTCAGTTATATCTTCCTTGATCGCCACATAATAAGCGATCTCTCCTTTTTTATTCCGTATCCCGGTGATCGAGGCATGTTCCCAGAAGATCTCACCGTTCTTTTTCTTGTTCTCAAATTCACCCTGCCAAACCTCCCCTTTTGTAATGGTCTCCCACAGGTTCTTGTAAAACGATTCCGGCAGGTTACCTGATTTCAGGATGCGTGGATTCTGCCCTATGGCCTCTTCTGCCGTATAACCCGTGACCTCGGTAAACTTGGGATTGACATATTCAATGGTTCCATCAGGTGTGGTAATGACCACCGACACGGGAGAATTAAAGATAGCCCCTGACAACACCTGCAGCCGCTCTTCATACTGCAGCCGCTCGCTCAGGTCTGAGATAGCTACCAGCACCATGTCCCATGAGAGCTCATGCCCCGGCACCAGTACCCATTTGATGATCACTTTTTTCTTCTTGCCATATTTGGTCGTGGAAGTGATCTCCGCCTCGTATACGTTCTCCCCTTTCAGGAAAGTGCTCAGCAACTCTATGAACGTTTCCACAAACTCTTCCGAAAGTTCTTCCTTTCTGTATGTGTCCGCCAGATCGTCCAGAGAATCCACCTCAAAGAATTCCAGCGACTTCTGGCTGGCCTCTAAAGGCACTACCATCCGGATCATCTTCTTCACCTCCTCAGGATGCGCTAAAAGATAAGCAGGGACGTTCTCCACTCCCAGATCCCCCAGCTGCCAGAGATATTCCCTGATAGCAGAATAATCCTCGCTCATCAGGGGCAGAGGGGAGTATTCGAGAATGGTACGGTATTTCAGTTCCCGCTCCAGGATCTCCCGTTCACTCCCTTTTTCCTGGGTAATGTCCCGTATGAAAAGCCAGATGTTTTTAGCCCCGTTATCAGCACCTTTCCACTCCAAAGCATGTACTTCCGTGATAACCATGCCGCCGTCAGCCTGCATGAACTCCTTCTCATACTTTCTCTCTGCACCATCCTCAAGCAGTTCGCTGAAGATCTTTTTTTCCAGCGGTTGCCAGAAAGAAGGGGTCACATCCCAGTACCTCTTCTTCCCGATGCTATCCTCTTCATACCCCAAAAGTTTTCTCACAGAATGATTGCTCTCCAGGATATTCCCTTCAGTATCAATAACCAGAATCCCTTCGTGCATATTCTCCAGGAGATCCCGGTACCTGTGTTCCGAACGCCGCAGGCCCTCCATGATACGGTTTTTCTCGGTCACCTCTGTGAACCAGAGGATCACATTGCCCTCAACAGAAGAATAATAACTGTTCACCAGACAATCCCGTATGACCCCGTCAAGACAATGCAACGTCACCTCAGCGACAGTATTGTTCTCATCACCAGTCAATATCTTGTTTAGTGACAGTTTACCGGATATATCCGCATCCCGGAATACAGGAACGTCCCGGATACTTTTCCTCCTGAGCTGATCAGGATCAAGCCCGATCTTCTCCGACAAGGACCTGTTGATCTGTATTAACTTCATCTCCTGGTCCAGCACAGCGATACCGAGGGGTGAGAACTCCAGGACCTCCCACATGAAAGCCTCCATGTCCCGGATCTTCTTCTCCGCTTCCAGTTTTTCATCAATAAGCGTAATGAAATTGAGGGTGGCCGGTTTCCCCTGCCAGTCGATGCGGTATCCGGTGATCCTCAGCCAGCGCTCTTTTTTACCCGGCAATACCATACGGAAAACATAAGGGACATTTTCCAACTCACCGGCCAGGCGCTTCTCACGCTTCTCCCTTATGAGATCCCGGTCATCAGGATGAATATATTCCCAGAATGAATGTTCACGAAGGTATTTTGCTCCCTTTCCGAAAAGTTCCGTAACCCTGTCATTGAAAAATACAAGATGATCCCCCTGTGTCACGATAATGATTTCTTCAGCCGAACGAAAGATCCTCTCCAACAACCCGTAATCCGGAAGATCTGTTTTCTGCTCTCTTTTTTGTTTTCTTTCCAGTAAAGAAAGCATGAACAGGAATTGCTCCTCATCCTCCGGTTCCAGATAGCTCACCCGCATACCCCGGGAGAGTTGTCCTTCAGGAAGACGGGGATGCCCCACCAGAACCAGCGGAGGAAAATTATCTTCCGCCCCCTCAAAGGAAGGGATCTCCACCTCCGGAAAGATCACCAGCAGGGATGCACTTTCTTCCCTGATCATCTTTTGCAATGCTCCTCCGTCGGTTATACTCCTTATCTCAACAGCAATCCCCTGCTCCCGCACCAAAGATCTCCAGCGCCCGGAAAGAGCTGAAGCCCCCTTATTCTCTAAAAATATAACAACAGATACCTCATTCATAGTCCGGGGATTGATCAACAGGATGACCGGTTTAATTCCTGCTTCAATTTTTTTACATTAACCCAAAATCAGCAATAGAAAATCGCAAGCGCTTTCTATTGGTGATCGATTAAGGACTTCATCGGTTTTGGCTATTCACCAAAACCGTGAAATCCTAGATCGGGGTTAATCCCAGCTAACGCATTAGTTCAGCTAATTCTTAGCTTCCTAATGCGTAATCTGGGATTAACTTACTTTTTTCTTACACAAACCTACTCTTTTTTGTTGTAAAGATACAAAGGAAGCATGAAAAAACCCAAAAAGCATTCTTCTCAATAGCCAGTCTGGCTTTTTTCAGGTCAGATAGGTCAAGACCTTTCTAAAAAAAAGGGAGCCGGGCTTCCGGCTCCCTCCTCAGCATCATGTGTCATTCTTTAACTTAAACCTAAAATTTAACTTACCAAACTTTGGCTCTACGAAGAATAGTGTTCTTAATGTTACCTCAATAAAAATAACGATTTTCTTTATAAAATGTTACAAGTATGAAAAAAAATTTAAAAAAAATATTCCTCTTATACATACAGCATTTAAATACAATGCCTTACAAAAGACATAATTCTTCTGTTCCTGCCGTATATACATACAGGATCCGTATAAAATGCAAAGATCAAAATTCCAGGTTGATCCCTGCCATAAAATGGATCCCTGCCTGGGGGAAATAACCATCCATCACTTTGTGCTGATCGTTTTCATAATACTGATAAACCCAGGCGTTGGTTTCGTATTTCACATTGAAGAGGTTTTGTATGGTTCCTCTGATCTCCAGTTTTTTGAAGATACCGGTCCTGATATGCAGGGAGAGGTTGAGATCATTGAGAAAATAGGGATCCAGCCTCCTTTCTTCACTGGAAGTATTGTCAATATACTGCTTCCCTACGTAACGGGCCAGCCAGTTCACATCCAGCATTCCAAAGAACCGGTATGTAAAAGTATTGTTCGCGATCACCCCGGGGGAAAAAGAGATGTCCGTAGTGCCCAGATAAAAGGAGCGTTGTGACCAGGTATCCCAGTCGTCCACATATTCGGTAAAATTCAGGATCTTGTTACGGCTCAGGGTAATATTGGCATTCCATGAAAAATTTTGTGTTATTTGTGCCATACCGGTGATCTCAAGGCCCAGACGGTAGCTTTTCGGCACATTGGTCATGATGGGGATACCCACATCGTTGATCTTGCCGGTCATCACCAGTTGGTCTTTGTAATTCATGTAATACAGGTTCGCATGAAAAGTAGCTACTCCTGCCTTCAGGGCCATTCCCGCCTCCAGGTCACGTAACACCTCGGGTCTGGGCTCTGGCCCCTCTGCAGGAGCTTCCTTGAAATCATACCGTGTCGGTTCCCTGTGTGCCACGGCAAAAGAGGCATACAACGACGACCGGGAGGAAAGATCCCAGGTGATCCCCGCCTTGGGGTTGAAAAAAAGATAATGGTGGGTCTGCGTAAGATCCCGCTGATCGTCGTCGGGACCCTCCATCCTGTAAGCGATCCCTCGTAACTGAAGATCGGCATAAAGATACATGCCGGAGATCAGTTCATAATCCGCTTTGGAGTATATGTTGTATTCCTGCTTTAACCCTTTGTTGTCATACCACTGGTGACCTTTTTCCCCGTTGCTGAAATACCGGGCCCAGATGACCGTGCCGTAATGAGCACCATCATAATAATTCCACCCTCCTCCCGTATTAAGAGAAAGACGGGACCTGTTCCATTTCAGATTGCCGGTAAGTCCATACATATCATTGTTAAGCCATTTGCGCCGTATCAGATCGGTAGTGGTAATGGTATCTCCCGCCGGCAGGATCACATCATCCAGAAGATAATAGGACAGATCCTGGTCCTCCTTGTATTGCTCGTAATATCCCTTCCCCTTGATATAGAACACCGCCAGATTCAGCCAGAGCGGCCGGGCAAACTCTTTGGAATAAAAAAGCTGCAGATGGTTCTGCAGGTAGTTGTCGGTTTCATTGTCATAATAGCGGACATTCCCCTCCTCATCAGTATATTCGCCAATTCCATTGTAGCGGCGGTTGGTCTTCAGCATATACCCCGGCACACCATCCCATGCCTGATAGGTCTTTTCCTTGCCGGCCATCACCACCAGCCGGACAATATCCTTTTTTTTGCTGTACCAGGCCCCCGTAAAAGCCAGGGAGCCCAGATCAGAGGAAGCCCGGTCGATATACCCGTCAGAGACGATCTTCGAAAGACGTGTATCAAAGGAAAATCCTTTTTTCAGCAAACCGGATCCCAAAAACAGGGTGTTCCTGAAAGTATTAAATGAACCGCCAAAGGAGGAGATCGCGGCATAAGGATCCTTCTTCAGCGAAAAGGTGTGGATGTTAACACTGGCCCCGAAGGCTCCGGCACCATTTGTAGAAGTGCCCACGCCACGCTGTACCTGAATGTCCGACACAGAAGAAGCCAGGTCGGGCATATCCACCCACCACACCCCGTGACTCTCCGGGTCGTTCTGGGGAATACCGTTGATGGTCACATTGATACGGGACAGGTCGGTGCCCCTTATCCGGAAAGCCGTATAACCCACACCCGCACCGGCATCAGAGGTCACCACAACAGAAGGAAGCGACTTGAGGATATACGGCATGTCCTGCCCGTTATTCTTCTCTTTCACCTCCCTCTCCGTTACATTGACATAGGGCACCGGCACCTTGTCACCGGCACGGACACCCGACACCACCACCTCGTCGGTGAGGATGTCGGAAACAGACAGGCTTATATCCACCACGAGATCTCTATCGGCCGTGATCTTTTTTTCATACGACTCATAACCAACATAGCTGACACGTAATGCATAATCACCCTCCGGCACACGCTCGATCTTAAATTCGCCGTTATCGCCGGTGACCGTTCCCAGATATGTGCCTGCCAGCATTACATTCGCTCCGGGCAGGGGTTCCCCCCCTTCGTCGGTCACCCGCCCGCTGATGCGGACCTGAGAGAAAAGCATGATCCCCCAGAACAGGAACATCCCAACAGAAATCAACTTCTTCATGATCCGAAGTTTAAGGTCTCAAAAATGGAGGGGACAGGTCAAACTCCCTGCGCCGGCATTACCCGGTTCAGGTTCAAAGGGTTTGATCTCAGCCTGAAAGTAAGGCACCCCTGTAATAACTCATACAAAAATAAGAAGATTTTACAAATAAACCTACAAAATTGATCCCGGATTATGTTTTAAGAAGGTAAAAAAAACAGCTGAACCAATGCGATAGCCGGAGGGTAACCCGGTCAGCTATGAGAAGCACATGCGACCAGCTATTGCTGATTTTGGTATTATTTTAAAAGTACCTTACACACATCCATAAAAATGCTTAGTTCGTATTTCGTAAAAATACGAACTATCCAGTATCCACCTGCATTTTGTAATATAAAATGCAATATTACACCAGCGTTCAAAGCAAATAAAAAAAGGGGAACCACTCCCCTTCTAAGATCCCTGTTATATGAATAAGAACTCAGTCTTTTTCCACCTTCAGCACTTCCTGGATGGCCTTGTAAAAGGTCTCTTTCGGGATAGCACCTACAGCCATCTGCGGAGGCTCATCCTTGGGACAGAATAGCAGCGAAGGAATGCTCCGGATGCCGAAAACGGCAGCCAGCTCCTGCTGATCTTCTGTATCCACCTTGTAAAAATTCACCTTGCCGTCATATTCCTCCGTCAACTCGTCAATGATAGGAGCTATGATCTTACAAGGCTGACACCAGTCAGCATAAAAATCAATGATGCAGGGCTTGTCCCCTTCAAATTTCCATTCCTGGTTCTTCGTGTAATCAAACACCTTCTGCTTGAAGGTATCCACAGTTAAAAATTCTGCCATTTCTCTAAATTTTCTGTTGTTTTTTTATTTTTATTTGGACACAATCAAAATACAATTCCGAATTGCGTGCAAAGATAACTCTTTTCTTCATAGAAACGATAGGATTATTGTAATTTTGTGACAAATTTATTCCATCTTCGTACCCTCTACAGGAAAAATGAAAGATAAACCGGATAAGAAAATACTGGAAAAATGCATTGCCCATCCGCTGTTCAGGGTGATCTCGGGAGTGAGCAGCGACCTGTCGGTGCCTGCTTATGTCGTGGGAGGGTATGTACGGGATTGCCTGCTCGGCAGGGACAATCCCTCGCAGGATATAGACATAGTTGTACTGGGCAAAGGTATTGAAGCGGCCCGCGAAACGGCCCGCAGGCTAAAGCCCTCTCCGCGGGTCAGTGTTTTTAAGAACTTTGGCACTGCCATGTTCCGCTACAAGGATATAGAGGTCGATTTTGTCGGGGCACGCCGGGAATCCTACCGTCAGGATTCCCGGAAACCGGTGGTTGAGGACGGCACCCTGGAGGATGATCAGAAAAGACGCGATTTTACCATCAATGCGCTGGCCATCGCATTGCATCCCGACGAACACGGAACTTTTATCGACCCTTTTGATGGGTTGGAGGATCTGCGGAAAAAGATCATACGCACCCCGCTCGATCCGAAGGTCACTTTTTCCGATGATCCGCTGCGTATGCTCCGCGCCATCCGTTTTGCCACCCAGCTGGATTTCCGTATCGAGGAGGAGACCTTCCGGGCCATATACCGGAACCGCCGGCGTATACGTATTGTCAGTATGGAGAGGATCACCACCGAGCTCAACAAGATCATGCTGGCCCCCCGCCCTTCCACCGGCTTCCTGCTCCTCGACCGGTCGGGACTGCTGGAAGAAATTCTCCCCGAGATCCATGCTCTCAAAGGAATCGAGAAACGCAAAGGAATGGCACACAAGGATGTCTTCCTGCACACCATCCAGGTGTTGGATAACGTAGCAAAGAAAAGCGACAACCTCTGGCTGAGATGGGCAGCTCTTCTGCATGACATCGCCAAGCCCGCCACCAAAAAATTTGTGGAAGGCCAGGGCTGGACCTTCCATGGCCATGACTTCCTCGGTTCAAAAATGGTACCTCGTATTTTCCGCCGCCTCAAACTGCCGATGAACGAAAAGATGAAGTACGTCCAGAAACTGGTGGCCCTGCACCTGCGTCCCATCGCACTCACCACCAACGAAGTGTCCGATTCGGCCGTACGGCGGCTCCTCTTCGAGGCCGGAGATGATATCGAAGACCTCATGCTCCTGTGCGAGGCCGACATCACCTCCAAAAACGAGAAAAAGGTCAAAAAACATCTGGAGAATTTCAGGGTTGTCAGGGAAAAACTGAAAACGATCGAAGAGAAAGATGCCGTCCGTAACTTCCAGCCTCCCGTCACCGGCGAAGACATCATGCAGACCTTTGACATACCTCCCTCACGGACCATCGGCATTCTCAAAGAGGCCATCAAAGAAGCCATCCTCGAAGGCACCATCCATAACGACCGGCAGGAAGCCTACCAATACATGATCGAACAGGCGAAAAAGCTGGGTCTGGAGGTGAAAAAGAACCTTATCAAAGAAGAGGGCTGACCGTTAGTCATGCTCCGGGTTTATTTGCAGGGTCAGCGCCACCGGCAGGTGGTCGCTGAAACCTCCCAGATACTGCGGCCCGGCATAGGTGCGACGCGGTATATCTACCTGCTTATGCTCAAGCAAAAAAGGGAATTTAAGGATCTCTGCCCGGCATCTCCCGGCCAGTTGACCACTAACCAGGAACTGATCGAACAGCCACCAGCGGCCGTCATAAAAAAGCGTGCCTCCTCCTTTTTTCAGCAGTGGCTCCATCAGGTTCACCAAATACCAGTCCCTGTTGCCCCGGCCGGTCAGGAAAGATACGGCCGGGTCGGCAGGCTCGTCATTGAGATCGCCTGTCACTACCACCCTGCCCCTGCCGGTGCTCTCCCGGAGGGTGTCGAGGGATGCTGCCAGCACCTGCGCTGCCACCCGGCGGTGCTGCTCCGAAGCCTGATACCCCCCGTAACGCGAGGGCCAGTGGTTGATGAACAAGGCAAGAGTGTCCCGGCCATCCACCCGCACCAGCACATACAGGATATCACGCTTCACAGACAGGGTGTCCTCCGGAAACCGCACCGGCAGGGGCCGCGACGACAACACCTCCACCCGTTTCCTGTCGTAGAGCAACGCCACATCAATGCCCCGCCGGTCGGGTGACTCATAATGTACCCGTCCATAATCGAATTTCTGAAAAGGCGTCTCCTGCAACAGGTAATGCAGCACATAACCGTTCTCCACCTCAGCCAGAGCGATCATCGCAGGAGGATCCCAACCATTAAGGTGCTCACCGGCAGCCATGAACAATTTATACAGTAAGTTTGCTTTCTGCCTGAAACGCTCAAAGGTCCAGTGTTTCTCACCGGCAGGCGTGAACTCGTCATCCAGCGTGAGGGAGTCGTCGAAAGGATCAAAAAAGTTTTCCGTATTATAAAAAAGGAGAGATATACTCCCCTGACTATGCACTGTCCGGGCAGGTACCCATAGGATCAGCATAAGAACACAAAAGAACAGTATGCCCTGTCCTCCATTTTTCATCGCACGCTGGTTGTGTCTACCCATTCATAGGCCCCGGGATCGGGTTTTCCGTCAGCCATCCGGTCGTGACCCTCCAGGTCGTAAGGCACCATCTGCCCGAACACGGGAGCACCGCGGTCACGGGCAAATGACAACGAATCGAGGTGGAAGTCATAATCCCATACCGACACAAACCCTGGATCATGATTGAGCCAGACAGAATGATAATGCATGGTATCCAGCGGTTCCTCCCCCTCTTTTTTCCTGAGCAATACATGGTCGAGCAGGAAATTGAGGGTATCCCCCTTCTGCCAGGGAGCGACTACGAACTCATCCTCCTTGTCGCCATAAAGGATGGTGTTCAGGAACTCAGCCCTCCTCAGCTCCCCCCTGAACACAGCCGTGTCATTGAGGATATAGTAATCACTGACCACCACCGAGGGGGTGGTGCGGTTCGACCAGTTCCAGTAATTACCCACCGTGCAGTGGATGAACCGGTAATCCCCTCCGCTGGTAAGCGTAAGGGCATAATAACCACAATCGGCAATGACACAGTTCTCCGCCTCGATGGCAGCGCCCACGCTGGAAATACCCGCCCAGTTCATATGCTCAATGACCGTATTGGAGATATGCAGGTCGGGCGGAGGATCCGTGGTATAAAAATTACCCAGATGAACACCGTATATCCCATTTTTGATGATCACATGCTCCAGCCGGTTGCCACTGCTTCCGTTGAGGAAGTAGATACCGCTCCACTGCCCCGGAATATCATCATACATCCCTTCCAGCCGGTCACCACAAAAAACGACCGGTTCTTCCACCGTGCCCTCCACCACCAGCCGGCCCGCCACATATATGGTCGAGTTGAAATGACTGTATACCAGCACGCCCTTTTCGACCGTCAGTACGGCATTGGTGTCCACCATCATGGAGTGCACCACCAGATAAGGCTTGTCGGCCGGCCACGTCTGTGTGCCGACGATCTCCCCGTCGATCAGATGCACATCCTGCCCCCAGGCCACCAGATCGATGTCCTGCACCGAACTGTTGGTGAGGAAGAGAACAGAATCATGCACCAGGAGGGGCATGTTGTTGCCCAGCGGATCGATGGTCACCTCCACAAAAATATACAGGCTGTCATGCGGCAGGATCTCCACATCCCTGACCACCGGCCCCTGCACTCCGTCCACATTGATACGGTAGGGAGAGGACGCTCCGCCAGCCAACCTTACCTCCCCCACCTTCACGGTACGGTCATAAGGATTGTACACAGTGAACGACCGGGTGGTTGAACCAACTGTGGTAAAGATCGTATCAAAATACAGGGTGTCGAGGGAAAACTGCAAAGAGACATCCGGCCCGGTGACATAACGCTCCTTGTTACAGGATGACAGGAAGATGATCCCTGACAAAAACAGTAATAAGATATAATACAGACTGTTATGTAGTTTTGTCGTACTCATGCAGATCCGGAAGACGGGATAGCCCCGGGCGTGTAAAAATAACACAGAAAGCTTCATCATATTGCCTTGCAGCATATTTTTACCGGAAACATTGCCTTTACCCGGATCAAAAAGATCATTACTTTCTTACTACTTTTAGCAAAGTAATATCTTTTTACCTCTATTATATACTGTATTATTGATCATTATACGATCTTAACTACGTAGCTAACTACGTAGTTATCTACGTAGTTGTATTTTTCTGTAACAAGACTTCTATCTCTTTGAGCTCAGAAAATTTCTTCTCGCCGTGGAGAAAGAAACGGCTTATGAGCATATGGGGGTAGATCCCTGCAGGGGTGGCTCCGGTATCCGGCGGTATCGCTGCTCTTTTCATTTTCAGCTCCGGCAGGGACCGCCAGAAAGAGATATGGGCTTTCCATACCGCCACAAAGTGTCCCCATTCCAGGCCGGCCAGGAACTTAAGAGCAGCCACACCGTCGAGGAGCAGCCGCACGGCCAGGGTCCTGAACAAACGCCCGGAAGGCAGGTTCTTGTACATAAGGAAAAGGTTGTTCCTGAAATTCAGATAGGTCTTGCGGGGATCCGCCTCGTCAAGTGTGGCCCCACCCTGATGCCATACCCGTGATCCCGGCACAACATAGATCCCCGAGCCGGCTCTCTGGATCCTCCAGCACAGGTCGATCTCCTCCATGTGGGCAAAGAAAGCGGGATCCAGCCCCCCCGTCTCCCGCCATACCGAAGCCCGCACCATCATACAGGCCCCGCTGGCCCAGAACACCGGCATCACAGAATCATACTGCCCCCGGTCCTCCTCCATGACATTGAAGATGCGGCCCCGGCAGAACGTATAGCCATACCGGTCGATGAACCCGCCTGCAGCACCGGCATACTCAAAACGGTCCCGTTCCTTCAGCGACAGGATCTTCGGCATGCAGGCCCCGGCCCGGGGATGATCTTCCATGAACTGCACCAGCGGCTCCAGCCACCCTTCCCCCACCTCAACATCCGAGTTGAGGAGAACAAAATGTTCGGCCTCCACCTGTTGCAGAGCCCGGTTGTACCCCTCCGCAAAACCATAGTTGCGGTCCAGCGCGATCACCCGCACCTGCGGATAATGCTTCGCCAGCCAGGCCACCGAATCATCCTGAGAACCGTTGTCAGCTACGATCAGTTCAGCCTCTTTGCAAGTCCTCTCAACCAACAGAGGCACAAAACGTTCCAGCAATTCCCGGCCGTTCCAGTTCAGTATCACCACCGCAACTTTTGCCATCTTGTTATTTACTATTTTTCATATGTTTAAATATACTTTCATATTTCTAACACCTTTCCCTATTTACGCTCTGTGAAGTTCTCGGTTCACGGTTCATAGTTCACAGTTCATAGTTCATAGTTCACAGTTCATAGTTCACGGTTCATAGTTCACGGTTCATAGTTCACGGTTCATAGTTCACGGTTCATAGTTCACGGTTCATAGTTCACAGTTCACAGTTCATAGTTCACAGTTCATAGTTCACAGTTCATAGTTCACGGTTCATAGTTCACGGTTCATCGATCATCATTCATCATTAGTTGTTCCATACACTACATTCTTCTTCTCCCGCACCTGCCGGATGTATTTCCAGCGCCGGTGACTCCAGAGCCAGTACTCGGGAGCCTCCCGGATAAAACCCTCCAGCATCCTCACGTGTTTCTCCGTGATCGCATACGGTTTTTCTGCACCGGGATCGGGACAGCAATCATGTATCTCCAGACGGTAGTATCCCCTTTTCTTTTTCTTCATCACCAGAAAGAACACCGGATCGCCGAATTTTTTCGCCACTTTTTCGATCCCCAGGTACACGGCGGTTTCCTGGTTCAGAAAACGGGTCACATATTCCGTTTCAAATGGCAGGGGGGTCTGATCGGTGATAAAGTAATACATCGTGGGAATATTCTCCCGATGATATCGAAGGATCGCCCGGTAGACATGATGCAAGGGGACCACTTCATCGAGCCAGCGCAGACGTGCTTTGGAGACCAGCCCTTCGATCACCTTATCCTTCAATGGTTTATATATGGCCATCACGTTATATGAAGTCTGCGCCACAAAAGCGTTGGCCCACTCCCAGTTGCCATAATGTCCCGCCCCAATGACCGTATGTACACCTTTCTTCCGCATTTCCTCGAACCGTTCCAGGTCACCTTCCCTGATCTCCACCCTTCTCACCAACTCTTTGGTGGGAATATGGATCATTCGGATCTCCTCAACGATCAGGTCACAGAGATGGCGGTAAAACTTCCGCATGATCTCTTTCCGCCGCGTCTCTGCTTCATCGGGGAAAGCATTCCGGAGGTTTTCTTCCACCACTTTCTTTCTGTACCCAACAAGGCGGTACAGCACCACGTAGATAAAGTCGGAAAGCCCATACAGCAAGGGAGTAGGTATCCATGCAATGGACCAGAGAAAGGCATATGTCAGGTATGATGGGATCTTTTTCATGTGATATCAGAGGTATTCTCCGATGATCCTGGCGATCTCCCCGTAAACACCGGGTGCCGCTGCCACCATCTCCCGTCCGAAGAGATAATCCTTCCCACCCCGGAAATCAGCCGCCACGCCTCCGGCCTTTTCCACCAGGAAGGCTCCTGCAGCCACATCCCACGGATGAAGGTTATATTCGTAGAAACCATCATAACGTCCGCAGGCCACCCACGCCAGATCAGTGGCTGCGGAGCCGAGGCGCCGCACACCCTGTGTCTCGGCCATAAAACGTTTCAATACTGCCATATAAGGATCCAGCCGTTCAAAATTGACAAAGGGAAAGCCGGTAGCCAGTAACACCTCCTGCAGGGAAGAGGCATGACTTACCCGGATCTCTTCGCCGTTGAGGCGGGCAGGGTCCTCCTCCGATGCAGAGAACATCTCATCCATCGTGATCTCATAAACCACCCCCGCCACCGTATGCCCGTTATGCTGCAGGGCAATGCTCACAGCATAGGGCGGTGAGCCGTGGATAAAATTGGTGGTACCGTCGAGGGGGTCAATGATCCAGGTATATTCGGCTTCCACCTGCTCCGTGGTCTCCTCCTCCGTGAGAAAGCCACTCCCCGGCAGCAGACCGGAGAGACGCTTCACCAGCCGCTGCTCTGACTCTCTATCCACACGCGTTACATAGTCGTGGATCCCTTTCGAGCGGATATCCCTGCCGGTCAGCGACAAACGCTGCTCTCTGATAAAAGAACCCGTCTCCCGGGCGATCTCTTCCGTAGCCGCCAGTATTTCCGATATTTTCATATTTATTCCTTTCTCTTTTCTTTTTTATTTACCTTCTCTTCTTTTTTCTCGTTTTTCTGCAAGAGCCGGTACATTTCTATCTGCGCATCGGTCCGTTTTCTCCGGTGATCTCTCACATAACGGTTGTCCAGTTCTTTTGTTATGATCCTTTTCTTGGTATTATCCCGCAACTCAAGATCTAGGATATCTTTCAACTCCTGTTTCAGTTCCGGGTCACAGACCGGCGAGAAGATCTCCACACGGTGGTCCAGGTTCCGCGTCATCCAGTCGGCCGACCCGATATAATACTCTACTTGCTTATTGTTGCAGAAAACCATGATCCTGGAATGTTCCAGATAACGTCCTACGAGACTGTACGCCACGATATTCTCGCTGTAACCTTTTTCTCCCGGGATGAGGGAACAGATCCCTCTCACCAGCAGGGTGATCTTCACGCCTGCCTGACTCGCTTTGTAGAGGCGCATGATCATGTCCTGATCCACAAGATTGTTCAGCTTGAGGAGGATCCAGGCCTCTTTTCCCGCCAGGGCATGACGCGTCTCCCGGTCGACGAGAGCATACAATTTCCTGCGCATGTAAATGGGAGAGGTCAGCAGATGGCGATATTGCACAGGCAGATAAGGGCTCTCAAAAAAACGGAACAGGTCCTTAACATCCAGAGCCAGATCCCTGCGGGCGGACAGCATGACGATGTCCACATATACCTGGGCCGTCTCCTCGTTGAAATTCCCGGTGCTGATGCCGACAATATGCGAGGTCTCTTTCCCTTTTTTTCGGGTGATCAGCAACAGTTTGGCATGCACCTTCAGTCCCTGGATGCCAAAGATCACCATAGCCCCGGCTTCCTGGAGTTTCTTCGACCAGTAAATATTGGAAGCCTCATTGAAACGGGCCTGCAGCTCAATGATCACCGTAACTTTTTTGCCATTGAGACAGGCATTGATCAGGGTGTTCATCACCCGGGAGTCGTATGCTACCCGGTATGCGGTCATACGGATCTCTGTCACTGCAGGGTCTATGGCCGCCTCCCGCAATACATCCAGAAAATGGGTAAATGGATGATATGGAAAATGAAGGAAGATGTCTTTCTTTTCAATGGTCTCCAGCAGACTGGTATGACGTTTCATGTCCGGATGATGCAGTACCGGCATTTTCTTGTACTCCAATCGTTTGGGCCCTACATTGGGGAACTTCTTAAAGTCCCTGAAGTTGTGATACTTCCCTCCCGGGATGACATTGTCCAGCACATCCAGCTCCAACTTTTCACGGATGAACGCGAACAGGTCGCGGGGCATCGACTGGTCATAGACCAGCCGCACCGGCTGCCCTTTTTTCCGCTGGCTGATCCCTTTGGCGATCTTCTCCAGAAAGCCCTTGGAGACATCATTGTCGATATCCAGTTCTGCATCGCGTGTGATCTTGATCGTATAGGCCTCAAAATCCGAAAAGTTGAATATCGAGAACAGGTCCGGCAACCCCAGACGGATCATATCATCCAGCAGGATGATGAATTTTTTGCGCCCGATCCCCGGCAGAATGATAAACCTCCCCAACTCTTCGGCCGGCACCTCTATCAGAGCATATTTTTTGACCGGCGCCGGATATTTTCCTGTAAGTTTTACCGCCAGATAGATCGACTTGTCTTTCAGGGGCGGGAAAGGCTTGTCTTTCTCCAGCATGATGGGCGTCAGCACGGGAAGCACCTTATCATGGAACAGGTTTTTGGCATACTCCAGCCTCTCTTCGGGGATGCGTTGCTCATCCGTCAGGTAGATATTCTCCCGTTTCAGTTCATCGATGATCCTGAAATAGATCGTCTCGAACTCTTTCTGTTGCTCCAGGACGATCTGCTGGATCTGCCGGAGCAGTTTTTGCGGACTTCCGCCGGTCAGTTTTTTGGCTTTGATATCCAGTTGCACCATCCTGCGGATGGAGGCCACTCTAACTTTGAAGAACTCATCCAGGTTGTCGGAAAAGATCCCCAGGAACCGCAGCCGTTCGATGAGCGGCACGGTGGGATCGGCAGCCTCCTGCAACACCCTGTGGTTGAAGGCCAGCCAGCTGATCTCTCTGTTGACGATCCATTTCTCCTTAGCCATGATAAGTCTATTCGGTCAGCAGTTCCCTGGGATAATGAAAATCATGTTTTATCATATTGTCAGTTTTCACCTCCTCCCACGTCCGTGCCTCAAAAGCCATATAAACAAATCCCGACGTGGGGATGTTGTGGATCGACTCCTCCAGGAAGAAATTGGCCAGGTCGGTGATGCCGGGGTTGTGGGCCACCACCGCCAGTATGTCCACGCCGGCAGGGGCCTTACGTATCTGGTTGTGCATCTCGTTGTAGGAGGCAAGGTAAAGGTTCTCCCTGACCGCGAGGGTCTCACAGGACAGGTCCATGCTCCGGCAATAAAGTACGGCTGTGTGGAAAGCCCGGCAGGCAGGACTGGTAAAGATCAGCGCAGGTTTCCGTTCATAATGCCGGGCGATATAATTCCCCATCATCATGGCATCCCGCACCCCCCGTCCTTTGAGGGGCCGGTCGATATCCTTGACATCCATTTTGTCCCAGTCTGACTTGGCATGCCTTATCAGAAATAGTTCTTTCATGGTAGCGGTATTATTTTTACAATATCTGGCTGGCCAACTCGGCCAGGTAACTGCGTTCCCCTTTCACCAGATTCACATGGGCAAAGATATCCTGTCCGCGCATACGGTCGGTCAGGTAGGTCAGCCCGTTGGAGCCGGTGTCCAGATAAGGGGAATCGATCTGTTCGATGTCGCCGGTGAAGATCAGCTTGGTCCCCTCGCCGGCACGCGTAATGATGGTCTTTACCTCGTGGGGTGTCAGGTTCTGGGCCTCATCGACAATGAAGAAGATGTTGGACAGACTGCGTCCCCGGATATAGGCCAGGGGGGTGATCACCAACTTCTCATCCTGCAACATCCTGTCGATACGCTGGTAATCCTTGCTCTGCGTAGAGAATTTGTTCTTGATCACCGAGAGATTATCGAACAGAGGCTGCATGTAAGGTTCTATTTTTTCGCTCACGTCGCCCGGCAGGAAGCCCATATCCCTGTTGGCCAGCGGCACGATGGGGCGCGCCAGGAAGATCTGCTTGTACTCGCGGCGCTGATGCAGAGCAGCCGCCAGGGCCAGGAGGGTCTTGCCCGTACCCGCCTTGCCGGTCAGGGCCACAAGCTGTATCTCCTTGCGCAGCAAAGCATCCAGCGAGAAAGTCTGCTCCGCATTGCGCGGCTCTATGCCGTAAGCCGTAACCTTCTCCACCCGTTCCACCCTGTGGTTGAAAGGATCATAATGGGCCAGCACACTGGATTTTTCATTGCGGATAATAAAGTATTGATGCGCAAAGGGTTTTTCTTTGAGACCTGCTTTATCTACAGGAACACACTGCTGATCTGAATAGAGCGAGGAGATAACCTCCGGATCAGCATCTTCGAGGACACGCACCTCGTTGAAAAGATCATCAATGTTGAACACCTTGTCTGTGCGGTAGTCCTGTGCCAGGATATTGAGCGATTTTGCCTTCAGCCGCAGGTTGATATCCTTGGATACCAGGATCACCTTGCGGCCGGGATGTTCAAGGGTAATGTGTTCGGCAATGGCCAGAATGCGATGATCAGGCGTATCCTCCGGAAAAGAGGAACGCATCCGTTCCGAGAAAGGCTTGCCCGTCTCGATGAAGAGCTTGCCGCGGCCTTTTCCCAACGACACCCCCGCCGTGAACAATTTATCACCGGCCAGCTTGTCCAGCTGACGCGTCAGTTCACGGGCATGGAAGTTGATGATATCGTTGCCCTTCTTGAACTTATCCAGCTCTTCCAGGACCACAATGGGAATAATGATGTCATGTTCCTGAAAATTGAAGATGCTCTGATAATCATGGAGCAACACATTGGTATCAAGAATAAAATATTTCTTTTTTCCGGGCATATAAATGTAATTTAACAGGTAAATATAATTGATTATTTTCAGGAATATTAAATTTGCCTGAAAATTGATCAAAAACAGATGGACCTTATTGAAGGTATACTTACACGCAGGAGCATCCGAAGTTTTACAGGTGAAAAGGTAAGCCGTGATCAGCTGGAGTCCGTTCTGAAAGCAGCCATGCATGCTCCTTCCGCACGCAACTGTCAGCCCTGGCATTTTGTGGTGACACGAGAAAGGAGCATATTCGAAAAGATCATGAAAGTCCATCCATATGCTTCGATGCTTTCCGGCGCCGGGGCTGCTGTCCTGGTGTGCGGGGATCTTGAAAAACAACATGGCGAAGGCTACTGGGTGGTGGATTGTTCGGCAGCCACAGAAAACCTGCTCCTGGCCATCCACGGTATGGGCCTGGGGGGTGTATGGCTGGGCATCCATCCGCGGGAAGACCGCAAGATAGCTATGAAAGAGATCTTCCGTCTGCCGTCACACATCGAACCTTTGTCGCTGGTGGCCTTAGGAGTTCCTGCAGAGCAGCCTCTGCAACCTGCCGACCGTTTTAAGCCGGACCGTATTCACTGGGACCAATGGTAGCGGGGATCGACTACAACGACTACCGGAAGGTAACGGAATACCTTTTCTCCCGTCTGCCGGTATACCAGCGCACCGGCCCCGCCGCCTACAAGGTGGATCTGGGAAATGCCCACCTGCTGGATGACTATTTTGGCCATCCGCACAGGGCATACCCCACCATCCATATTGCCGGCACCAACGGCAAAGGATCGGTATCCCACATGCTGGCCTCCGTATTGCAGGAGGCCGGATACCGCACCGGACTCTACACTTCTCCCCACCTGAAAGACTTCCGCGAACGGATCCGCATCAACGGAAAACCTGTCAGTGAAGATTATGTCAAAAACTTCGTCAGGGAACACGATCATCTTTTCGGGGAGATCGAACCTTCTTTTTTTGAGATCACCGTGGCCATGGCCTTCCGGTATTTTGCAGATGAAAAAGTGGACGTGGCCGTCATTGAGACCGGCCTGGGAGGACGTCTCGACTCTACCAATATCATCCTGCCTCTCTGTTCAGTGATCACAAATATCGGCATGGACCATACCCGGTTCCTGGGAAACACCCTGCAGAGCATCGCCCGCGAGAAAGCCGGGATCTTCAAGAAGGCGATTCCCGCAGTGATCGGTAGATACCAAAAGGAAACAGCCCCGGTCTTCAGGGAAACTGCTGCACAGACAGGATCGGAAATATATTTCGCCGGTGAGAACCTCTCGATCGATTATTCCATGATCTCCATGACAGGAAAACAAATATTCAATGTCAAAGAAAGAGACCGGATCTTTCTGAAAGACCTGCAAACCGATCTTTTGGGGGATTATCAGCGTGAAAACACAATTACAGCATTACAAACGCTCAGGGTCCTGGAAAAAGATCTTCCCTGGAGAGAAAAAAACCTGCGGGATGGTTTTGCAAATGTTTCCGGGAACACAGGTCTCCTCGGGCGGTGGCAGGTGCTGCGGCAGCACCCCCTGGTCATCTGCGATACCGGCCACAACCGGGACGCTTTCCTGCAACTGGTCCGGCAGATAGAGAACACGCCCCGCAAAGATCTTTATATGATCCTGGGATTTGTAAATGACAAAGATCCCGATGAGATTCTGGAACTCCTTCCGAAAGATGCTTTTTATCTGTTCACCCGGGCAGCTATCCCCCGGGCCATGGAAGCGGAAAAACTGCAGCAGCAGGCAGTAAAACATGGGCTAAGAGGAGCGGCTATGCCTTCCGTAGAAAAAGCGATGGAAAAGGCGTTGTCAAAAGCCGGAAAGAACGATATGGTCTTTATCGGTGGCAGCACCTTTGTCGTGGCGGAAGCCTTGTAAAAGCAGACAAATAGATAGATCTACTCGTCTTCCACAGTTTTGCAGTTGTGTGGAGGGGGAAACCGGATTACTTGCGTGATCCAGAACCCCGGGCCCTTGTACCCATCCCCAAAGCCTTTGCTCGCTGCGCTCACATCGGGCTGTTTTGTTTCCTCCCACTGTGTAAACAAGTTTACACGTGTCCGGAAACAAAACAGCCCTGCACTACGTGCAAGGCTTTGGGGTTGTGGGCGATACTGGATTCGAACCAGTGACCTCCTGCTTGTAAGGCAGGCGCTCTGAACCAACTGAGCTAATCGCCCGTTTTGGGGTGTGCAAAGATAGGCACTACCGGAAATATTCCAAAATATCAATGATAAAAATATTATCCGGTCTTTGATCCACCATCTTTTCTCTCCTTTTCCCGGGGTCATACGGATCATTGAATGCCTGTCTTTACAAGCATTCCCTTTGTTATCCCCATCTTGCCACACCAACATTAACTCAAATTACACATTAAGAAGCTAAGTATTAGCGGAACTAATCCATTAACGGGGGTTAACTTAGCGTAGCGATCTCATGAGCGCAGCGAATAACCCCAGGTTTAATATTTATATCAAAAATGTCAGGTCGTTTATCAAAATTGCACAACCCTGCTGAATAATTTGAGTATAACAAAATAAATTTGCTAATTTGCATATTGTCAATGCAACCTAATAGCTCTTTCGAATGTCAAGATAAAAAGATTTTTTCCTTGTAACCCGGATAATTTCATCCACATTAATAATGATAATGGGTAGAAAGAATTCAACAAGACTGCATTTTTCACTCTTCTCGTTTTTTTTATTTTCGATCCTCTCCCTGTCCCTCCATGCCCAGACCTACCGCATGGATACGCTAAACGGACAGACAGTTAACACGTGTGCCGGTTATTTCTATGACAGTGGAGGCCCCACTGATGGGACTACCAACAGTTATTACAGTAACAACGAGGATTACACCGTCACTTTTTGTTCCGATGACGGTAATCACATCTCCTTTGACTTCACCTCATTTGATGTCCGTACGGACGATACCCTTTACGTGTATGACGGCACGGACACAGGGGCTCCCCTCCTGGGAAAATATTCGGGTACAGGGCTTACATTTACGCTTACCTCTTCAGGCACCTGCCTGACTTTTCGTTTTATCTCCGATGCCAGTTACACCCGTGAGGGATGGGAAGCGAGTATATCCTGTATAACCTGTCCCCCCGTCAGCACCTCACCCATCATACCCAGTGATGCATACGTCTGTCCCGGTTCCACCATTACCTATTCGGTGGACCAGCACAGTGGATCCACCTATCACTGGACTGTCTCCAACGGTTCTCCTTCCGATTTTACCGGAGGGGATTCACTGGATGTCACCTGGGTAGCCACCGGCGGTGTTTCAGGCTACATCAAAGTAGTGGAAACCAGCAGTTGTGGGTCCAAAGACTCCAGTGATCTGATCGTGGACATCTATGATGTGCCCCCTGTCACGTTCTCCGGACTGGATCCTGAATACTGTGTTCTTTCTCCGGATGATACCCTGCACGGATCGCCGGCAGGAGGCATCTTCTCAGGACCGGCCATGACCGACAGCATTTTCAGTCCTTCCGTGGCGGGTCAGGGCACCCACACCATCACCTACACCTATACGGATGGTTCTACAGGGTGTACCACCTCTGACAGCCAGACCACCACGGTCAACGACGAACCCACGGTCACCATTTCCGGACTGGATTCTGTTTATGATATTCATGATGCTCCCGTAACCCTCAGCGGTACGCCCGCCGGCGGCACTTTCTCCGGCCCCGGTATTTCAGGGAACACCTTTGACCCAGCCGCTGCCGGGACAGGCACCCATGAGATCATTTATACTTACACCGACGGTTCCGGTTGCAGTGGCGCCGATACGGCTTATACCACCGTGTTGGATTACGATGACAGGGCCGGTGCGATCATTCTCACCGATCTGGATAACTGGTGTTCATACGATGCCCAGTACAGCACAGCAGGAGCCACCGCCGACGGCCCGCGGGGCAGCTGCTGGCCCAACGGACCCAACTATAACCGCTGGTTCCGTTTCCAGGCCACCGGCAGCATGATCAAAGTATCTGTCAAGACGGGAGGAGATGAGGGCACACTGCGCTACATGTTCGCAGCTCTCTGGACCGAGGGAGGCACCCAGCTGGCATGTGCCCGCTATGCCGGCACTTACTCTGACCTGGTCTTACAATCCGCCAGCCTCACACCGGGAGAATGGTACTACATCGAGGTGGACAATTACGTCGGCACGGGCTACCAGGGGACCTTCACCCTCTGTATCGATGATACGGTAGACTACGATTACAAGGAAGGCGCCATTACCCTGACAGACTTTAATAACTGGTGCTCCCCCAATGCCGCTTATACTACCGTTAATGCCACACCTGACGGCACCCGCGGCAGTTGCTGGAACAACGGCCCCAACTACAACCGCTGGTTCCGTTTCCAGGCCACTACCGACAATATCAACATTACCCTGAAAACAGGCGGGGAAGAAGGTACGCTCAGAAATCCCTTCCTGGCCCTCTGGGATTCGACCGGCAATGAGCTGGCCTGTCGTCGTTATACATCGGCCTACAGTGACCTCAACCTTTCCGCCATCAACCTGGTGCCGGGACAATGGTATTATATCTCCGTTGACAATTATGCAGGAGCAGGATACCGGGGTACTTTTACCTTATGCATTGATAATACGCTCAACTATGACTTCAGGGAAGGAGCGCTGGAAGTACCCGACACCGGCGTATGGTGCTCAGGAGATGCTGCCTACTCAACCATAAATGCCTCGGGTGACGGTGCCAGAGGAAGCTGTTGGTATAACGGCCCCAACTACAACCGTTGGTTCAAATTCCAGGCCTCCACCCCCAATGTGCTCGTACAACTGAAAACCGGTGGAGATGAAGGGAGTCTGCGCTATCCCTTTATCATGCTGCAGGATTCAACTGGCAACGAGATCTCCTGTGCCCGTTATTATGCCCAGTACAGCGATCTTTCTGTCGGCGCCACGGGTCTGACCCCCGGCGACTGGTATTACATCACAGTGGATAACTACAATAATCAATATTACCGGGGCAGCTTCACGCTGTGTGTCAGCGATACCATTGATTATGATTTCAAGGCCGGTGCGATCGAGATAGCCGACATCGACCAGTGGTGCTCGGCCAATGCCGAATATACCACAATGAACGCCACCGGTGATGAACTGAAAGGATCCTGCTGGTACAATGGCCCCAACTTTAACCGGTGGTTCAAATTCCGGGCTACCAGTAACATGGCTAAAATACAGGTTAAGACAGGTGGGGAAGAAGGAACGATGCGATATCCCTTCGTGGCCCTCTGGAATGAAAACAACACGGAGGTAGCCTGTGGAAGATATACCGGAGCTTACAGTGATGTCACCATAGGCTCGGACACCCTGACACCAGGAAACTGGTACTATATCTCCGTAGATAATTACAACAATCAGTATTACAGGGGGTCTTTCACGCTGTGCGTGGACGATACCATCGACTATGATTTCCGCAGCGCTGCCATAGAGCTGACCAATATCCACAACTGGAGCTCGCCCAATGCAGCCTATTCCACCCTGTATGCTACGCCGGACGAGTCCAGAGGATCCTGCTGGCCCAACGGACCTAACTTCAACCGGTGGTTTAAGTTCCGGGCTACCACCGATATGATACACGTTGAGGTAAAAACAGGAGGGGAAGAAGGCACTCTACGCTATCCCCTCGCCGCGATCTGGGATGACAGCGGGAATGAGGTGGCTTGCGCACGTTATTATAGTACCTACGGGGACATCACCCTGGGCTCCGACACCCTGGTTCCCGGCAACTGGTATTACATATCGGTAGATAACTACAACAATCAGTATTACCGGGGATCTTTCTCCCTCTATGTCACTGACACCATAGATTATGACTTCAAAGCCGGTGCCAAAGTGATCCCCGACATCCACAACTGGTGCTCGGCAAACGCTGCCTACAGTACCATCAATGCAACGCCGGATGAGATCAGAGGCTCCTGCTGGCCCAATGGCCCCAATTATAACCGTTGGTTCAAATTCCAGGCTACCACCAACATGATCACGGCCGAGGTGAAGACCGGCGGGGAAGAAGGCACTCTACGCTATCCACTCATCGCTATCTTCGACACCTCTATGAACCAGGTAGCCTGCGGCAGATATTCAGCAGTGTACAGTGATGTTAAGATCGGAACAGACACCCTGACACCGGGCAACTGGTACTATGTGGCCGTAGACAATTACAACGGTCTGGGCTATCGCGGATCGTTCACCCTCTGCATGAACGACACGATCGACTATGATTTCAAACGGGGTGCGTATGAGATCGTCAATTATGACAATTACTGCTCTGCCCAGCAACAGTTCTCCACGTTTAGCGGCTCTCCCGACGAGAGTGCCGGATCCTGTTGGCCCAACGGCCCCAACTATAACAAATGGTTCAGGTTCCAGGCTACAGGGACGGATGTAACGGTACAGGTCAAGACCGGCGGTGATGACGGCACCATAAGATATGTCCTCCTGGCCTTATGGGACAGTACAGGCAATGAGCTGGCCTGTCAGCGGTATACCCTGGCATATGACAATGTAGAGATCTCTTATTCGGGTCTTACCCCCGGCGAATGGTACTATGTATCGGTAGATAATTATGGGGCTACTGCATACCAGGGAACTTTCACGCTCTGCATGGACAATGAAATAGACTATGACTGGAAGGCCGGAGCCATAGAGCTCTCCGATATACACGGATGGTGCTCCACCGACGCCGAATACAGCACTGTGGGAGCCACCCCCGACGAACCACGGCCTTCCTGCTGGGTCAATAATGGACCAAACTACAACCGATGGTTCCGCTTCCAGGCCACCACTTCAGAGGTCAGCGTGATGTTACGCACCTCTCTCCCCGAAGGTACCCTGCGTTTTCCCATGATGGCCTTGTGGGACAGCAATGGCACTGAGATCGCCTGTAAGTACCGTATCGGAGCTACAGCAGATATTGAAATGACAGCCACCGGTCTGACCGTGGGCGACTGGTATTATATCGATGTGGACAACAGCGCCGGCACAGGATACAGAGGATCATTCAAACTGTGCGTTACGGATGCCATACTCAACGATGATCAGGCGAATGCTTTCGATCTCACCGACCTGAATAGCTGGTGCTCGGCCGATGCTCAGTATACCAACAGCCTGGCCACCCCAGACGGGTCGGCAGCTCCCTGCTGGACAGACAATGCGGGCACAGGATTGAAGAACGTATGGTTCAGGTTCACAGCCACCTCCACCCAGGCCACGGTGGATGTTACCACCGGCGGCAATTACGGTGAGATGCGGGGCCAGCAAATCGCCATGTGGAACAGTGCCGGCACCCTCGTGGGATGTCGCGGCGCCCTCATCGGCGACGGAGGAACACAAACCCTAACAGTGGACACCCTCACCGCAGGCAACGTCTACTATATCGCCATAGATGACGACAGTATTAGCGGCACCTTCACCCTGTGTATAGATGATGATGTATCCTACACCATGCCTCCGGCCACACTGCTGGATAATATTGATAACTGGTGTTCCGCCGATGCAGGATACAACAATGTGGGAGAACCGGCCAGCTCATACAGCGGAAGCTGCTGGACCGCGGCCACAAATGCTCCTTATAATAATAAATGGTTCAAATTCCAGGCAACGACACCTGAGATAAGAGTCCTCGTCAAGAGCGGGAACAATTACGGATCCATACGCAGACAACAGGTAGCCCTGTTCAACGCGAACGGCAACGAGGTGGCCTGTGCCAGATGGCTTGGCACCTACGGCACTATCAAAATGCAGACAGATACGTTAACACCGGGCAACTGGTACTGGATCGCTGTGGACGATGATTATGCCTCCGGCAGTTTCACACTCTGTGTGGATGATTCGGTGGATTATGACTTCAGGCAACATGCCTTCGAACTGCCCTCCACGAGTAACTGGTGTTCCGACGATGCGGAATTCAACAACTATTTCACTACCGCTGATGGCATGATGGGCTCCTGCTGGACTGACGGCTCCTACAACGGGACTTCCACAGGACTGGACAATGTATGGTTCAAATTTACCGCCAGTACCAGCTTTATCAACATCAAGGTCAAAACCGGCAATGTTTACGGCAGCATGTACCGTCAGCAGGTGGCCCTCTGGGACGAGGCCGGCAATGAAGTGGGCTGTGCCCGCTGGTCCTATGAATATGGCACTGTAACGCTGAAAGTCGACACCCTCACACCGGGACAGACTTACTATATCTCCGTGGATGATGACCGGAGGAACGGTTCCTTCACCCTTTGTGTAGATGACGACATCACACAGGATTATGATTACAAAGCCGGAGCCATTGAACTGACCGACCTGAATAACTGGTGCTCTTCCGATGCTCAGTACGATAACCGTTCTGCTACGGCAGATGGATCGTTTGGAAGTTGCTGGACCGATGGTTCATACAGCAGCACAGGACTGAAAGATGTATGGTTTAAATTCCAGGCCACCACCAGCTTTATCAAGATACAGGTCAAGACAGGAAGTGTCTATGGCAGCATGTACCGTCAACAGGTAGCCCTGTGGAACGAGGCCGGACAGGAGGTGGGTTGTGCCCGCTGGCTTTATAATCAGGGAACGATCACGCTGCAGATTGATTCGCTCACCCCCGGTAACTGGTACTATATCTCTGTGGATGATGACCGCCACAGCGGAACATTTACCCTTTGCGCGGATGATGATATCACCCAGGATTATGATTTCAAGGCAGGCGCCATCGAGCTGACCGACCTGAGCGACTGGTGTTCCGGCGATGCCCAGTACGACAACCGTTTTGCCACGGCAGATGAATCAATGGGTAGCTGCTGGACCGACGGCTC
>JALVJE010000154.1 GCA_027028505.1 Bacteroidales bacterium
GCCTTCCGCAAGAATTTCGACCTGCTGGCCGGCCGTATGACCGAGCTGGCCGGGCTGGGATACCGCGAGTACATCGTCTCCAACAACCCTGCCCAGCTGGAACGCCTGCGTGAGATCCTGGCCAGCCTGGCGCCGGACCTGCGCTATGAGACCTGCCCCAGGACCCTCCACGAAGGGTTCATCGACCACGATCTCCTGGCCGTTTGTTTTACAGATCATCAGATCTTCGAGAGATACCAGAAGTACAGGCTCGACAAGAACTTCACCCGGCGGGAGACCCTCACCATCGAAGAGCTGAAAGCCTTGCATCCCGGAGATTATGTGGTGCATGTCGATCATGGCATCGGCCGTTTTGCCGGACTGGAGAAGATCGAGAACAACGGCCGCACGCAGGAGGTGGTCAAGCTGGTGTACAAGGACAACGATATCCTCTATGTGAGCATCCACAGTCTGCACCGCATCTCCAAATACAAGGGCAAGGACAACGTGCCGCCGGTGATCCACAAGCTGGGCGGCAAGGCATGGCAGAACCTCAAGCGCAAGACCCGCAACCGGGTGAAGGATATTGCCCGGGAGCTGATCGCCCTCTATGCCAAAAGGATGGAAAAGCCGGGCTTCGCCTATTCGCCCGACACTTACCTGCAGCAGGAGCTAGAGGCTTCCTTCCTTTATGAGGATACGCCCGACCAGGTGATGGCCACGCGCAAGGTGAAGGAGGCCATGGAAACGGCCCATCCCATGGACATGCTGGTATGCGGCGATGTGGGGTTCGGCAAGACGGAGGTGGCCATACGTGCCGCCTTCAAGGCGGTGGCCGACAGCAGGCAGGTGGCCGTGCTGGTGCCTACCACCATCCTGGCGATGCAGCACTACCGCACCTTCTCGGAGCGACTGAAAGATTTTCCGGCGACGGTCGATTACATCAGCCGTCTCAAACGGCCGGCAGAGCAGCGGGAGACCTTACGGCGCCTGGCTGAGGGGAAGATAGACATCCTCATAGGCACGCACCGTCTCATCAGCAAGGATGTGAAGTACAAGGACCTGGGGCTGCTGATCATCGACGAGGAGCAGAAGTTCGGCGTGGCGGCCAAGGAGAAGCTCAAGCAGATGCGGGCCGAGGTGGACACCCTCACCCTCACGGCCACGCCCATACCGCGTACGCTGCAGTTCTCGCTCATGGGAGCCCGCGACCTGGCCATTATCAACACCCCCCCGCCCAACCGGCATCCCATCATCACCGAGCTGCACTCTTTTAATGAGCATGTCATCCGCGAGGGGATCGAATATGAGCTGAACCGGGGCGGGCAGGTCTTCTTCATCCACAACCGGGTGGACAACATCCAAAAAGTGGCGAAGAAGATCGGTGAGATCGTACCCAACATCAGCATCGGCGTGGCCCACGGTCAGATGGAGGGGAAGGACCTGGAGGCGGTGATGCTGGGCTTCATCGGGGGCGAGTTCGATGTGCTGGTGGCCACGACGATCATCGAGTCGGGCCTGGACATCCCCAACGCCAACACCATCTTCATCAACAATGCCCATCATTTCGGTCTGAGCGACCTGCACCAGCTGCGGGGGCGTGTGGGGCGCTCCAACAAGAAAGCTTTCTGTTACCTCCTGGCGCCGCCGCTGACGGTGGTGACCCCCGAGGCACGGCGGCGGCTGCGGGCCCTCGCCGAGTTCTCCGAGCTGGGCAGCGGCTTCAACATCGCCCTGCAGGACCTCGACATACGGGGAGCGGGTAACCTGCTGGGGGCCGAGCAGAGCGGCTTCATCGCCGACATCGGTTTCGAGACCTACCAGCGCATCCTGCAGGAGGCCATGCAGGAACTGAAAGAGGGCGAGTTCAAAGAGCTGTATGAGAAAGAGCGGGAGGAGGTCCCGGAGGAGGAACGCCTCTTTGTCAGTGATGCGCAGATAGACACCGATCTGGCGGTGATGCTGCCCGACGACTATGTGGGAAGCACCACGGAGAAGATGAAGCTGTACCGCCAGCTCAACAACCTGACGGAGGAGGAGCAGCTGGCCGATTTCGAGCGTATGCTGGAAGACCGTTTCGGGCCGCTGCCGCCGCCGGCACAGGCCCTCACCGATGTGGTGCGGCTGCGGCGCCTCGCCATGCGCCTGGGGATGGAACGCATCATCCTCAAACAGGACACCTTCCATGCTTACTTTGTATCGGACAGGAATTCCCCTTTTTACAATTCCGATCTTTTCCGGAAGATCCTGCTGTTCATCCAGCAGCAGCCTTTGCATGTGAAGTTGCGGGAGAAGAATGACAAGCTCACGATGACGGTGCCGCGGGTGAAAAGCATCAAAGAGGCTCTGCGGCTGCTGGAGGAGATGGAGGGGGAGTGTTTGCTGCACCTTCGCCCGCCGAAGTTCCGGCCTCCGGACGAAGGCGGGTCGTGATCCCATTTTGGGGATCCTTGCAACAACAGAACAAACCTTTCGGTTTTTCTTTTCCCGTTCGTCCTTTTGAAAGCGAGCTTTCAACGGACTCCCGGAAAAAGAAAACCCCGCTGTGCGGGGTTTGTTCTGTTGTTGCGGAGAGTGAGGGATTCGAACCCCCGGACCCGCTAGGCGGATCAACAGATTTCGAGTCTGCCCCGTTCGACCACTCCGGCAACTCTCCGAAAGGGATGCAAAGATATTAAATATTCCTTAGGTTGTCAACCTCATCCGGCCCGGCTGATCTTTTCCAGCAGGGGCCTGTTCAGGATCTCGATCGAGGAGCGGTCCCATTTGAGGATCCGGTCTTTCCTTAGGTCTTTGATGACCCGGCTCACGCTCTCGCGGGAAGCTCCCACCATAGTGCCCAGCTCTGTCTGGGTGAGGGCGATGTTGAAACGGTCGGCATGAAAGATATGGTCGGCGAAATAGAGGATCATCTCAGCCACCCGCCCGGTGACCTGTTTCCCCAGCATGTTCAGAAAACGGTGGAAATAATCCATCTCCTCGAGGCTGATATATTTCAGCACCTCCAGGGCAAAATCGCCATTGGAGCGGATGAGCATGGTGAAAACTTCGTGGGAGATATGGCAGGCCGTGACGGGGGTCAGGGCTATGGCTGAACAGGAGCGGAAATTGTGGGCAAAGACATCATGCAGGCCCACAAAAGAGCCGGGGGCCAGCACCTTCAGGATCATATTCCTGTCGCCCTGTCCTTTGAGACAGATCTTAAGGATGCCTTCTTTGAGATAGACCACATGGGTCACCGGCATCCCTTCGGGGATCACCTTGTCACCCGCCTCGAACCGTACCTCCCGGCATCCCTGCTCAAACTGTGCCATCTCGTCGGGGTTGAGCACCTCGAGCGCCTCATAATGGATATGGCAATGGATACATTTTGTCACCCGCAGGAATTTTAGGGTAATATAGTGAAAAAATGTGATATATGCCACACCGGGTTATAGTATTTCGGACAGCGTTTTTTGTGTTTCACTGTCCTGGAATACGTATACTTACATGGAAACAAAAAAAGAATGGTCATGAAAAAAGAGGTGATCTGTTTATTTGGATTTTATTGTGCCCTGATCGGAGCATTGGGGATCCTGGCAGTGGTATTTTTTGGTTTTCTGGTGTGGGAGTTCCGTCTTTCTCCCTACGCTTTCTGGATCATGCTGGGCAGCGGCTTTGGCGTGGCAGCCGTGGTGGCCGGTTATTGTCTTGCCTGTAACTGCAGAAAGCTGGGAGGGAAGTGCGAAACGTGAAAGACAGGTGCAGGGTGCAGGGTACTGGGTACTGGGTACTCCACGCTATCTTTTCCCGGCCAATTGCTCCAGGTACATACGGACATACTCCTCCCGTTTCCGGTAGCGGTACTGCATCACGAAACGGGGATGGGGGAGGGGGAGCAGGTCCTGAAAGAAATGGTGTTTATCGTTCAGTTTTTTCAGAAATTTGAAGTTTTTGCCCTCGCCCACGCAATAGGCCCTCTCCCTGTGGGCACCGAAGTCCACCTGGGTCTGGAGCGTTTCCACGATAAAAGGCGTTACGGCTTCCTGTAATTCCTTCAGGTCATAATAGTTGAGGTTCTTTCCGTCTTTTACAAAACCCAGTGGACAGACGGCCGTGATATAAAAATCCCCGTAGAATTTTTCCGGTCCCCCGTAGGCACGGATCATATCGTAAATGAACACGGAGGAGATCTCCTGTTTCTTGTCAAAAGGATTGGGGATGCCGCACTCTTTCTCCAGGCGGATGGGATCGGTGAAAGAGATACCGGTGATGCCGGCGCCGAAACGGCCGGGATTGATCCCCAGCAGGAAAGTGCGGGGCGCATCATCCGGATAGTATTGGGTGTAAAAAGCCCTTACCCCCTCCCGTACTTCCGGCCGGAGGTAGGGATTCATCACCTCTATCCCTTCCGGAAGGGGAACATCCAGGGATAAGCCGGTAAGGAAACGGATGATCTTTTCGCCGTAAGTCATGAGTCAAATATAGTCGAAAAGTCGAAAAGTCTAAAAGTCTAAAAGTCGAAAAGTCGAAAAGTCTAAGAGTATGAAGAGTATGAAAAGTCGTAAAAGTATGAAGAGTGGGAAGAGTAAGCGATGAGCAGTGAGCTATGAGCGATGAGCCCCGCCTTCGCTTTAGCTACGGCGGGCAAGGATGAGCTCCGCCTTCGTCCCGATGAGCGGGACTTCGGCGGATAAGAGATGAGCAAAGAGTAAAAAGCCCCCAAAGGGCGTAAGCGCCGACCCCGAGGGGTCGTAATAAAGCAGACGCAGTCACGCCTGCGGGAACCAGCAACCAGCAACCACGAACTCGATACTCGATACACGATACTATGAACTATGAACTATGAACTTTGAACTGTTAACCAACATATTTTACGTGATTAATTCGTATAAAAAGGAACTTTTTTTATTTTTGGGCTTGATTTAGAACAATATAAAACTTAAAGACTGCTGAAATAATGGGAAAAGGAGACATCAAAACCAGGAGGGGCAAGTTGTACAGAGGCACTTATGGTGTGCGTCGCCCCAGGAAAAAGAGTAAATATACGGCTCCTGCCGTGGATGAGGTAAAAGCAGAGCCTGAAGTGGCGGAAGCTGTGCCCGAAAAGAAGCCGGCTAAGCCCAAGGCCCCTGCCAAAAAGAAACCGGCTGCCAAAAAGACCACGACGAAGAAAACCGAGGCCAAGAAAGAAGTGAAAGAAGTGAAGGAAGAGAAAGAGGTGAAAGAGGTGGAACAGGTGGCCGAAGAAAAAGCTCCGGCAAAAAAGGCTCCGGCGAAAAAGACAACAGCCAAGAAGACCACAACGAAGAAAACGACAACTAAGAAGACCACTACCGCCAAGACAACGGCAGCCAAAAAGACAAAGAAAGCAGAGCCGGCTGCCGAAAAGGACGAGGGATCCTCAAAGGAAACAAAAACAGAAAAATAATAAAGAGCCGGATCCGACCGGCTTTTTTTTATATCATACCAGACGATCCCCTGCCTTTTATGTCTTTTTCCCGCATCCTGGTATATACATCTCTGCAGAAACCCTTTTGATTCTGTGACCGCATGCAATATCTGAACATTCCGGTTTTTCTATCAGGGGTGCTGTGGATATTTTTCTTTCTGTGGGTATCATTGGTATCCCTGAGGGAGCAGGAGCTACGGGCTGCCGGGGTGTCTGTGTTGCTGGCCCTTGCCGGCGGGATCGTTTTCCTCCTGCCCGTCCTGCTGGTGCCCGGGAGTGTATGGATCGTTGTCCTCTCTTTTGTTTTGGCCGCGGGAGTGATCCTGTTTTTCCTGCCTCCCCCCCTCCGGCGTGATCTTACGGATACCACTCCTGCCGGCAGGATCGACGAGCGGGATGTCATGTTCTCGCGGCGTCTCCTGACGCCGGGGAGCCGGCGGTACGAGGAGTATTATGCCCGTCATCCGGAGCGTAAGGAGGCGGACGACCGTTTCCGGGGAAAGCCGGGGCTGCTGAGCCGCAAAGCGCTCTATTTTGATCCTCTCACCTTTCCGGCTGCCGAGGCATATTTCCGGACGATCGAATATCTGGCCCCGGCGATCGATGGGGAGCCTCATCCTGAGAAAACGAAGATCGATCCTGCGAGGATCACCCGTTATCTGAAAGATATGGCCGGACTTATGGGCGCGCTGGAGAGCGGGGTTGCGGAGATGCGCCCCTATCATTATTATCATACGCGGGGGCGGGAGCATAATTACGGGCAGCCTGTTACGCCGGAGCATCGTTACGGTTTTGTCTTTACGGTCGAAATGGACCGGGAGATGATCAATACGGGCCCGCGGGGTCCGGCCGTGATGGAATCGGCACGGCAATACCTGGAGGCGGCACGTATTGCGGTGGCGATAGCTCAGTATCTGCGGGAGCTGGGGTATGGGGCCCGCGCTCATATTGACGCCCATTACGAGGTGGTCTGTCCCCTCGTAGCCCGCGATGCCGGCCTGGGGGAGATAGGACGTATGGGACTGCTCATGACCCGGAAGACAGGTCCCCGGGTGCGTATCGGCGTGGTCACCACCAACATGGAGCTGGTGCCGGATCGGCGCAGGGAGGAGCCGGCGATGATCGATTTCTGCAACCGCTGTAAAAAATGTGCCGTGAACTGTCCGGCACAGGCCATTTCCCATGATCCTCCCGCTGTGATCAACGGCGTGCGACGCTGGCAGATCAACCAGGAAGCCTGTTATACCTACTGGACCATCACCGGCACCGACTGCGGAAGGTGTGTGGCGGTGTGTCCCTATTCCCATCCGGACAATCTGTTCCACCGGATGGTCCGCTGGGGGATACGCCACTCCCTGCTGGTCAACCGTCTGGCACTGCCTATGGATGAACTGTTCTACGGGAAGAGACCTGCCCCATGGAAGGTCCCGCGATGGCTGGAGTATAAAAAAAGCAAATGATGTTGGGAAAAATGTTTTGTTTTTTTTAGTATTGCGCTTAATTTTTTTCAAAAGGAAGATTACCCAACCTAAATGAAAAACATCTGTCTGCTGCTTTTCTTATTTCTTTCGTTATCTTTTGTAAGTGCCGGTGATCTGCAGGACGGTACGACCCGGGTGCAGCCCGGGGAGAAAGTCCCTGACTTTACCGCTTATACCATCGACGGGAAAAAGGTAAAATTATCGCAGTTTCGGGGCAAGGTGGTGCTGATCAATTTTTTTACGACCTGGTGCGGGCCCTGTCTCCGGGAGATGACGGAGCTGGAGAAGGAGATCTGGCAGCCATACAGGGACAAGGGGCTGGTGGTGCTGGCCATCGGCCGTGAGGAGACCCGCGACAAGCTCGTTCCTTTCCGTGATGAGAAAAAACTCACTTTTACCATCCTGCCTGATCCTGACCGGAAGATCTTTTCGCAATTTGCCACCCAGTACATCCCCCGCAATTTCCTGATAGACCGGAAGGGCCAGCTGATATACAGCAACATCGGCTATACGCGTGAGGGCTTTGCCTCGCTCAGAGAGCATGTTCGCAAGGCGCAGGGTGACTGAAGGAACAGTCCCATTTCCCCTGCAGGGTCGGATATTCCAAAGCTTTTTTCAGCATTGCCAGGAACTTTTTCCTGGGGATCTCCCGGGCGCCCAGGCTGCGGAGGTGGGGGGTAGGCAACTGGGCATCGATAAAATGAAATCCTTTTTTTTCCATACTCCAGAAGATCAGATGACAGAGTGCTGCCTTGGAGGCATCCCGCATCAAGTGGAACATCGATTCCCCGAAAAAAGCGCGGCCCAGGGAAACCCCGTAGAGTCCCCCCACCAGTTGTCCTTTGTGCCAGGTTTCAACGGAGTGGGCATAACCCAGCTTGTGCAGGTGCAGGTATGCTTCCTTCATCTCCGGCGTGATCCAGGTATCCTCCTGGCCGGGCCGGGGCAGCGTGGCACACCGGTCGATCACTTCGGCGAACGCTTCATCGCACGTGTAACTGTATTTCCCCGAGCGGAGGGTCTGCCGCAGGCTGTGAGAGATGTGGAACGACCCGGGCAGGAAAACCATCCTGGGGTCGGGCGACCACCACAGGATCGGCGAACCCTCCCCGTACCAGGGGAAGATGCCCCGGGCATAGGCCTCCAGGAGGGTCTCCGGCTCCAGGTCGCCGCCGGCAGCCAGCAGACCGTCGGGACGCGCACTCTCAGGATCGGGGAAGATCACAGGCATCAGAAGGGGTTTGGTGCAAAAATATGGAATTCCCGGGAAAAGGTGTGGGTGATTGGGTGCAAGGTGCAAGTTGCAAGTTGCAAGGTGCAGCCCGCCCGGACGGGGATGCTCGAAGCTCGAAGCTCGAAACTCGAAACTCGATACTCGAAACTCGAAACTCGAAACTCGATACTCTCAATTCGATACTCCCAACTCGATACTCCCAACTCGATACTCCATACTAATTCACTATTTTTGTCCCCGCGATGATCAATCTTTTCGGACATACGGTGGAGGAGCTGAGGGCCCTGCTGTCCGGGGCCGGTCTGGACGGCTCGCAGGCGTCCCTGCTGGCCTACTGGATCTACCGGCGGGGGGAGACCTCTTTTGCCCGTATGTCCTCCCTGCCGAAGGCAGTCAAGGAGTACCTTACAAACCGTTATTTTGTGGAGGCGGGCAAACCTCTGCTGGTGCAGGAAGCTTCCGACGGCACCTGTAAATATCTCTTCGGAGCATCTGCCGGGACGGTGGAAGCGGTCTATATCCCTGACGGCCGGCGTCACACCCTCTGTGTGAGCAGCCAGGCGGGCTGCCGCTGGCGCTGTCGTTTCTGCCGCACGGGACAGGATGGTTTCCGGGGCAACCTGCAGGCCGGGGAGATCCTGAGCCAGTTACACAACCTGCCGGAACGGGAGAAGGTCGATCATGTCGTTTTTATGGGTATGGGAGAGCCGCTGGAGAATACGGAGGAAGTGTTGCGCGCTGTGCGTATCCTCACCGATCCGCGCACCTATGCGCTGGCCTCCCGCCACATCACCCTCTCCACCATCGGTCTGCTGCCCGGCCTGCAAAGGATCCTGAAAGAGACAAAGATCAATGTGACGTTCAGCCTGCATTCACCTTTCTCCGGCGAGCGGGCCCGTCTGATGCCGGTGGAGAAAAAATATCCTTTCCGCGAGGTGCTGGCATTGATCTCTTCCTATCCTCCCGGGAAAAGAAGACGGTACACCGTGGCTTACACGCTTTTTGAGGGGGTCAATGACAGCCGGGCGCATCTGCAGGCCCTCGTTGCCCTGCTCAGGGACCTGCCGTTGCGTGTTAACCTGTTGCATTATCATATGGTTCCCGGCCTGCCTTTCCGGCCTGCTTCCCCGGCGAGGACGGAGTCTTTCCGCCGCGGCCTGCTCGACGCCGGTATCTCCTGCACCGTCCGCCGTTCACGGGGAGAGGAGATCGCCGCAGCCTGCGGCCTGCTCTCGGGAAACGACGGGACTCCTGACACGCCGCACCTCAGTCCGGTGATGCTTTGAGAAAGGGAAGGTTATATTTCCTTATGCGATATAGATCTCGAGCAGACGGGTTTCCCCTGCCGGCACCAGCCGGATGTCCTTCAGCACCGCCGGAAGGAGCACGGTCTCTCCCTTGCGTATCGTCTCTGTGCCGTTCTCATGCTCAATGGTGGCCTCTCCTTCCAGTCCCATATAGATCACGAAGGAGTCGAGCTCAAAATAATCTTTCTCCAGCGGCCGGTCGAAATGCAGGAGGTTGGTGGTGAAATGTTCACTGCTGACCAGATCCACCGTTTCGTTGAGGCGGTCGTTGTAAGGGGTCTTGTATTGCGGTTGGGCCTTGTAATCGATCGCATCCAGGGCCAGCTCGGTATGGAGCTCGCGCCCCTTGCCGTTGGCATCCACACGGTCCCAGTCGTAGATGCGGTAGGTGATGTCGGAGGTCTGTGAAATCTCGGCCACCAGCACGCCGGCGCCGATGGCGTGTATACGGCCGGGCGGGAGGTAATAGACATCTCCCGGCGCGGTCTTCTCACTGTTGAGGATCTCGCGGAGTGTTTTGCGGCGGAGATGCTCCATATATT
>JALVJE010000155.1 GCA_027028505.1 Bacteroidales bacterium
CCTGTGGAAAGATCAGCTCCCTTTTTTTTTATCCAAATTTATACTTATTTTTCAATTCCGTTCTCGGACACCAGTGAATCAAAAATCATAAATCATAAATCAAAATTTCATATTCCTCATTTCCCATTTCCCGTTCATCCTTCGTCAATCGTCATTCATCCTTCAAACGGCGATCCCGGTTCTTTGGCCATGAAAAAAAGGGTAAGACGGTCCATCAGCCGCGGAGATATCTTCCGCACGATGAAGGTGACCTTGCCGATGGAGCTGAGCACCATCATCCTGCGTCGCTGGCGGATGCCCTTGTATATTTTTTTGGCCACATGCTCGGGGGTCTGCATGTTTTTCTCGTTGCGGGGGGTGCTGCCCTGGGCCTGCCCGTCGGCCAGGAGGGCTGTGTATCGTATGTTGGTACTGGTAAAGCCCGGGGCGATCAGGAAGACATGCAGTCCCTGGCGGCGGTACTCCAGCCGCAGGGCTTCGAGAAAACCGTGGAGGGCGAACTTGGAGGCGGAATAGGCGGTACGGCCCGGCAAAGCCTGCAGGCCCGCCAGTGAAGATACGGCGGCCACGCTCCCTCTGCTCTCCAGTAAATAGGGTAAAGCATAATGGGTACAATAGACCGCGCCCCAGAAATTGGTCTGCATCACCTTGCGGAACACCTCCAGGGAGAGCTCCCCAAAGACAGCACGCATGCTGATGCCTGCATTGTTGATAAGGATATCTATCCTGCCGTATTTATCGATCGTCTCTTCGATCAGATGCCGGCAATCCTCCTCTTTCTGAACATCCGTCACCACCGCATACACCTCCATGCCTTCCTTACGCAATGTGGACTCCAGTTCCCGGATCTTCTCTTCATTCCTGGCAGCCATCACCACCCGGGAACCTTTCATCCCGAACTGACGCACGGTAGCAAGACCTATGCCCGATGAAGCTCCCGTAACAATGACGACCTTGTCTCTCACAAAAAATCAGGTTTCAGAATAAAATGATACAAAGGCCAAAGATATAATTTATTTGCTGCCCTCTTTTATCCGAACCGTATTTTTCCGGCAAGGGAAAAAGGTTTCTCAAAATAAAAGATCATTATTTTCTTCATGATCTTTTTATTATGATCATTTTTTAACCGGAAAGAAGATACGGAAGGAAAAAAGTTTTGTAAAAATAAAATATGATATTACATTTGCACCGCCAAAACGATCCAGTAGCTCAGTTGGTAGAGCACATCCCTTTTAAGGATGGGGTCCAGGGTTCGAGACCCTGCTGGATCACAACATAAAAGCCCGGTGAAAAGCCGGGTTTTTTTATGCGCTTGCGCATAAAAAATCCGGTTTATCTTGTCTGATCTTCAAAATAATAACGTAACTTGTAAAAAATATCTGATTCAGATATTTGTCCTTGGATGACAGGGGACTGGAAAAATGATTGCTCTTGCCCACAACTGTAACCGGGCAGAAACTTTGTTCCATAACCCGGTAATGAATGATCCTTCAGGACCAGACAGAGGACACCTGCATCCCCCTTAATAAAAATATGTCCGGTATACGGAGAAAAGACCAGACTTTCCCGGTCTTTCGCAGATCTGTGGAATAAGTCTGTATAAGACTTATTATTAATCCATAAATTCATTTGAGATGAAAAAAATAATTATCCTGATACTCGGTATCATAATGCTGAGTGCTCCGTCCTTCTCTCAATACAGCATCAACAAGACCAAATATGATTATCGTACTTATACCTGGCAGGAGGGGGATCGTTATTATCCTCCCAGGGCAGGATTCTACTCTTTTTTACTCTCGGGACTGGGGCAGATGCTCACCGGCGAGGGAGGCAGAGGTGCTGCATTCCTTATCGGCTCTCTGGGAAGTATCTCACTTATTACCGTAGGGATTTACAATAATTTGTTAATGGCTATGGATGGTGATGAAGGAACGTATAACGCGTGGATCTATCTGGGGTTAATATGTTGGCTGGGCATTAAGATCGGAGCGATTGGTGATGCGATCCGTGTGGCCAAGGTCAATAACCTGGCTTTGCGCGATCAGAACAAAAGTTCGTTCCGCCTGAAAGTCCGGCCATTTCTTGGGAATACAGCCCTTCATCATGATCTGACCACGGGACTGACGGTCACCCTCTCCTTCTGATCCCTGCCTGCTGCCCTGCCCCATTGCTGCCGCCTCCAGATTGAGAAAAACAGATATACGTCTCTGAAGAAACCATACGGATTTAGAATTAATCTTAATTAATTTATTATCTTTGCTTGGATAACAGATAATAAACAGATCTATATGGATAACAGAGACTGGAAGATCAGCGATAATGAAGCTACAAAATTCTTTTCCCTGGGGAATGATACTGCTGTGGACCGGTTTATTCGGGAAGTACATAAACTGGCCCAGAAAGAGGATCATACCATCCGACTGAGAAGAATGAAGGACAGTGAGGTCAGGGTAAAGGTACCGGTCGCATCACCCGGAAACTTCAGTGAGGCTGAAGTACGTCTGCTCAATCTTATCAACAAATTGGCCAAATAACCGGTTTTTTTGTAATTTCATCCTTCGGAATGAAATAAAAACCAAGGTCATGGATCTCTCAACATTTTCTCTCCAGCACAGGCTCCTTGCAGCCTCTTTCCTGCTTTTACCTCTTTTTCTGCTTACCGGTTGCGGAAATGCCGGAAAAAATGAGCCGGAAACAAAGGTGCGTGGTTTGGTGGACACCGTGGGTTTTGCGCACGAGGCCTGGCAGATGGATTCGCTCATGAACCGTATCCGGCGGCTGGAAGGCGACTCCCTGCAGCGGTGGGAAGGAGGTCCTGCCTGGCGGGTGTGTATCTCTCCCCACGATGATTACACCTATGTAGGCTATCTTTATCCCGCGGTACTGAACAGGGTGAAAACGCCGCTTGTGATCCTTTTCGGCGTGGCCCACAAAGCCCGTCTCCTGCACCTGCGCGACCGCCTGGTTATCGGTACATGGCCCGCCTACCACGGTCCCTGGAGCAGCATTCCTGTTAGTCCTCTGCGTGAGGAGATCTTCTCCCGCCTGGACACCTCCCTCTATACGGTGAACGACTCGATGATGACGATAGAGCACTCCCTGGAGGCCCTGCTGCCCTGGCTGCAGTACTACGACCGCCATGTCACCATCCTGCCCATTCTGGTGCCTTATATGTCTTACGAGCGGATGGAACGCACCGGTAAGGCCCTGGCGGAAGTCATCCAACAGGTTATGCAACAACACCACCTGACCTGGGGCAGGGATTACTCCATAGCTATTTCTACCGACGCGGTGCATTACGGCGATGAAGACTGGGGAGGGAAGAATTATGCCCCGTACGGTACGGATGCTGCCGGATTGAAAAAGGCCGTGGCCCATGAGCATGAGATCATTGACAACTGTCTCGCCGGCCCCCTCTCCCCTGCCCGCATCAAACGGTTCACCG
>JALVJE010000156.1 GCA_027028505.1 Bacteroidales bacterium
CGCCCAGGGTGAGCAGGAGTCCGGAGAGGGCGATGATCGTTTCCATGACGGTCCAGGAGCGCAGGGTCTGTTTCTCGTCCATGCCGAGGTATTTACCCACCAGCCAGAAGCCGCTGTCGTTGACATGGGAGAGGATGGTGGCGCCGGAGGCGATGGCGATGACCACCAGGGCTTTCTCCGGGTCGGTGTAGTGTATGGCCCGGATCACGGGAGTCATGATGCCGGCGGCGGTGATCATGGCCACGGTGGCGGAGCCCTGGGCGATGCGTACCACGGCGGCGAGTGACCAGGCCAGCAGGATAGGTGAGAGGGGAGAGGCGGCGATGCTGGCGGCGATGACCTTGCCCATGCCGCTGGTGTCCATCACCTGTTTCAGCACACCGCCGGCGCCGGTGATGAGGATGATGATGCCGGCAGGGGCCAGGGCTTTGGTGCTCAGGTCCATCATCTCTTTGCCGGAGAGTCCCCGCCGTACCCCCAGCAGGTACATGGCCAGCAGGGTGGCAATGATCAGGGCCGTGAAAGGATGGCCCAGGAAGAGCAGAATGTCCGTGAAGGTGGAAGCAGGGATCGTGTTGGCTTTGATCAGCAGGGTGGTAAAGGTATTCAAAAGGATCAGCACCAGCGGGGTGCCGATGATGAGGGTGGTCAGCAGAAAGGAGGGCAGGAGTTTTTTTTCCTGCGGGGGGCTGCCGGCGGTGAAGTAGTCCGGCACGGGCAGATAGATCTTCCCCGAGATATATTTCCCGAAAACCGGTCCGGCCAGGATCGCCGTAGGCAGGCCCAGGATAAATCCCAGGAGGATGACCCAGCCCAGGGGCACCTGCAGGATGTCAGCCACCGCCACGGGACCCGGGGTGGGAGGGATGAAGCTGTGGGTGACGGCCAGCCCCGCCAGCAGGGGGATGCCGTAGTAAAGGAGCGACTTCCGGGAGTCGCGTGCCAGAGCATAGACGATGGGCACCAGCAGGATGAAGCCCACATCCAGGAAGACGGGGATGGCCACGAGGAAACCGGTGAGGGTCATGGCCCACGAGGCTTTCTCCTTGCCGAAGCGGTGGATCAGGCCGTGGGCCAGCGCCTCGGCGCCGCCGGTGCTCTCGAGGATCTGCCCGAAGATCGCACCCAGCCCTACGACAATGGCCACAAAGCCCAGCGTACTGCCCATGCCCTCACGCATGCTGGTGAGAAGGTCCTGCAAAGGCATGCCTGCCAGGATGCCAGCATAGATGGAGACGATCAGCAAGGCCAGGAAAGCATTGAGACGTATCTTCAGGATCAGCAGGAAAAGGAAGGCTACGGCCGTGACCAGGATGAACAGCACATACGGGGAGGAGAGCTCCATGATCAGTATTTATTTGAACAAAAATACGTTTTTTGTGCGCAGTGTCAAATATTTGGTTACCTTTGCAGCCATTATCAAATTTTTATTATTTAATTATTATCATGAAAACAGGAAAAGTAAAATTCTTTAATGAATCCAAAGGTTATGGTTTCATTATGGACACGGAGACCGAAACAGATTATTTTGTACACGTTTCCGGATTGATCGACGAGATCAGAAAAGATGACGAAGTAACATTCGAACTGAAAGAAGGCAGAAAAGGTATGAATGCCGTTGATGTTCGCTTATCATAAGAAATTACTTCTCAGATGTAAAAAGCCCGGCAATGCCGGGCTTTTTTGTTTTTCCCATTCGCCATCTGGGCCACCGTAATGATGAGGAAGAACAAAGTCTCCCTATTTCGGCGGGATGTTCATGGCAATGAGATAAGGATCATGCCAGGATCAGGTCGATGCCTGCTGTTTCGAACTCCTTACGGAAATTTTCCGGCAGGTTGCTGTCGGTGGCCAGGTGTTGGATATCGCGGGGATAGCAGATATTGGTGAGCTCCTCTTTCCCGAATTTGCTGGAGTCGGAGACAACAAAGACCTCCCTGGCTTTTTGGATGATGTAGCTGGCGATCTCGGCCCGCAGGAGGTCACGCGAGGTGAAACCCGTCGCGGTGGTGTATCCGTCGATGCCGATAAAGGCTTTGCCCACGTTCAACTGGTCGATGCAGGCCCGGGTCATTTTGCCCACCAGCGATTCGCTGTTGTGCTGGTAGATACCACCCAGGAGGATGACCGCAGCATTCTCCTCCCTGCGGAACTGCCGGGCTATGTATACGTTGGTCGTGATGAGGGTCACCTTCTTGCGCTTCACCAGTTCACGGGCCAGGAGGGCATTGACCGATCCGGATTCGATCAGCACTGTTTCGCCGGGTTCGACCCGTGAGGCTGCTTTGGCGGCGATCTTCAGTTTCTGCTCGTAATTGACCCCCAGACGGTCGGATAGGTCGTCCGCCTCGCGCAACACAGCTCCGCCGTGCACCCTGCGCAACAGTCCCTCCTCCTCCAGGAGGTTCAGGTCCTGGCGTATCGTCACGGCAGATACCTTGAGCATACCGGAAAGGGTAGCCACCGAGGTGCGGTTGTCGCGGCCGAGTATCTGAAGGATCCTGTTCTGTCTTTTGTTCAGCATGGTCTTTATTTCATGGTTAATGCAGCTGCTCCTGTAACGCCTGCCTCACCGATGATCTCCGATACCGTGATCTTTATAGGATCGTAAAGCATATTTCCGGCGAGGCTGTAAAAAGTCGATCTGATCTTATCGAGGTAGAGATCTCCCCAGTGGATAAGGCCGCCACCCAGCACGATGAGGGGCGGGTTGAGTGCCTGGAAGATGTTGTACAGGCCGATGCCCATATAATAGCCACAGTCGAGGATGATCTCCCTCGAGACAGGATCCTCCATGTCAAGGCCTTTTTTGAGGATCCTGCCATCCACCTTTCCCGGGTCGAAGCCGGGCAGACCGGAGAGCCTGCTTTTCTTGCCTGCCTCTGTTTTTTTTTCAAAAAGGCGGGGGAGGGCCAGGCCGCTGGCCACGGCCATGAGACATCCGCGGTTGCCGCAGGTGCATACCAGGTCGCTGCCGGGGGCTACGATGGTATGGCCGAACTCGCCTGCCGTGCCGGTGGTGCCACGGTAGAGGCGGCCACCGATGATGATACCGGCGCCGATGCCGGTACTGATGGTCAGGAAAACCATGTCGTCATAGCCCCGGCCCGCCCCAAACCTGTATTCTCCCCAGGCCTGGGCATTGGTGTCGTTGTCGAGGATCACCGGGACGGTGAAGTGCTCCTGGAAAGCCTCCCGCAAAGGATAGCCTTGGAAGCCCTGCAGGTTGGAGGTGGTGATCACCACACCGTCACGGTACCGTATATGACCGGCAAAACCGATGCCGATACCGGGGAGTTGTGACTCCCGCAGGTTATTGCGTTGCAGGAGCTCATGTACCAGGGAGACGACCAGCGCCACCAGCTCTGCTTCCTGCCTGCCGGTGTGCTCTCGCGTGAGGATCTTATCCACGATACGACCCTGCTCATCCACCAGGGCTACGGAACATTTGGTCCCACCGATATCTATGCCACAGAAGACGCTGGTCATGGGTTGGGAGTTTTAGATTGTCATTCTATAGTTTGCGTACTTTGCGATTTATTTTGCGTCGTCTGCGTGAGGCCTTTCATTCAATCAAGAATCAGAAATCAAAATTCATCATTCATCATTCGAATTTCGATCTTTCTTTTGCCTTCGTTAGTGTTGAGTTTGGAGTCCATCCCCCAATATTCCATTCTTCCATCCCGCCTTCGTCCCGGACCGGGACTTCGTCGGCAAAGCTTTCCATTATTCCATTTTTCCTTCCTTACAGTGTATGTTCTGTTCTGGCGATGATATCATTTTGCGTATCGGGTGATAAAGTAGTAAAAAATGCGGAGTATCCCGCCACCCTGACGATCAGGTCCCTGTATTTTTCCGGCTCTTTCTGGGCGGCGAGGAGGGTCTCACGGGAGACGATGTTATACTGTACATGCCAGCCCTTCAGGTCTTCGAAGAAGGTGCGGATCAGGGAGATAAGTTTCTCTTTGTCCTCTGTTTTCCGTATGGTGGGAGGGGTGAGCTTCTGGTTGAGGAGCACGCCGCCCATGATCTTTTCCGTGGGCAGTTTGGCCACTGATTTGAATACTGCCGTAGGACCTTTTACGTCGGTCCCGGAAGAGGGAGAGCTGCCCTCGGCCACGGGAGTATAGGCTTTTCGGCCGTCGGGGGTGGCCGGTACCACGGCACCGCTGGGCACATTGGCCGAGATACTGGAGGTGCCGGCGTAGTAGCGGCAGCCTATAGGTCCGCGGCCATAACGTGTGGTGTGGTACTGCTCCAGCTCGTTGATGAACTCCATATATGCATCCCGCAACAACAGGTCTACCTCGTCGTCATCATTCCCGTATTTGGGAGCATAGTTGAGCAGGAGCTGACGGATCTTTTCGCCTTCTTTTCCGGCAAAATCCTTTTCGAGTGCCTCCAGCAGCTCATCGGGGGAGATCCTCTTTTCCTCGAAGACCAGTTTTTTGATGGCTGCCAGGGCGTTTCCCAGATTGGCGATGCCCACCTGCAGACCGGAGACAAAGTCATATTTCGATCCCCCTTCCTTGATGGTCTTGCCACGGGGGATACAATCCTCCACAAAGGCGGAGCAGAAGATATCGGGCACCAGCTCCTCCAGGGCCGTATCGACGGCTGTGTCGATCTCTACGGTCTTACGGGTATAATACCGTATCTGGTGCTGCCAGGCCCTGAAAAGGTCGTCATACGAGCTGAAATCACGGAAATGGCCGGTGCCCTCCCGGAAAACCTTGCCCGATTCCGTATCCAGCCCGTTATGCAACGTTGCCATAAAGACACGCATCAGGTTGAGAAAGCTCATGCCCGTGCAGCGGTAACCCCATTTGCCGGGGACGGCGATCTCGATACATCCTATGGCCGAATAGTCGTATGCGTCTTCCGGCTCGACACCCAGGGCAAGCAGGCCCGGGATGACGATCTCGTCGTTGTTGAAAGAGGGCATGCCGAACCCTTTTTCGATGACCCGCATGCAGGCCATCATGAAATCGTGGGAGATATTGCGGTGGAAGCGTACCGACAGGTTGGGCTGTGTGAGTCGCATCCGGCCCACCGAGTCGAGGATGAGATAACTCAGGTCGTTGACCGCATCACGGCCGTCGGGGGTCTGTCCACCGATGGTCACGTTCTGATAGAGGGGTCCCCCGGCCGAAAAACGGGTATGCGACCATGGCCTGATCTTACTAATAGACAATAGCTTAATCCATGTGTTCTCAAGTAATTCTATAACCTCTTCGTCACTGATCTTTCCGGTGAGGATGTCGTTGTGGTAGAAAGGGTAGAGGTACTGGTCCATACGGCCGAGGGAGACCGAATGGCCATTGCTTTCGATCTGCAGAACCAGTTGTACGAACCAGGTAAGCTGCAGCGCCTGCCAGAAGCTCTCCGGGGGGCGGGAGGCGATGACCTCACAGTTCCCGGCGATGGTCCGCAGTTCTTTCATTCTGCGGGGATCCGTCTCCCGGCTGCTTATCTCCAGTGCCAGGTCTCTGTATCGAAGGATGAAAGACTGAAAAGCCCGGAGAACGGTGGTCAGTGCCCTGTAGAACAGGTCTTTTTTGATGCCCTCCCGGTCGCTCCGGTCCACCTGGCTGTGATAATGGGCGATCTCCTCCAGGTAACCTTCCAGTCCCACGGAGAGGATCTTCGGAAAATCCACGGCGATGTGGCCGTCGCCGGAGGTGAGGTTGCCGGTGGCCTTTATGATGGCAGCATCCTGCAGGTCACGAAGCTCCTGCGACATCAGCGCCCTGCCACGGTCCCAGAGCACCTTTCCTTTCCACCAGCTGGCGATCTCCCGCAGCTCTTTCTTGTGCTGTTCTGTAATGTAAAAAGCATCTCCCGGCCGTTTGTCGAGGTCATCCATCTCTTCCGGCAACCAGTCGACAGCATACTCGGGAAAGATGGGGGCGGCCCGGTGCTGTGAGGAGTGATTGCCCACGATCAGTTCCCCCTCATCAATAAAGATGGTCATCTCCTTCAGGGTTTTCTCCAGGGCCAATGCCCTTCTGAGGATCACCGGCAGTTCTTCGTGACGGCGGTACACCTCTGTATAGAAACGGGCCCTTTCGGTACATACCGACGGCCTGGTACCCAGCACCTTCTCACGCAGGCGGGCTATGCGCTGTGAGACTTTTTCTTCTTTTGTCGTTGTGATCATATCAACCTCCTGTCTTTGTTCGTAGTCCTTTGGATTGTGCATACTCTATATAAGAATGGACATCTTCATCCCTGAGGGACCTGTATTGTCCGTAAAGGTATTCCCTTCCCATCATCCGGTATTTTTCCATCCCCAGCGTATGATAGGGGAGGAAGTGTATCTCTTCAATGCCCAGTGCGTGAGCATGATCAATGATGCCGATCATCTCCCGTTGTGAATGGTTGAAGCCCGGGATGACCGGCACGCGTATGATCACACGTGCCCCTCCTTCCACCAGTTTTTTCAGGTTCTCCATGACCAGGCGGACATCTCCTCCCGTATAGGTCCTGAATTTCCCGGCATCCGTATGCTTCAGGTCGACCAGAAAAGTGTCGACCCATTCTTTCACAGCCGCTATGCTTTTCCATTCGACATGCAGAGAGGTCTCCACATCTGCAGGGATCCCTCTTTTCTTCAGCTCCTGCAGGAGGGGTACCAGGAAGTCGCTCTGTGCCAGGGGTTCTCCACCCGACAGGGTGACCCCGCCGTTGTCGCGGTAGAAGCGGCGGTCTTTTTCGATCTCTTCGAGCAGCTCTTCCACACCGATCTCTTCACCGACCACGGTGAGCGCTTTGGCTGGACACACGTCACGCAGGATCTCCGGATGTTTGATACTGTTACGGTCAATGCGGATGCCGTGCCCATCGTCATTACGTTGTATGGACGGGGCTGCAACACTGAGGCATTCTCCGAGATCCTTGCACAGCCGTTCATCATACAGCAGGGTAGGACCGAAAGGAATTCCTTCGGGGTTGCTGCACCACTGGCAATGCAGGGTACACCCTTTAAAAAAGATAAGGGTACGGATGCCTTCGCCGTCGTGCGTGGAATACCGCTGAATGTTGAAGATCATGGATGTGGATTGTTCCTTTCAACAAAGATAAGGAAAATTACGAATGAAAGCAAATATTGTTTCGTATGTAATATGTCAGAATCTTAAAATTTAATTAAATGGGTTTGAAAGGTGCAAGGTGCTGGGTGCTGGGTGAAGCTCAGGGCTCAGGGCCCAGGCTCAGAGTACAGCGTACAGGAGATATTGCAAAAAGGATGCTGGACGCGACGCCAAACCTGAAACATGGAACCTGGAACCTGGAACCTGGAACAACAATCAGATAACTTCAGAAAACAAGTTTCTGAAGTTATGGTGTTATTGAGTCAGATTTTATGTTAATTACTCGCTATCGCTCGCAGGCGTGCGGTCAAATTATATCCGGAGATTTACTTTAACATAAAATCAATAGATATGTAACAGCCTGGCGGCTGTCGACATATCAGATTTTATGTTAATTACTCGCTATCGCTCGCAGGCGTGCGGTCAAATTATATCCGGAGATTTACTTTAACATAAAATCAATAGATATGTAACAGCCTGACGGCTGTCGACATATCAGATTTTATGTTAACTACTCGCTGACGCTCGTAGGCGTAAATCTCCGGAAAGTAGCCCATAATAAATATTATGTTAACTTAGAAAAATAAAGATCAGGGGAGCCGTTAAAAGCCCCCCTAACCCTTGATCATTAATTTCTGAAATTATTTTTGTGTATCGCCGCTGTTGCCTGAGGCGTTCTTGATCGCATCCAGTTCTTTGACGATCTGGTCACGCTTGTCATACATGTGCAAGCGGTAATAAAGCACCTTCAGGGTCTCCAGCGTATTGATCTCCTTCGGATCCAGCTCGTGGGCCTTTTCAAGATAAGGAAGCGATTCTTTGAAGATCTCATCAGCCTTGCTCACACATTCCTTGAATTTCTCATTGTCCATGATATCATTACACTTATTGAACTTGGTCACCCCGTCGTTAAAGATCATGGCACCCAGGTTATAATAAGCATTCAGATAATTGGGATCCTTGGCTATGGACTCCTTATAAGCCTGGATGGCTCCATCGTGATCACCCAGTTTATCCAGGGCCAGCCCTTTGGCAAAATACAAGGAAGCGTTGGAGGTGTCCTGTTCCAGGGCTTTATTGATATAGTCAATGGCTGCCTGGCTGTTATCTTCAACCAGCAGATAATAGTTGATCAGCTCGAAAATGATCGTTTTGTCGGTAGGATTCTTATGAAATCCTTCCTGTAATACTTTCAGGCCTGTGAGGGTATCTCCTTTTTCCAGGTAAGCATTTTTCAGGAGGACATATACAGCACCGCCGCCATACCCCATATCCTTGGCCTTGCCCAGGTACTCAATAGCCTGGTTCCACAGTTTGCCATTGTAAGCGCTCAGTCCGGCATTGTAAATGATCGATGTATCGACAGCACCGTTGAAAACGGGATCCGCTCCCACTTCTAGCGCCAGTTCAAAATATTCCATGGCTGATTTAAAATCTTTCTTCTTAAAATCTTCCACAGCGGCATTGATGAAATCGGCATTCAGCATCGGCAGATAGATCTCAATGGTCTTGTGTATCTTTTTCTTTTCGTCGAGCTGGATGGCTTTCTGGTAGCTCTCCCAGGCTTTTTTCAGGGGTTCATCCACCAGATTTTTGATCTTGGGGTCTTTGGACTCTCCGATCTTCTGAAGAATACGGCCCTTCACGTAATAGGTTTTGTAATAATTGGCCGTTTTTTCATTTTTTTCAGCGATCTGTATAGTCTGCCAGGCCTTTTCGAGTTCTCCATTGTCCATGTAGGTCATCGCCGAGGTAACCTTTCCCTTTTGAGCCGATGCAACATAACCGACAAAGAGAAGCCCCATCAATAGTATCGTTACTTTTCTCATTTTTAATAGGTTTAGTTAAGAATTTTGTTCAAAAATAACTATTTCTTTAATTTGTTGCAAAATCTTTGCCAGAAAACAGGAAAATTAGTCATTCTCTTTACTCTCAGGGGCATTCGTGTCCTGGTTTTCCTCCTCTCCGTCCCCGCCGTTGGTACCGTTCGCCTCCACGTAGGTAACGGCAGCGATGGAATCTCCCTCACGTAGGTTTATAAGGCGTACTCCCTGCGTGGCGCGGCCCATCACGCGGATATCGCTTACGGGCATGCGAATGATCACGCCCGAGCGGTTGATGATCATCAGGTCGCCGGCGTCGGTCACGGCCTTCATGGCGATAAGGGCACCTGTTTTTTCGGTGATATTGATCGTCTTCACGCCTTTCCCGCCCCTGTTGGTGATGCGATAGTCTTCCACGCTGGAGCGTTTGCCGTATCCTTTTTCCGATACCACGAGGATGGTCTGTTCCTCCGATTCCACGCACACCATATCGACCACCTCGTCATCTTTTCCGCTGAGGGTGATACCTCTCACGCCTGCTGCGGTACGTCCCATGGCCCGCACCTTTTCTTCGGGGAAACGGAGGGCCCGTCCCGAGCGTACGGCCAGCAGGATCTGCTGATGGCCGGTGGTCAGGGCCGCTGTGAGCAGCTGGTCGCCTTCGCGGATGGTCACGGCGTTGATCCCTTTCTGGCGGGGCCGTGAGAAAGCCTCGAGCGATGTTTTCTTTATCACGCCCTTGCGGGTGGCCAGCATGATGTAATGGCCGTTGATATACTCCTCATCTTTCAGCGATTTGACATTGATATAGGCTTTCACCCTGTCATCCGGTTCGATGAATACCAGGTTCTGTATGGCGCGTCCTTTGGCGGTACGTGTTCCTTCTGGTATCTGCCACACTTTCAACCAGTAACACCGC
>JALVJE010000157.1 GCA_027028505.1 Bacteroidales bacterium
ACTATTTTGATTCTGTATCCCTTGTCAGCAGAGGAGAAAGAATCTTTGCTAATACAAAATGCCTCAATTAAAGAAATTATTCAGATATAACTGTTAAATAACTGGTACACTATATACTATATATATATCTTGTCTTATTTTGGGATTTTCGAGAGGATTTTATCTTATTTTACTTGAATCTATACTTATTATATTTATGATATAATACTGGTTTATAGTAATATATAATCTTATATCGTCAATTATTTACATAAGTAAACCTGAGATGTTTTACAATTATGACTGGGCAGGTGTAAGGTCATAAAGAATGTCAAAACTTTACAAATACATTTGTAACTCCCATTAATAAACTTGTTGTAATGTTACAAATGTAACCTCTATGGAGTGATGTAGAGAATGAGTTAATAAAAAATAAAATTCACATCTCTCCTACCCTGCTGGTTCGTAGTTCCTCCTGAAAGTTTGGAGTGTGTAATTGTTATTCGCATCATCGCTTCCTGCCTACCCTGCCTACCGGCAGGCAGGCAGCAGGCAGGGATCCCTTCATCTCTTCATCGTTTGCTTAACCCAGCATCCTGGAACCAGCATCCTGTACGTTGTACCCTCCGGAATTGTGGAGTTGTCATTCGTACATACGGACAAAGCTGTGCTTTGTCCCTTACGGTATTCGCGCTCATTAACTCATCCTTCGTCCGCCGATCCCGATAGCTATCGGGATTAGCGAAGTCGGATTCCTTTTGCCTTATTCCGTAAAAACCAGATACAACACCGGCACCACCACCAGTGTCAGCAGTGTCGAGACGAGCAGTCCCCCGATGATGGTCCATCCCATGGGAGCCCAGATGAGTCCGCCTTTGAGGGTGAGCGGCAGCAGGCCGCCTATGGTTGTGAAAGCGGTGAGGATGATGGGCGTGAACCGCACTTTTCCGGATTCCATCACAGCTTCCGGAATGCTCTTTCCTCTCCTTCTGAGGGTGTTGGAATGGTCGACGAGGATGATCGAGTTGTTGACAACGATCCCCACGAGGCTGACGAGTCCCACAAAGGCCATGAAGGAGAAGGAGTAGCCGGTCAGGAAGAGGGCCCACAGCGAGCCGGTGATGGCCAGGGGGATGGCGGCAAAGATGATCAGGGGCTGTTTGAAGGAGCGGAACTGCAGCACCAGTACGGCAAAGATGGCAATGAGGGCGATGATCCCCGCCTCGCCTATGCCTCCGAACGATCTGTTGCGGTTCTCCAGTTCACCGGCAATACGGTAGCCGTAACCAAAAGGAAAGCTGAGCGTATCGAGACGTGCCAGTACGGGCTTCATCACATCATCCAGCGAGGATCCTTTCGCCAGGTCGGCGGTGATGAGGATGCTGCGCTGCATGTTGTAACGGGTGATCAGGCCGGGGTCGTTGCGCAGCTCAGGCTGTGCCAGTGTGCGCAGGGGGATGAAATGTCCTGTCAGGGATTTCACGGTGAGCAGATCGAGGTCGGAGAGTTGCAGCAGACTGTCGTAAGGCATACGCACCACAATGGGGTACTCTTTGCCCTGACGGTCGCGGAAATGCGAGACGGTGGCACCGTTGATGGCGGTACGCAGGGTCTTGTCCACTTCCGCTACGGGCACGCCCAGCATCATGGCTTTGTCCTTGTTGATATGGAAACGGATGTCGGTACGGTTGCTCTTCACATGGTTCTCCACGTTGATGGCTCCCGGTGTCTCCCGCACGACGCGCTCTACACGTCCTGCCAGCGTCCGCAGCCGGTCGAAGTCCTTGCCGTACACATAGATCATCACAGGTGCCTGGACAGGTATTCCCTGCTCATATTCTTTGATAAAGATATGCGCAAAGGGATAGCCGGCGAAATGCTGTCGCAGGGTCTCGACGGTCCGCTCGTACACCGCATGATCGTAACTGTTGAGGTGGACATAGATCTCCCCGAAATCACGGGCGTAATTCTTCGGGAAGAGATTATAGTAGATGCGGGGATTGCCGTGACCCGTGTTGGCAGCGTATTTTTCCACCGCCGGCAGGGTGTCCAGCACCGACTCTACATACCGCACCACCCGGTCGGTCTCATAGATGGAGGTGTTTCCCGGCATCTTCACCCGCACCATGAAATCGGGCATCTCGGCCGGCGGAAAGAAGCTCAGACCGATCACGGGCAGCAGGGCCAGCGATCCCACGAAGATAAAGGCAGCCATGCCCAGCACCCAGCCCCTGTGCTGCATCACATAGTGCAGGGTCCTGTGGTAAGGCCCTTCGATCAGACGGTTGAGGAAGGTCTGGAAAGGGTTCTTCTTCCGTCGTATCTTCTCTGTGTTCCTGAAGTAAACACTGGTGATCAGGGGTGTGAGCGTCAGGGCGATGAGCAGCGAGGCGGTGAGGGTGTAGAGGATGGTGAGGGGGAGTGAACGGATGAAATCGCCTGCGTCTTCGGGCATCATGGCGATGGGGATAAAGGCCAGCAGGGTGGTGAGGGTGGCGGTGACCACCGGCCAGGCGATGGAGGATGCTCCTTCTTCGGAGGCTCTCTCCGCATCATAGCCCTTCAGGATGAGCCGGTGTATGTTCTCGATGATGACGATGGAGTTATCGACGAGCATCCCCAGGGCCACCACGAGGGCTCCGATGGAGACCTGCTGCAGACCGTAGCCGGAGAGATCGAGGAAACCCAACCCTATCAGCAGCGACAACGGGATGGCCAGGGCCACAATAAGCGACGAGCGCAGTCCCATGGCCAGCAGGATGACGATGCTTACCAGGACGATCCCCTGCAGCAGGTTGTTGATGAAGCCGCCGATGCGGTGATTCACCCACACCGACTGGTCAAAGACGACGGCCAGATCGATATGCTCCGGCAGACCGGCCCTGAACTCCGCGACGAGGGGTCGCAACTCCTCCTCCAGATCGAAGATATTGTATTTGTCTTTCTGCATCACATTGAGCCATACGGCCGGATGCCCCATATAGCGGGCAAGGTATTCGGGATCGTGGTAGGTAAGCCGCACATCGGCTATATCTTTCAGGTAGATGATACGTCCCTGCCACGACTGCACCACGGTGTTGCGTATCTCTTCCAGATCGCGGTAGCTGCCGCTGGTCTGCACGTTGAAACGTTTGCCGTCGATGACCAGACCGCCGGCGGGGATGTTGGCGTTGTTCGAGCGTATGGCGTCGGCCACCTGGTCGAAGGAAACGTGCATGTGGGTCATCTTCAGGGGATCGGGGGTGATGCGTATCTCCTGGGGCTGCTCGGCGGCGATCTCCGCTTTTTTCACGCCGGGGAGACGCTCGATCATTTTTTTCAGTTCGTCCGCCTCGTTCTCCAGCAGACGGTATGAGGCACTGTCAGAGAAAAAAGCCAATTGCATGACCGCCACATCCGAGCTGGTCCATTCGATGATATCGAGCCTTGTAATGCCCTCCGGCAGCTTCGAGCGGGCGCTGTTGACCTGCCGTACCAGTTCGTCATATTTCTGTTTGGCATCGGTATCGTACGAGAATTCCACGCTGATGATGGCGATGCCGTTACGTATCTCGGTCTCTATCCTGCGTATGTCGTCCAGCTCGTTCACCGACTCTTCCACCGGCAGAGCTATGAGTTGTTCCATATCACGCGGACCTGCGCCGGGATAGACTACCACGATACTGCCTCCCGGCACATAGATACTGGGGTTTTCGGTGCGCGGCATGTGCAGGTAGGCGTATACACCGAAGACGGTCAGCAGGAAAAAGACGACCAGGGTGAATGCCGAGTTCTTTATCGCCAAACGAGGTACGTTCATAACTTGTATCTTGGATCTTGGTTTCTTGTATCTTGCCTCTTGATTCTTTTAATCTTTGCTCACTTCCACGATCTTCACGGGAGTCCCCGGCACCAGGTCCTGCAGGCCGCGTACCACCAGGGTATCGCCTGACTGCAGGCCTTTGCCTGCGATCAGGAGCGAGTCGGTCATGGCGGTAAGGGTCACCTCCGTCAGGACGGCCTTTCCGTTTTTCACCAGCCACACCTCCCCCTCCATGCGGTCGCCGCCGCGCAGCGCGCTGTAGGGAATGGCGATCGCCTCCTTCATACCGGCAGGCCTGATCTTCACACTGGCGATCAGTCCCGCCACCAGCTTCATGTCCGAAGGGTCGAGGGTGATCTCCACCTCATAGGTGTTGGTATAAGGATCGGCAGCCGTACCGGTCTCGCTCACCAGACCGGAGAAGATACGGCCGGGCCAGGCATCGAAGGTGACCGTGGCCGTATCGCCGGGGTTGATGCTCACGATGTCGCGGTCGGGCACATGGCAGCGCACCACCCAGGCTTTGTCGGTGGAGGCGAACAGCAGAACAGGATAGCCGGGAGCCACCATCTCGCCGGTCTCGGCCAGCCGGCGCAGGATCTTGCCGTCGGCAGGCGCCCGGATGACCGAATGCTCCAGGTTGAAACGGGCAATACGCAGGTTATTGTAGGCAATATCCCGGGCGGTGCGTATGTGCTCCAACTGCTCGAGGGTGGCCACGCTGTCGCGGTAGAGGTTGTAGACCCTCTTGTAATCGCGCCGTGCTTTTTCCCAGGCCAGGGAAGCCTCGTTGACACGGGCTTTGATCTCCGAAAGGTCGAGGGTGGCCAGCAGGTCGCCTTTTTTTACTGTGGCCCCGTCATCCACATGGATGGCGGCGATGATACCGCCGGTCATAAAGCTCAGCCGTATCTGGCTCTTGGCCGTGAGCTGACCTGTCTCTCGCAGGGGCACCGTCAGCAGGCGTCTCTGTACTACCTGCACCCCCACAGGCAGCGGCCGGCTGCCCCGGCTCTCTGTTGTCCCGGCACGGTCTCCCTGACAGCCTCCGGCTGCCAGCAGCAGGAGGCTGCCGCCGAGGAAAAATAAACTTTTCAGGATGTGCATACTTTTTCCCATACTTAAACTATTTCATCAGGTAAGTAGCTGTAACTCGTTCATAATCTGCCAAAGCAATAAGATAATCATATTTCGTGATAATGTTCCTCAGGCGGGCACCGGTCATGTTGGTACGCGAATCGAGGTACTCCACATAGCTGGCCATGCCCTCCTCGTATTTCCGGGACATGACACTGAAAGCCTTGACGGCGGCGGCCTGCTCCTCGGCGGCAGCCTCCATGGCCTTGCGGGCTGCCAGCAGGGCGTGCCAGGCATTATCCACCTGCAGCCTGATCTGCTGATTCAGCTCCTCCTGTTTGGCCGTGAGACGGTCTATCTCTATGCGTGTCTGGTCAATGACCTGCTGCTTTTGCCTGCCCTTGAACAGATCCCACTGCAGCACGAAGGAGGCCAGGGTGAAGTCGTGATCGAAATCAAACACATACTTTTCTCCCTGGATACCGTAATCGACCGCAGCAAAGACCACAGGGAGGCGGTTGTTCCTGTCCAGCTTCAGCTTGTAATCGAGCGAATGCAAACCGTACTGCAGCTGCTTTACCTCCTCCCTGTTCTGCAGTGCGGTCACCTGGTCCTGTGCCGGATCGGGCAGAGAGGGTGGCACAAAGGGTTGGGAAGAGACCCGGATCGTATCTTTCAGGGGCCTGTTGAGCAGGAAGTTGAAGTAGGAACGGGCCGCCTCCATGTTCTTCTGTGCCTCTGCAGCGTTCTGCTCAAAACGGCTCAGCTCGGAACGGGCCCGGTACACCACGTCGATGGTCACCTTCTGGTTCTCATACAGTTTCTCGTTCAGCCGCACGCTCTCCAACAGCACCTGGCGTGTGCTGTGCACCAGCTTGTCGATCTGCACCATCTTCAGGTAGGTGTAATAGGCTTTCTTGATGTCGGCTACCAGGGTCCGCCGGTAGGTGTCACGACCGGCCTGCCAGTATCCGGTCATCTCTTTCTGTATCTTGTAATTGTACAGGACGTCGGGATGGAAGAGCGGCTGCACCAGCTCCAGCTGGGTTACCTGCTCATGCGGCCGCAGGAAACGATAGGTCTGGTTCTCCAGATCGGTGGGGAAAAGATCGGTGTGGGTGAGGTAGTTGAGCGTGGAATAGACGGGATTGATCATGTCCCCCACGGGAAAATAGATGGTGCGTCCTCCCTCGGCCAACGAGTAACGCGCGTTCAACGACAGGGCCGGGAAGAAGTGGGAACGGGCCTCATCCAGGGCCTTCAGGCTTTTTTCGTAGTCGGCATTTTTCTGCTTCAGGGCCAGATTGTTGTCCAGCCCCATCCGGATATACCGGGCCAGGAGGGTGTCCGGCTCCTGACCCTGCACCGGCATTACCATGAGCAGGCATATCCAGAATATACCGCTAATGCTCTTTCTTCTGAGCGAGTCCATACAGCAAAACTTTTATCTGGTTCCTGATCAGTTCGATGTTGTCGATACCCATGAGATCCAGCATCCTGCCCCGCAGGGCGATGAACTCAAACACGCCGGAGACCTGTGCCCACAGGATGATGGCCAGCTGGGCCGCCGGGATGTCCGGGGAGATGCTCCCGTCCTCCTGACCCTGCTGCAACACCTCCATGAAAAAGATCAGCGGCGAATCATTCCCCAGGATCTTCAGACGAGATTCCGTCTCCACTTTGTCGAACTTCGTGGCATCAAAGAACATGATCGCCTTGAAATAGTCAGGATACTCCCTGAAAAAACGGATGTAGCTCTCCCCCATCTGCAGAATATTCTCCAGGCCTTTCTTATTGGGGTCATAGACCTCACGGATCAGCCGGTTCAGGATCTCCAGCCCCCGCATGACGATGGCATAATGCAGGTCCTCCCTGCTCTTGAAATAGAGGTAGAGGGTCCCTTTTGACAGTTCCGCCTCCGCGGCGATGTCGTCCATGGTGACATGTTCATACCCTTTTTTAAAAAAGAGCCGTTCGGCCGCATCGATGATATCATTGCGCCTCCGCTCCTTTTCCCGTTGTTTTCTTTCGGTAATTCCCATAATAACAAATATACGATAGTATAAAAACTGACTATAAGTCATATTTTAAACAAAAATAAAAAAGAAAAAGGATTTTCGCAAAAAAGTTTGGAGTATCGAGTTGCGAATATCGAGTTTTGAGTATCGGGTTACGGGTTATTAGTTCGTTGTTAATCGATCATAATTCTTATTTCTATGGAAGGCTTCACGCAGAGGACCGCAAAGAAAGACGCAAAGAACACGCAAAGAAAATTGGGTTGAGGTTTGTAGTTCACTAAGTACCCAGTACTCTGCACCCTATGGAAGTGTGGAATACTTGGAGTTCATCCCCCAATATTCCATTTTTCCATCATTCCATCTTTCCTTTCTTTTGCCTTTCCTCGTCCGCACGCTGTCGCTGAAGCTTTAGCGTAGGCGCCCAAAGCTCCGAAGGAGCGGCGGCGGATGCCTATTACTTTTGCCTTACCTCATACCCTGCCTTCCGGATCGCTGCTCTGGCCACGCATACCATAGGATCGACGACAGGCAGACCGATGTTCCCGGGCGTGAGCACCAGAGAGAGCTCTGTACAGCCGGCGATGATCACTTCAGCACCTTTCTGTTTCAGTTCCTCCAGCGGCGCCCCGAGCATCTCCAGCGGCTCGTCCCGGTAGCCGGCCTTGATCCCTTTGGTCCCGTAGATGGAGGTCATGGTGGTCCGCCTGTTCTGCTCTTCCGGCATCACCAGTGTCAGTCCCGCCTCCCGGAAGATCTTCTTATAGATACCGGTTTTGTAGGTACCCAGCGTAGCCAGCAGACCGAACACCGTGCCGGCAGGGTAGTCTTTCTGCAGGCAGGCGGCGGTCTCGCGGATCATGTGCAACACAGGCACGTTCAGGTGCTGCGACACCTCGTCATGGAAGTAGTGGGCGGTGTTGCAGGGCCAGAGGATGCAGCAGACGCCGGACTCTTCCAGGAAACGGGACCCGGCGGTGAGCGCGGGCACAGGATCGGGGCCCTGTCCCAGGATAAAGGCCGACCGGTCGGGGATCTTCGGGTTGTTCCAGATCAGCACCGGCACATGGTCCTGGTCTTTGTCTGCCTGTGTGTTGAGGATGATATGCTGAAAGAGGGCGGCTGTAGCCTCCGGTCCCATGCCCCCGAGGATGCCTATGGTTCCTTTTTCCATGATATTATTGTTTGACGGGATGATACTCCCGCATGATCTTCAGAACTTTTTTTACGGGCAGGGCCTCCACGGTATGCCCCTTGTAGCCGCTTACCGTATGCGCCGTAAACAGCGAGTTGAGAATGGCCTCTTCGGTAGCTTCTTCGACGGCCATGAAGAGGGGCGACATGCTGTCATTGCGCAGAACTTTTTCTTCGCGGTAGATGTTTTTGCTCCGGTAAGGGATCCGTACCTCCGGCGCGGTGGAGAAGGCGATCACATAATCGCCGCTGCCGTTGGAGGAGATGCCGCCGGTGTTGCCCAGGCCCAGCATGGCCCTTTTGGCCAGGCGCTGCAAATTGCGGCTGCTCAGGGGAGCGTCGGTGGCCACCACGATCATGCAGGAGCCATCGGGCGTGGCAGCCAGCTTGTCATGCAGGTAGTACTGGCCCAGGAGCTCCCCCACCGGCACCCCTGCCACCCGCAGGTTGCCACCGAAGTTGGTCTGCACCAGCACGCCCACGGTATATCCGCCATACTCCTCCGGCACCACACGTGAGGCGGTACCTATGCCCCCTTTGAAACCGAAGCATACCGTGCCCGTGCCGGCACCCGTGACCCCTTCCTCCACCGGTCCCCCATGGGCCCGGCGGATGGCTTCCAGCACGTCAGAGACCTGCACATGCCGCCCGCGTATATCGTTCAGATAACCGTCGTTGGTCTCTCCCACCACAGGGTTGACACTGCGCACCCGCTCGTTGCCGGGCAGGTCCAGGGTGTATTCCAGCAATGCCTCCGCGGCCACCGGCACGCTGAGGGTGTTGGTCAGGACGATCGGCGTCTCCAGGTTGCCCAGCTCGCGGATCTGGCTCAGACCTGTCATCTTGCCGAAGCCGTTGCCCACATAGACGGCGGCGGGCACTTTCTCCTGAAAAACATTGCCGTCGTGCGGCAGGATGGCTGTCACGCCCGTACGCACATCATCACCCCGGATGAGGGTCACCTGCCCCACCTGCACTCCCTTCACATCGGTGATGGCATCATACTTCCCGGAGGGCATCACGCCAATGTGCAAACCAACGTCGCCCAGCCGTGACTGGGAATAAGCGCCGGAAACCATTAATGCCAGACTCAGGAATAACAACAGAGAGGTTTTCATGGAAGTTCTGAGTATCGGGTTAGGAGTATATAGTTTCGAGTATCGAGTTTAGAGTATCGTGTTGCGAGTATCGAGTTATTAGTTCACAGTTCACAGTTCAGAGTTCACAGTTTATCGATAATCGTTCATCAATCGCCCTTCGCCGTTCCTTTCGCCATTTCCTCCAGCACCTGCTTCATCCTGTCCAGTTCGCGGCCATAGCCGGCCCAGTCGCCTTTCCGGAGGTACTCCATCGCCTTGTTGTAGTGTTCCAGGGCCTGTGCAGCGGGATCTGAGCCTTTTTCAGGCGCTGTGAGGCTTTTTTGCCCGGGAATGGCAGTGGTGTCCGTCTGTATGGAAGGAGCGGCTCCTGTGCCCAGAAAAACCTTTCTGAGCGCCTCATCCAGGGAGGGCTCCATCTCGGTGCGGTCCTTGAAAGAGACGATCACCCTTTTCAGCTCCGGCATCTGGCTCTGCTCCGACTGCAGGTACACCGGCTCTACATAGAGGAAAGAGTGGTGTATGGGGATGATCAGCAGATTGCCGCGGATCACGCGCGAGCCTTTCTGGCCCCACAGGGTCAGCTCGGAGGATATATCCGGTTTCTGGTTGATACGTGCCTCGATCTGCATGGGTCCGTAGATCAGTTTCTCCTTGGGCAGTTGGTAAACGATCAGTTCGCCGTAATGGGGCACATCACAACGGCCGCACATCCAGGCCACCATATTGTCCTTGCGCGAGGGGGTCAGGGGCAGCATCAGGATGAACTCCTCCCTCTCCCCTTTGGGGATGCGCATGTTCACATAATACGGACGCATGCGCTGCTCGCTCTCCTGGTAGATCTCGGTAGGCACGTTCCAGAGGTCTTCCTGGTTGTAGAAGACCTGCGGATCGGTCATGTGATAGATGTTGTAGATCTGGTTCTGTATCGTGAACAGGTCCTGGGGATAACGGATATGTTTTTTCAGGAAATCCGGCATCTCCGCATACGGTCTGAACAGGGTGGGATAGATCTTCCCGTAAGCCTGTATCAGGGGATCTCTGTCATCGATAACGTAAAAGGTGACGGTGCCGTCGTAAGCGTCGGTGACCACTTTCACGGCGTTGCGGATATAGTTGATCGATGTAGGGGCCATGGCAGGTCTCACCGGCTCGGAATAGGGATAGAGATCGCTGTAGGTGTAGGCATCGTGCATCCAGTAGATACGACCGTCCTCGCCGAGGATCAGATAGGGATCGCTGTCGTACATCAGGAAAGGTGCTATGTTGCGGTCTCTTTCGGCGATCTTGCGGTGATACATGATACGGCTGTCACGGGTAATGTATCCGGTGATGAGGATCTTGATATCCGAGAAATTCCAGGCGAACACCAGGCGGCGGAAGAAGCCCTTGAGCTGCACCCCTCCCCGGCCGTCATAGGTATTGTACACGTTCTGGTCGCCGCGGGGATAGTCGAACTCCTTCATCTCCGTATGCACGATGGCATAGTCTTCGGTCTCCTCGCCGTAATAGATCTGGGGCTTTTTGATCTCTATGGGCAGCTCCGACTGGGGCGGTATGTTCTTGATGACAAAATCCGGCATACCGTTGGGGGTCACCTTGTTGACAGGACTCATCACCACGCCGTAGCCGTGGGTGTACATCAGGTGCATGTTGACCCAGGTGCGGGCCCTGCCGGGGATCTGCGAGGCGGGTAGCTCGCGCGCTGCCAGTGCCACCTGCGTGTAACGGGGAAAATTGTAGCGGTCGATATCCACATCGTGGAAATCGTAATAGAGACGTATCTCCTGTAACTGCTTGTAGGTCTGTATCAGGGGACGGCTGTCCCACAGGCGTATGTTCTCAATGGTGTTGCGGTTCTTCTGTATGTCTTGCGCGGTGATCTTCTGGTCGGTCGGGAAAGGCACCTCGCGGATGCTGTCCAGTCCGTAGGCGAGGCGCGTGAACCGGATGTTGTTGGCAATGTAGGGCCGCTCTTTCTCCAACTCGTTGGGCTTGACGATATACTGCTGTATGACGCCCGGCCACAGCCAGATCATACCGGCCAGCACTGCCAGATAAACTCCTCCCAGGATCCAGATCATTTTCCACCGCCGTATCAGAGGAAGCAGCATCACCAGCAGGGCCAGCGCCAGCATGACGATGGTGATGATGCGGTACCCCGGTAGGAGGGCGTGCATATCGGTGTAGGAGGCGCCGAAGGCCACGCCGCGGGTGGAGTACAGGATCTCAAAGAGACGCAGACGGTAGGTCCAGGCGATGCCCAGCAGGTACAACCCGCCCAGGATAAAGAGATGGGTGGCGGCCTTGCCGTACACCTGCGGCTTGCCTTTGGGCATGGTGATCGCCCGGTCGATGAGATACGAGAAAACAACCCCCAGGATGATGATGGTCATCGCCGAGAGGTACCAGGTGCGCAAAAAAGTATATACCGGCAGGTTGAAGACAAAGAAACCGACATCCTTGCCGAACACCGGGTCGGTGACCCCGAAAGGAGCCGCATGCAGGTAGAGCAGGAACGACTGCCACTGCCCCACGGACGAGAGTCCCATGATCAGCGCAAAGCCCAGCAGATAGAGACTCCAGGCATATCCTGCCAGCATGCTGTCGCCGCTGATGTGCAGCATCTTCAGAGGATCGAACTTGCCCGGCTCGTAAATGGCACGGGTAAAATTACCAATGCGGCGGGCAATGTAGATATTGAGCATGGCCAGCAGCAGGAAAAGGAAGAAAAAGACGGCAAAGACGATCAGCCGTGTCCATAGCATGGTCTCGAAAACCTTTTTGTAGTCCAGGTTCTCAAACCAGAGCCATTCCCCGTAATACCGGAACGAGAGAAAAAAGAGGACCAGCAGGGTGATGGCCAGAACGATCAGTCGGAAACGGGATTTTTTCACAGTACAAATATTTTCGGTTCACATTTTTAACAAAGCTAACAAAATTTCCGGTGATGTTTTTGATCCGGAAATTTTTATATTTTTGCTACCCGTATCACAAAAACATCATCACTATGGACACTGTAGAGCTGGTATTCAAGACTTTTGCAGAAGCGGGCAAGCCGCTCAAGAGCGGAGAAGTGGCCGAAATGGCCGGACTGGACAAGAAAGAGGTGGACAAGGCGATCAAAAAACTGAAAAGCGAGGAAAAGATCGTCTCGCCCAAACGTTGTTACTATGAGGCCAAGAAAGCCTGAGTAATCACGGGTGCTGGTTGCTGGTTGCTGGGTACATACTATTTCAATCATTCAATCATTCAAGCATTCATTCATTCATTCATCCTTAACAGCCTCCTGATCCTCCCCGGCTGGGCCCAGTTCATGGTGCCTTCCATTTTTAACGACAAAAGATAGTTTTCGACGGCCGGCTGCCGGAGTTGCTCCAGCACGCGCTCCGCTTCCCCGCGTGTGGGCAGAGGGATGTAGGCCTGCAGCGACTGGTTCACCTGCCATCTCCCTTCCACGAGGCGTGGCCGGAACCGCTTTTTGCCATAAGCTTCCCAAACGACCTTGTACGGCATGAAATTATAGGGTCCCACCCCCAGCAGGGCCCACCAGTAGCCCCTTCTGATCCGGGCACCTATCAGGGAGCCCCGGCGCTCTTTCAGTCGCTGTTCATGGGCAATCAGATAATTCCACAGCAGTGTTTCTTTTTTGATCTGTTCCGGCTCCAACGGGCGTCCTCTGCCCGTATAAGGCAGCAGGACCCATTTGCGGGGTGTGAGCTGCTCTTCCTTAAAGTTCCCGGAGGTGAGCAGGGGATAAAGATACCGGGAAGGCAATGTGATCCCACCATTTACGATACAGGTATCTTCATCCACCTGCTCACAACGGTCGAAAAAGAAAAGATCATTGGCGCCGCAGGTATTGATCCCCTGGCGGGGCACTGAGGCTTTCCCCACCACCACGGGCCGGAAGCCGGCCAGCGGGTCATGCTCTGCCGACCGTAATACGCTGAGCGGGTCAGCAGGATGCAGCAGGGGCCGGGCGTGATGGCTTTTCCATGCTCCGTCCTGGTACTGTTCATAAGGGATGGGGAAAGAGGGTTCCCGGTCCCTTTTGAAATGCACCAGACCGGCACGGGTGGAGATGCCGGGGAAGACCTCCAGGCCTTCCAGGTCATAAACCTTAACGGGTGCAAATCGTACCCCGCCGCTCCGGTAATTCCTGAAATAGCGGCTGGCACCGTCGTTGAGCAACAGGGAGAGGGGCATGAAGAAATAAGCATCTCCCCCTTCGGATAAAAAGTCTTTGATCGCCCGCTGGATCACCAGCGCTGCCAGATCGATGCGCGACCCCCCGAGCAGCAGGCTCCGCCGGTCGCCGGTCAGACCGTATGCGATGAAGGCGGCTTTGACCTTCTCTTTGTAACGGGCAGGCAGATCGGTGAAGTTCTGCCAGGGAGGATTGCCGAAGATCACCCCGAACCTGCGGGGCGGCAGGTCCAGGATATCGGCATTCGTATAACGCCCGGACATGTCCAGCCCGTACTTCTCTGAAAAAAAGGAGAGGGCCTTTTTGTAGTACTCCCTGTTCAGTTCATTGCCATACAGCCGGTCCGTGGGCAGGTGACCGATAGCATAACCCTGTTTTATGCCATGATCGATCAGGGCGGCCAGCAGATTTCCGCTACCCATGGTGGGATCAAAGACGCTCGCCCCGGCCATCCACCGGTCGAATATCCCGAAGCGCCTGATGGCAAATTCAGCCCATTCGGGAGGTGTGAAGATATTTCCTATTTGAAGACCGGGATCCAATCTTATTCCCCTCTATAAGGTATTACCACAATGAGACCGCGGTGAAGACCAATATGTAAACCCCATTATTTAATTGTTAAATTATCAGGATCTTGTCTGGTATCCCATATGTAATGAACAATGATCAATTCTTCTGTTACTTCGTAAAAAAGGATATAATTATCAATGATCAACCCTCGCACACCTTCAATATCAGTTTTGATCCCCAGGTCAGGGAACTTTACCAGGAGGCGGATCGCTTTGTTGATGCGATCATTGAGTTTTTTGGGATAGATGTTACTTTTATTTCTTTCAAGATAATACTGAAGGATCTCATATCTCTTGATCCTGGCTCTGTGCGACCAGATTACTTTTCGCTTAGCCATTCCTCAATTTCTTTTTCAAGCTGATCATTTCCGGTAGACAATCCTTTTTCGATCTCGCGTTTTGATGCTGCGATCTCCCTGGAAAGCCCGGGGGTCAGACGGATCGTTCTTGCTTCAACCTTCGCATCCAGGATGGTCTTGATGGCCTGAAGAAAAGATTCATCATCGATCTCCGCGATCCTTTGCACCAACACTTTTTTTAATTCTGACGTATTCATGATCACAACTGCTTTTCAACAAATATAGTAAAATTAATGATACCTTTTCATACTGATCTTTAACGGAACTCTTTTGTGCAAACCGGACATCAGGAAGGATATCAGAGGGTAAAAGCCAGGCAGATCACCATTCATCATGGACCCATCCGCCAGTCGGTATCGGCAGGCATGCACCTTCTCCTTTTTTGTATCTTTGCAGCAATGACCACGACAGCTGCGCATAACGATCCGATCTGTGCCATCTCCTCCCCTCCCGGCAGCGGGGCCATCGCCCTGGTGCGGGCCTCGGGCGAGGGGGTCATCGCCCTGTGTGAGGGGATGGTACATCTTCCCGGCGGGCAGCCTCTGCACGTCCTGCCGGCCAACAGCACGCGGTATGCCGTTTTCCGCCGCGGCGACGAAATGCTCGACGAGGTGATGGTGACCCTCTACCGGGCACCCCGCTCCTATACGGGTGAAGAGATGGTGGAGATCACCTGCCACGGCTCTCCTTACATCCAGCAGCAGATCCTCCTGACGATGATCGACGCGGGCCTGCGGGCTGCCCGTCCGGGCGAGTTCACACAGCGGGCTTTCCTCCATGGCAAGATGGACCTGGCCCAGGCCGAGGGGGTGGCCGACTTGATCGCCGCCGCCGGCGCTGCCGCCCACAGGCTGGCCCTCAGCCAGCTCCGGGGGAAGATCTCCCGCCGCATCGGCGAGGTGCGTGAACAGTTGCTTCACTTTGCCTCCCTCATCGAGCTGGAGCTCGACTTCGGCGAGGAGGATGTGGAGTTCGCCGACCGCGGCGAGCTGCTCTCCCTGGCCACCGGACTGGTGACCACCCTGCAGGGACTGGCCGCCACCTTCCGCGAAGGCAACGTGATGAAGAACGGTATCCCCGTGGCCATCGCCGGCGCTCCCAACACCGGCAAGAGCACCCTCCTCAACACCCTCCTGCAGGAGGAGAAAGCCATCGTCTCGGAGATCCCCGGCACCACACGCGATTTCATCGAAGACACCGTCACCGTGGATGGGTACCTGTACCGTTTCATCGACACCGCCGGACTGCGGGAAGGAGGCGATACCATTGAGAAGATAGGCATCGACCGCAGCTACCGCAAGATACGCGAGGCAAGCATCATCCTGTTGCTCACCGAATGGACGACGGCCCCGGAGGAGATCAGGAAGCAATATGAGGAGATCAGCCGTATGCTGGATCCCGGACAGCAGCACCTGCTGCCGGTGGTCAACAAGTGCGACACCGCCCCTCCCGGCGATCTTGAGAAGCTGCAGGAGGCCCTGGCTGCCCTGCCGGAGCCGCCCCTTTTTATCTCTGCGCTGAAAGAGGAGAACCTGGAGGCACTGAAGGAACGGCTGGGCCGTCTCATGCACCTGCGACAGCCGGGCCACCAGGAGGTGATCATCAGCAATATGCGGCATTATGAGGCCCTGCAGCACGCCGCCGCCGACCTGCAGCGGGTAGCCGAAGGCCTGCAGAACGGTCTCCCCGCCGACCTGGTGGCCATGGACCTGCGCCAGGCCATCCACCACCTGGGCGAGATCACCGGCGAGATCACCACCGATGAGATCCTGGGAAATATCTTCAGGAATTTCTGTATTGGAAAGTAAGAGGAAGCTCGAAGTTCGATGCGCGATGTCGGAGCGAAGCGGAGATCCCGGCAGCGCCGTCGGCAAGCCTCTGGCGGCCGATGGCTTGCCGGGGCTCAAAGGGGGAGAAGTCAAAAAATCCAAAGTCGAAAGGGTCGAAAGGGTCGAAGAGTCTGAAAAGTTGAAAATGTAGGAAGAGTGTGAAGAGTGGAAAAAGTCTGAAAAGTGCGTAGCGCGTAGAGCGTAGAGCCAATCCACTTGGCCCACAGCACCCACTTTGTCCGCCATAGCCCGGAGGGCGAAGGCGGAGCACCTTGCAACCAGTACCGTACTGCTTAATATCGCGAGCGTCAGCGAGCTAATTTCCACCTAATTTCGCGAACGTAGTGAGCTAATTTCCACTTAATTTCATGAGCGAAGCGAATAAATTTCTACTTAATTTCGCGAACGTAGTGAGCTAATTTCTATCTAATTTCATCCCGACTCGTCGGGATTAATTTCACGAGCGCAGCGAGTAAATTTCGTGAGGGCGCAGCCCGAACTAATTTCAGCTGCATAGCATTCTTATCACTACCCATAACCCGATACTCGCAATGCCGCAAATGCTGCTGGCATTTGCGAGCATCCTCTCAACTCTCAACTCCTAACTCTTTCTTTTTTTTCTTTTCCTCAGCTTTTTCTTATACGCTTTCTCCTTCACCGGCAGGCCGGAGTGGCAGCTCCGGGAGGGACGGAACTTCACGGGTGTGACGCCGTTGCTCTCCGCCCGGGCTTTGACCACCGCACTGCCTACGCCCTTACTGCCGCTCTCATCCCCTTTCTCACGGCATCCCAGCAGGATATTGAACCCGAACCGGATATTTACACTGCGTGTGTCCAGCGGTTTGATCAGCCCCGGGATGTTGGTGGTAATAACATAGAACTGCACCGGGTCGCGGCCCAGCACCACCCCCGCCCCCAGGCTGTTGAAGCTATTGTATTGCAAGGTGTAGGAGAGCATGAGGGTCACGGGAGTCACAGGCCTGTACTGACCGGAGAGGGTGACCGAGCTGACCATCTTACTTTTCAGGAATAGGGCCTCGCCGGTCACCCCGGCCATTATCTTCTCCGTAGCCCGGTATGAGGCTCCCACCAATATGCGCGGCGGCAGGAAAGTGGTGTAGGCCTCTTCCACATATCCGATATGCATCGAGTCGAGGAAAGTGTTGACCAGATCGTCCAGGTAACCGTCTCCCTGGGGCAGGGTCTTCAGACCCTGATAAACAAAGCTGCCGTGTCCCTGCATGTTGTTGACATAGGAACGCCACCGGATAAAACCCAGGTCGAGGACCGAGGCCGAAAGGGTCCAGCGGTCACCGTACGGCAGGATGACCCCCGCATCCAGGGCAAAGCCGGGGTTGCGGCCGTTGAAGATCAGGCTGCGGACGGATACATTGTCATCCCAGACGATATTGTTGAGCGTGCCGTCAGGGTGGGTGGTGACGATCACCGGCATGGAAGCATTGACCCTGAAATCCCCGTTGAAGGTAAGATCGAACGTGCGGTCGTCGGTACGCACGTTCAGGTGGTTGCGCCCCACCGAGAGGTTCATCTTGCCGAAGAGCAGCTTGCCGCGGACCCCGAAGAAACGTCCTCCTCCCAGGTGGCGCGACCACGATAAGGCATATTCCCGGTAATGGCTCAGGTAGGCGCCCGTACCCTCCAGACCCGCCTTCTTCCCCTCGTAGGGGGTGTTGCCGTTCCACAAAAGCTGCACACCCCGGCCGGGAAGGGTAACCGGCAGGTTGTTCTTCTCCGTGATGGTAAAGATGATGCTGTTATCCCCCCACCGGTGACCCAGGGCCAGCCACTGCACATGGGCTTCCGTACCGAAATAGTCACGCCGGTGCATCGAGGCGACGGTCTGCTCGATCTCTATGGTACGCTGTGCACCGGGATGCTTTTGAAAGAGCTGGTTGTAGGTGAACAAAGAGTTGCCATAATCGGCATGCACCGACGAGAGCACCGGCAGACCGATGTACCACGGACATTCCGGCTGTATCGCCGGGTTGAGCAGGTTGCTCTCCGGCACCTGGTACAACAGGTACAGGGAGGGATCATGCTGGGCCATCCCCGTCAGGGTGAGGAGCACTCCGCCCAGTCCCAGTATGACCCTGTCCCACCTCCTCATTGCAGCACGATCTTTACGCCTACCCTCACACCCAGCTGGAGCCACACCTCCTGTTCGGGATAGAAAGGAATGGAGTCGGTACGGGAATCGGGTAACACCAGGCGGTATTCTTCAAAGACATATTCCATCTGCTGCATCGCAGCCACCTGCGACGGGGTAAGGACAATATCTTTCTTCCATAGTTCAGCCGGTTTCGTCACCTCGCCGGAAGCATCTGTGGCAGCAGCCTCCAGCCACAGGGGCCCTTCGGGAAAGAGCGAGTCGAACACCACCCTGCCGGCATCGGCAAAATAGAGCTGCAACGCCATCCTCGCCGGCACACGGTTCACCGCATTCACACGGAAAGTGAGCGAAACGATCTCGCTCGTGTCGGTATAGAAATCGGAGAGGGAGACCTGGGCCTCGGATCGGTAATACAGCGTATCGGGGGAATAGTAAAAGATTCCGTCGTACAGGAACCAGGAGACGGTGTCCCTGACCACCGTGTCAGGTACAGGGATCAGCCCCGTCGTATCCACGAACTGCTCTGCCTGCAGCAGACTGTCCCCCACAGGCAGGGAAAATTCCGCATCGTAAACGATCGAAGGATCAATATCTCCTGCATCCTTATCAATACAGGAAACCACAAAGAGGGCTGAAAAAAGCCAGACCGCTATCCATACATACAAACCATTTTTCCTCATCCCCTATCCTCTTCCAGGCTCATCAGTCATATTCAACAACTTCTCTGTTATAATATATAAAAGTAGGAAAAAATTGAATAATCATGTCAGGGTTTGTAATTCCATTTACTTCGTATCAGGCTCTCTCATCTTTTCTCATCTCTCATTTCTCCTTACTATATGGGCCAGACATGATCTTCCACAACCCCGGGGGAATACACTAAAAATCAAGACGCGCAGGATGCGCGTCTCTACAGTAATTATCACTTTATACTCATCACCGGTTCCTGAGTAGCCGAAGGCGTATCGAAGGACTCACCTCTCACCTCTCACCGCTCATCTCTTGTCTTGTATCTTGTCTCTTGGCTCCTGGCTCTTAGCTCTTGCATCTTGTCTCTTGCCTCTTTTTCTTCTATCTTTGACCTCATGGATGCAGAAGTAACGATCATCGGTGCAGGGGTGGTAGGTCTGGCGATAGCGGCAGAGGTATCCCGTCATTTCTCCTCTGTCTTCGTGGTGGAGAAACACGAAAAATTCGGCATGGAGACCTCCAGCCGTAACAGCGAGGTGATCCATTCGGGTATCTACTACCGCCCGGGGAGTCTCAAGGCGATCCTCTGCCGGGAGGGCCGCGACAGCCTGTACGCCTACTGCCGGGAGCGTGAGATCCCTCACAAGCGGTGCGGCAAGCTGATCGTTGCCACCCGGGAAGAGGAGAAAGAGGTCCTGGAGGAGATCCTGGCCACGGCCCGTGCTAATGAGGTGCGTGACGGCCGTCTCCTGGACCGGCAGGAGATCGCCGGCCTGGAGCCGAATATCGAGGCACGGTATGCAGCTTTCTTCCCCTCCACCGGCATCGTTGACGTGCACGCCCTCATGCAGTCGCTGGAGAATGACGCGGCGATCGGCGGAACAGAATTTGCGTACAACTGCGAAGTGAAGAGCATTGCGCCCTTGCAAGGGGGCGGCTACCGCATCGGCATCCTTGATGCCGACGGGGGAACCTTTGATTTCTCCTCCCGTTATCTGATCAACGCTGCCGGACTCTCTGCCGAAACGGTGGCCCGCATGGCCGGCATCGACGATCCTTCGTACCGGACCTATTTCTGGAAAGGGGAATATTTTGCCCTGCTCAACGGCAAGCACAAGCTGATCCACCGCCTCATCTATCCTGTTCCCGAGCTGAACACCACCGGCCTCGGCATCCACACCACGCCCGACATGACGGGCCGCCAGAAGCTGGGGCCCAACACCATTTTTTTGGAGGACGGCCGGGTGGATTATACGGTCGACCCTGCACACGCCGAAGATTTCCTGGAGAAAACACGCCGTTTTCTGCCTTTCCTCGAGTCCGGCGACCTCGCCCCCGACCAGGCGGGCATACGTCCCAAGTTGCAAAAACCGGGAGATACACCAAGGGATTTTTTAATACGGGAAGAAAGTGAACACGGATTACCGGGACTGGTCAACCTGGTGGGCATCGAATCGCCGGGACTCACGGCAGCCCTCAGCATCGGCAGTTACGTAAGTGAACTGCTCAGGCAGAATCAGTAAAAACAAGGCAAAAGTAATCCGACTTCGCCCAGGCTACGTCGGACGAAGAAAGGCAGAAGGTATAAAGGGTCCAGGGTGCAGGTTGCTAGGTGCTGCCCGCCCGGACGAACGTCCGTTCGGACGGGGGTGCTGGGTAGTAGGTAATGCGTGAATGATTGAATGAGTGAATGATTGAAATGAAGAGTTCTGAGCTACCAACTTTTAACTTTAGCACACTTAAGGCACTTTCAACTCCAACCTCTAGGCACTCCACACTCCAAGTACTTTAAGTACTCCAAGTACTCCACACTTTGTGCTCTCCTCTCACGCATTCACCAGGTCCCGCACAGCCAGAAGAAAATCTTTCCTGTCAAAGGGTTTCTGAAAAGATCTTACCGCCCCGAAGTACTCGGCTGTTTTGAGATAACTGCCGGCAGCCGACCGCCCTCCGCCGGAGATAGCGATGACCTTGTTGCCGGGGTTCCGGTTCATGATGTCTATGATGGTCTCCAACCCCTCTTTTTCAGGCATGATGATATCGGTAATGATCAGGTCATAAGTGTTTTGATCGAGCAGACGAACCCCCTCCTCCCCATTGTCGGCAGTTTGTACCTCATAACCTTCCCGCTTCAGCATTTCGGAAAGCATCCACCGGAAATCCACATCATCTTCTATCAGAAGAATCCTGCTCATACAACTGGTTTATTCGAACAGCAAAGAAAAAAAATATATTCGCTACCTGATGCTAATTTAATCAATTATTTGGTCCGAAATGATCCATCTCATCAATAATGATGACCCAGATCACCTCTTTTTTATGAAGCTCTGTTTTCAGGAGATTAAAGGGTGCAAAGAAGTGACAAAAAAGAAAGCTCGAAGCTTCCCGTCCGACCGGAGCTCCTCCCCGTCCGACCAGGTCATCCGGGCGGACGGGCGGGGATGCTCGAAGTTCGAATTAAATTTAACTGTGAACTATGAACTGTGAACTATGAACTATGAACTATGAACTGTGAACTATGAACTATGAACTGTAAAACTACTCTGCCGGCAGGAACACCGTAAAGACCGTACCTTTGCCCGGATCGCTCTCCAGATGGATCACCCCGTTGTGATTGCGGAGGATACCGTGGACCACCGAGAGGCCCATGCCCGAGCCCTCACCCACGGGCTTGGTAGTGTAAAAAGGATCGAACACCTTGTCCACCGCCTCGGGAGGGATCCCCTCCCCATTGTCCGTGATCCTGACACACAGCCATCTACCCTTCTTCAGTTCAGGATATTTCCGTTTTGTCTTGCCGGAGGCTTCCAGCACTTCCAGGGTCACGCAGACCCGGCCGTTCTTTTTGTCCCGCACCGCATAGATGGCATTGGACAGGAGGTTCAGGAACACCTGACGCATCTGCGCCGGATCGGCCGTTATCTCCGCTCCTCCGCTGTGATCCTCTATCTCCGTCTCCACATGCCGGGGTATCTGCGGTTTCAGCAAGGCAAAGATCTCCCTGAGAAGGGAGGTCATATCCACAGGTTCCAACTGAGGGTCCACCCCCCTGTTGAAAGTGAGCAGCTTACGGATCACCTCCTCCGCTTTCTTACCGGACATTTTGGCTTTGTTAAGATACCTGTAACGGCAGCTCTCCGGGTCCTCCTCGTCCATGACCATATCAATATATCCCATGATGGTGGCCAGGATGTTGTTAAAATCATGGGCCAGTCCGCCGGCAAAACGTCCCATCATCTCCAGCTTGTGCGTTCGTTGCATATACTGCTCCAGGGCGATCTCCCGGGTGATATCCTGCAGGATGGTCACAAAATAAAGGATCTCTCCCTCGTCATTCCGGATGGGTGTAACGTTCGAACGGGTCATGACCATCTCCCCGTTCTTATGTTGCAGTCGATGCATCCCTGACCAGGATCTGCCCTGCAGGACCGTATTCCAGATATTTTCGTAGAAAGCCGGATCTTCTTCCGTATATCGCATTGTCCTGATATTTTTTCCGGTCAGCCTGTCCCGATCATACCCCAGGATCTTCTCTACCGCCCGGTTGATATAAAGGATCGTCCCGTTACGGTCGGAGATAATAAGTACCTCATTCAGTCGTTCTATGGCGTTATACAACCGCTGCATCTCATCCTCGGCGATCTTTTTCAGCAAGACCATGGCCACCTGCCCGAGCACCGACGAAAGGTTTTTCAACTGTTCCCTCTCCAGCACCTCCGTGCTGTTCAGGTTGATGAATCCCAGCAGATCGTTCCCTGACATGACCGGGTAAAAGAGCTGGCTCTTCAGTCCCAGGTCGCTGAGAATATCCACTACACTGCGGTTACGCTCATCATCGGTAAACAAAACATTCATAGCCTCCTTCATGCGGTCGGGATCATTGAGGATCATGAACGGATCATTCTGTCCGAACCTCTTCAGGAACTCTTTAAATCCCCTGACCGGCACCTTAAAGAAAACCGAGGTATCATTGTTTTCTTTCAGGATCGTTATCGTATCGTCCGGTATGGCAGAGAAAACGAGATGAAAGTTCTCATCAAAAGGTTCCCGCATGAAGATGATCAAGTGGCTGATGGGGTAAAGTTCCCTGATCAATCTGTAAAAGATCTGGTTGATCTTCTCCAGAGAGGTCCCTTTGTTCAGTTCCAGGTTCAGGCGGTTGATCAGCGACAGCTCCCGTGTCTGGTGAAGCAGTTTCTGCTCTGCCTCCTTCAGGGATGTGATATCATGGATGGTACCGTGCCAACGGCGGGGTTTGTCATCCACATATTCCAGGACACTTTTAGAACTGATATATTTGACCGTACCGTCAGGCATGAGCAGCCGGAACTGATCGGTGCATTTTTTCCTGCATTTATGTATGGATCCGGAGATCTTCTGCAGGACTTTCTTTCTGTCCTCCGGATGTATCCGGCGCGACAACAACTTCAGGGAAGGTTTGTCCCTGCGGGGATCGTATCCCAGGATACGAAAAAACTCCCGCGACCATCGCACTTCATTGTTTTGCAGATTCCATGACCAGTCACCCAGCAGGGAGATACGCTGGGCTTCCTCCAGACTCTGTTCGTTCTGTTTGAGTCGATACTCTTCCTTGATGCGTTTGAGCACCACGATGATCTGGTATCCCAGCTTTTTGATCCGTTCGGTCTCCTCCTCCGTAAAAGGTTTGTCGCGGGCGATCCCCAGTACCCCGAGGCTGTCATTGTCTTTGACCAGCGGGACCACCAGCATACTGGAAACATCATACTTCTCCAGCAAAGCGATCATAGAATCAGCGGCCTCGTTATCATCTGTCAGCTCCCGGATAACCCGCCGGATCCTCTCTTTCTGTGTGATATGGACCACTTTCTTCCGTTGGAGGACATAGCGGAAATAGCTCCCTTTCCCAAACCCCCTGAAAGCTTCCGCACTGAGACAGAATTTCACCCTTTTGGCCTCTTCTTCAGGCAGGAAAAAATTCAAGGGACGCAAACGTGCATGCAGATCATCGGCCAGAAAAATGTTCGCAGCAAAAGCGCCGAACAGGACCCTGATCTTTTTGATCAGGACCGAGGTGATCTCCGTCTCACTCTTTCCCTCGCTGTAGAGGCGGTTAACGGTGTTCACCAACTCCAGGTCCTGCTGTTGCTGCTGTAGTTGCATACGCGCTTTTTCCTGATCGGTCATATCCCGCGAGCTCACCAGCACAAAATCCACCTCCCCCTTATCATCCAGGTGGGGACGGAAGGTCACCTCAAAAAAACGGTCTCCCTTGTCCGGTACCTCAAACCAGCGGGTGTAACGGATCTCCCTGGATCTGAAGCTCTCATCCAGGTAAGGTTTTATGATCTTCTGAAAGGTGTCCTGGCCCCAGATACGCATGGGGGTGTTGCCTGTCACCTCCGATTTTTTCAGGTTCAGCGCCTTGCAGAAAGCCTCGTTGGTGATCAGATAGGTATAATCACGCCCGATCATGGAGATATAGGTGTCGGAAATGTCCAGCAGGAACTCATACTGCTTCATGATCTCCTCGCGGGAGGGTTTCTTCCTGTTGCCACGAAAGGGAGCCTTTATTCCGCCTTTTTTACCCATGCCGAAAGATCTTGTTTTCTTGCTGCTATGAAGATAAGGAAAAGTTCAGAGTTATCGGTTCTCCGTTCATAGTTTTTTTGTTCATCGTTCCTGCCGGCGGATCAGAGTTAAAAGTTAAAAGTGAGCTAAAGTTAAAAGTTTGGGGAGCGTGATTACCCAGCACCTAGCACCTAGCACCTTGTACCCTGCACCCCTTTTGCCTTTTGCCTTTCCTCGTCCGCCGAAGCTCTGGCGAAGGCGGATTACTTTTGCCTTCATTAGTGTGGAGTACTTAGAGTGTGGAGTGTGGAGTTAGTGGTTAACTTTTCAACCTTTCAACCCCGATAAGTCGGGATTAATTCGACTCAATGATTTTATTTCAGCTTCGCCTCATAAAATCATAGTCTCATTAACTCATCAACTCATCAACTAATTCGAGCTTCGAGCATCGCGCTTCCCCGCCCGTCCGCCCGGACGAATGTCCATTCGGACGGGGATGAACGCCTGCCTGGCGGCAGACAGGGAGTCATCCGTTCGGACGGGGAGTTTCCTTCTTCTCTCAAAAATGCGGAGAATAATCCCTATAATCTCCTTAAAAATGCGGAGAATATTTACTATATTTGTAACATAATAGTGGAAATGATGGTGAAATACATTTATCAGTACCGAAACTGGACCGATTTTATCTGGGATGAGAAGGAAGTTCATCTGCTGCTGGGGAAAGTCCGTTATTTGCAGGGTATGATCTTCGGCCGGATAAATGCTTTGGGATTCTCCCTACGGAACGAGACATTGCTTAATACATTGACATTGGATGTCCTGGGATCATCAGAGATAGAGGGCGAAATCCTGGATCATGAACAGGTGCGTTCATCCATTGCCAGAAGATTGGGACTGGAGTATGCCGGCATGGTTCATTCTGACAGGTATGTGGAAGGAGTTGTAGAGATGATGCTTGATGCCACGCGGAATTTCAACAAACCCCTTGACGAAGAAAGGTTATTCAGCTGGCACGCCGCCCTTTTCCCGACAGGCAGAAGCGGATTGCATAAAATAGATGTTGGTTCCTACAGAACCGGGGAGATGCAGGTCGTATCAGGGGCCATGGGAAAAGAAAAGATACATTATCAGGCCCCTCCGCCCCGGGAAGTAAGATATGAGATGGACAGGTTTCTCGACTGGTTTAACACGGACAACCGGATCGATCTGATCATAAAATCGGCGATCGCTCATTTCCGGTTTATCATCATTCATCCTTTTGACGATGGCAACGGAAGGATCGCCAGAGCGATCTCGGATCTGCTGCTGGCCCGTTCAGAGCAAAGCTCCCATCGGTTCTACAGTCTTTCGGATCAGATCCTGCGGGAAAGAAAGGCCTATTACGAGACTTTGCAAAAGACGCAATACAAGGACAGAGATATAACCGAATGGATCCTCTGGTTTATGAACTGCTTATACCGGGCACTGGAAAATACGGAAAGTACGATAAAAAGGGTCGTCCACAAGGCCGATTTCTGGGACAGGCATAAGGATACAGAACTGAACAGTCGCCAAAGATTAATGATCAACAAGTTGCTGGATGGATTTAGCGGTAAGTTGAAGACATCCAAATGGGCCAGGATCACCAGGTGTTCGCAGGACACGGCCTTAAGGGACATAAAAGATCTGATCGGAAAAGGGATATTGAGGCAGGACAGTTCCGGAGGAAGAAGCACAAGTTATGTATTGAATGAAAGACAGAGATAGCCGTTGCATGCTTCTTTCACCGCAGGCGTAACTGCGGCTACTGTCTTATGACCCCTTCCTTGCTTCGCCGAAGCGGCTACGCGAAGGCGAGGCGGGGTCTTTCTCATCTCTCATCTCTCATCTCTCATCTCTCATCGCTGACTCTTCCTACTCTTCCCACTTTTCCTACTTTTTCCACTTTTCGACCTTCGCCATTCATCCCCGTCCGACCGGACGGTTGTCCGGGCGGGGTTCATCGTTCATCGTTCAACATTCCTCTTCAGTCTGTCCACATCCTGTTTCAGGCGGGCAAGCATCGACATGACCTGCCGTTCGGGGATCACGGGATCGGGCAACTCGGTGCTGATGTAATGTACGAACTTCCAGATCTCCCGTATGTCCCGCACATCCACGTCGTAGGGGTCATACACCGGGTTGAGCGAGTGGAGTCGCAGCTTGTGCGCTTCCTCGAGGAGGTTTTCCGCGATCTTGAAGACGATGCCGTCGTCGAGGGTAAAGATGATGTAGGCCTGGCCGGAGACGACGGTCGACCAGTCCTGCACATACTCCCCCGTCACCCAGGCGCCGTCGGGGATGGGCAGCATCGAGTCGCCGGTGATCTGGAAGGTGCGGTACTTGCGGCCGGGCGAGAGGAAAGGCAGCTGGAACGCCGGCAGCTGACCGATGAACTCCGGGTCGGCATAGCCGGTGCGGTAGCCCGCCTTGGCCCGCTCGGGCACCAGCTCGATGTTCTCCTCGTTGGAACGGTCCACCGTGGTGGCCAGCACCCGCAGGTTGCTCCCCCGGATGTACACATCCGCACCGCGCTCCAGTTGCGAGAGCTGGCTCTCCGACAGGGAGGAGAGATCGACCTTCAGCAGGGTGTCCACGGCAATGCGGTAATGATCGGAAAAGGCCAGCAATACATCCATCGCCGGCTCTGCCACGCGGTTCTCATAACCGCTCAGCGTCGAGCGCTTCATCCCCAGCGCAAAAGCCACATCATCCTGCGTCCATCCCTTACGGCGACGCAGGAACTTGATGTTCGAACTGAAAAAATTCCCTTTTTTTTCTTTCGGAGATTTGTTCTTTTTTTCCATAATGTTTATATTATAG
>JALVJE010000158.1 GCA_027028505.1 Bacteroidales bacterium
TCAGCAGATAACCGTAAAAGAGTAATTCGCTGATATTATCCACCAGGAACAATGAGCCGATGACATAAAAATATTGCCGGTGATTGCGGTGCAGCATGGCCGGCACCAGGATGAACAAGGGGATCAGGGTGAGGGTGTACAATAAAATGTACAGGTCATGGGGCGCAGAGGTCAGGATGAGTCGGGCTGATAGTAAGGACAGGAAGAGAGAGGTCCACAGCGGCCGGGCGACCAGGATGAGGGTCTTCTGAATATAGGAGTTTTTTCTTGCCTGCCGGATCTCGCTCTCTTTGTGCTTGTCAAGAAAGTAAAGTATGAAATACAGCGAAAGGAAGATGAGCAGGATCCACAACAGGTCAAAACGTTTGTTGTTGAGATAATCCTTTATAGGAGGCAGGCTGGAGGAGATATTGTCTCCGATATCCCCTATAAAAGTGTAGCCCTGTGCTTTGCCTGATATCACTTGAAAGAGGGAGGGCCCTTTGCTGCTGAGCAACATTTTCTGCTTTTTCTTCAGCTCGGCCTGCAGGGTCCTGAGGGTCCTGTTGATGCGTATGATCTGGTTGGATACATCCTGCAGAAGGCCCATGAACACCAGACTCTTCCGTTCCAGGGTGTCTCGCAGGGTACTTGTATTTACCAGAAAACTGTCCAGGACAGTTTTGTTCTCCGGCGAGAGGTCCTGGCCATTGACCTCTATGCTTTTCTTCCAAAGGGTTAGAAGGTGGTTCGTTACCGACAACTTTCCCTGGAGGGTTTCCAGATGGTCCTCCAACAGGGTCTGTTGTTCAATAAGTTTTTCCTTTTGTTGTTGCCATAAAAAAATGAGGTTCTTCAGAGCTTTCTGCTGTAGGATGCCGGTATCAGTGCGGGCCATTTTTTCACTGAAACGGTCGATCTCCGTGAAAATGGTGTCCAGGTCTTTTTTCAGTTCGGAGATCCCGGCGGTAGTGATGACACTGTTCCGTATTTCCTGCAGGGTAGTAAAGGCTGCAGGTAATTCTCCGGCAAAACGGGTGGCCGGGATCAGCTCTTCAGCTTTTTTGACAGTGTCTTCCGGAGCTTTGTCCTGGGCGTTAAGGGTCAGCATCCCTGCCATCAGAAAGAGAAGAAGGGAGAAAAGGATCTTTTTTCTACCGGTACGAAAATAAAATGTGAAGATACGAACAGCCATGAGGATGAACTTTTTATTGCAGAAAGATAGTAAAAAGTTCAGATGTTAAGTTGATGAGTGCCGCAAATCGAGATTTGCGAGCATCCTCGAATTTCCAGTGGATCGGAGATCCAGGAAATTCGGGATTGATAAGTTGAAGAGTTGAAGAGTTTCTGAAATTTGGAATTCATCATTCTTATCCGGCGATCTGCGTCCTTTGCATCTTCCTTTGTGTCATTTGCGTGAAGCCTCAAATCAAGAATCAGAAATCAGAAATCAGAAATCAAAACTCATTATTCCAGCTTGTCTTTCAGGAATCTGGCCAGAATATCCACGTCGAGGCGTTTGGCGACGATCTTCTTGTCGCGGTCGAGAACATAGATCACCGGGGTGCTGTATACATCATAATAGTCCCGGAAACGGGTGAGCTGATACGGATCCCAGGCATTGATCCAGTCGAGGAAGTCATGCTCCTCCAGATATTTTTTCCATACCTCTTTGTTATCGTAAATATAGATGGTCATCACCTCCAGGCCTTTGTTCCTGTACTTTTCATACAGACTGTGCAGTTGCGGGATGGCTTTCTTGCAATGGCCGCAGTTGGGATCCCAGAAGAAAAGGACGGTGTAGGGGGCGTCGATCTCAAAAAGGTCGACCCACTGTCCGTCGAGGGTCTCCATCTTCAGGTCGTGGGCTTTGTGGCCGATGAGGGTAGGTTTGATATGATCTACCCGCTCCTGCAGCTTGGTGAGCAGAGTGGAGTCGGCCCAGGGTGTTTTGCCTGCCAGATAGTATTTTTCAGCGATGTGGACATACACCGCATCCAGACCCATGATCTTTGCCTGCTGATAATTGTTCAGCAGCCAGATGATCACATACTGATACACCTTGTCGTTGCTTTGGGCCCTTTCGATGATACGGTCCACCTGGGGGATGAGCGAATCGGGCGTTTGTACCAGGATGCGGTTGAAATACTGGTTCAATCGGTTGTACAGCACCGGCGACCGCAGCAGCCGCGCGTCAGAGAAGTCCACCCCATCGAAATAGTGATCGCGCAGATAACCATAGCGCCTTACCCACAGCAGGGAATCCCTGTTGGGCACATCTTCCGCTATCTTAATGTCCGGTACATCTGGCGGGGTCATCGCTGCTACCAGATGGGCCACGAAAGTGCCGGGATGATCCGCGATGAACGCTTTGTTGAGCGCTTCGGTCTGCCGGTTGATGGCATCGATCTGCTCCCGGATCACCTCCGTCGAATCGGCATGACCTTTGTTCATCCGCAGTCGCTTATGCAGGCCGTACAACTGTTTATTGAGATGTGAGAGCTTTTTCTGGTAGCCCAGGAAATCTTCGTTGTCTTTGGACCCCTTGAATTTCAGGGTATTGAAGAAGTCAGTGGTGTCGGTCTCGATGGTGAAGAAACGGTTGTCTGCATCCACCAGGAACTCCAGGTATTGCATGTTGGGCATGACCAGCAGGTACACACCGCCCGGCAGGGTGTCGGTGCCCTCAAAAAAACCTTTCCCTTTGGCGTCCAGCCGGAGGGTGTCCTCTACATAGTTCTTGTCGGCGAAATGATATCCAAGGTATACCTCCCGGTTGGGAAGATGCGGTATGACCACCCCGATGCGGTAATAGGGCTTTCGCGGTCCGGCCGACAGAAGAGGGGCGATAAGCAGCCCCAGGAGCAGCGTCAGCAGGAGACGGTCTTTTTTTGTGATCTGGTCCATGGGTCGTGGTGCCTTTTTTACGTTGTGACTGGAACAGCACAAATTTGGTGCCTTTTTTCGAGAGATGCAAGAGGGAACGATGAATGATGAACGATGAATGATGAACGATGAACGATGAAGAGATAAGGCGATACCTGCCTGCCGCAGGCAGGATGCGAAAACAACTCAACTCTAGGCACTCCAAACTCTAGGCACTCCACACTAATAAGGGAGGAGGGAATGTTGGAAGGATGGAATGATGGAAAGATGGAAGGATGGAATGATGGAATGATGGAATGATGGAATGATGGAATGATGGAATAGTGGAGTGATGAATAAATAACAAGCAGCGTAGAGACGCGCTTTTGCGCGTCTTGATTATCCCAGATTACGCATTAGAATAGACAAAAGGATACTCAAAGTGACGAGAATAATTCCAGATACCAGTGAACCATTCTCTCCTTTTGAGTTTAAGTGCCAGTTTTAATATCGTATATCGGCCATC